>JAJDZQ010000039.1 GCA_022824565.1 Anaerolineae bacterium | reverse complement strand
AACCGCGGCTATCAACGGCTGGAGCTGGCGGTGGATCGCTCACTTGCGTCGCTGCTGCCCGGGCAGGCGCTGCTGACTCGGCGCATATCCAAAGATTATGAAGCCGAAAACTGGCACCCCTATCTGCGCGACCTATGCTTCCCGGTCGAGATCCTCGCCAGCAACATGCTGGTTGTCGAGCGACCTGCGCGCGAACAATTTGTGCCCGGACAATTGCTGAGCATCTTGGGTCCAATCGGCAAGCCGCTGCGTTTTCGTCAGAAATTGCGCAACCTGCTGCTGCTGGCCTATGAGACCCCGCCCACGCCGCTGCTGTTGATGCTGCCGCATTTGCTGGCGCAGGGAACGAGCCTCACCATGGTCACCTTGGGCGCGGCGCGCGACTATGATTGCACGCACTTGCCCGAAGAGCTGGAAATCATCCAGGCGGGCGACGACCACAGTTGGCACGATATGGTCATGACCTTGGGTTGGGCAGACCAAGTCTTCGTCTTGGTCGGCGAGGGACCCGAGTTGGCTCGGTTTGCCGAGGTCATGCAGTTGATTCGCAGTCGGCGCAACGATGTGCCAGCCAATACGATTTTCGGCATATTCCAGCGGCTGATGCCTTGTGGCGTCGGCGCTTGCCAGGCATGTATGCTGCCTGTGCGCGGCAGCGCCAAATTGCAGTGCCTGGATGGGCCGGCCTTTGATTTGACGCAGCTTCGGCTGGCATAGCGGCGGAACAGGACGCATGGCTATCGAGATCGCGCGGCCCGGCAAGACCAGCTTGATCGTGCAGACGCCGGTCATGCCTGCGGCCGGCAGCTTGGGCTTCGCCGACGAATACCGCAACTTGATCGACTATGCCAACCTGGGCGCGCTGGTGACCAACCCGACCACGATTGAGCCTTGGCAGCCAGCCGCCGGCACGCGGATTGTGTCTCTGGATGCTGGCATGCTGGTGCATACTGGTTTGCCCAATCCCGGCTTGGGCGCGCTAATCCGTCAAAATCGCCGCGTCTGGGCAAAGCTGCCGATCCCTGTCGTGCTCCACCTGCTGGGTACGACGCCCGACCAGGCAAAACGCGCTGTCGAACTGCTGGACGCGGTAGAGGAAGTGGCTGCGGTAGAGTTGGGCTTGGGTGATGATATGGGTAGCGCCGAGGCGTCTGCATTGGTGCGCGCGGCCGCCATGGTGGAGAAGCCGCTGCTCGTGCGCTTGCCATTTTATGCGTGCTACGATCTTGCGTTGCCTGTTGTAGAAGCGGGCGCAGATGCCCTGGTGATGACAGCTGCGCCACGCGGCACAGCCAGAGATGCGCAGGGCGGACGGCTGGTCAGCGGGCGCATCTATGGACCGCTGATCAAGCCATTGGTCTTGCGCATGGTGGGGCGGCTGCGGCGCGAACTGCCAGCGGATATCCCAATAATCGGCTGTGGCGGCATCCATTCGCCGCTCGATGCCCGCGATTATATTGAGGCTGGCGCTGTGGCTGTGCAAGTCGATACAGCCACTTGGGTGCAGCCAAAGATGCTGGAGCGGATCGCTCGCGATCTGGGTGGCTGGATCGCCACGCGCCACTCCGATGCCCTGTTGGACGAGTGGCATCCCGATATGGGGCGCGCCGATGCGCTGCAGGCCCGCGGAACAGGCTGACGCATGCCGCAATATGACTTTCGCTGCAATACCTGTGCGGAGCGCTTCAGCCTGCATTTCAAGTCTGTGGCCAACTATGCCGCCGCCACACCCCGCTGCCCCGCTTGCGATTCGCTTGAACTGGCTCGTGTCATCAGCGGCGTCGCCATCCCGCAGGCACAGCGTGACTACCGCAAAATGTCAGCCGGCGAGATGCTGTCTGTGCTGGAAGCGGGCGAGAAAAAACAGGTCGATGACATGTTCCGCCAGGTCAACAGCAGGACCGCGGACGACTCTGGCAGCGCCTAGAGATACCAGTCGCGCAAGGCATCGCGCACTTCGTCGATGATGGATTCCCAGGGCTGGTCGGGCATTCGCCGAATAATCAGACAATCTTCTTGTATGGTCAGTTGGTCGATGCCATCTACGGCCGCGAAGAGCATCTGTGCCAGCGGAGAGCCCAGGTCGCCCGCTTCTCGGTTGGCATACAGTTCTTCGCCATCAGTCGCCAACAGTTGATTGACAAGCAGCTCGGCGACATCCGGGTGCTCGCCCGGCTCCACTTCAATCGTCACATACTCGGACATGTCGCGCCGCCCTCTCAGCTGCCGGCGGGCTGCTGTTGCGTGATGCAATGGATGTTGCCGCCGCCCAGCAAGATCTCGCGCGCTTGGATGCGCACAATCTCATGTTGCGGGAAAAGCCCAGCCAGCTTTTGCGCAGCCGCCGCATCGTGCCTATCGCCGAAGACGGGCATGATAATCGCGCCGTTGGCGATATAGAAGTTGATGTACGATCCCGCCAGCCGCTCACCAACCGGACGCAGGAATGCGCTGTCGACAACATCCAGTCCAGCCGCTTCGTCCCTTGTCATCGTCATCGGCGCAGGTTGCAGAATCTTGTGGACTTCCAACTGGTGCCCTCGCGCATCCCGCGCCGTCATCAGCGCTTCGTAGGCGGCCGCAGACCTTTCATATTGCGCGTCGCTGCGATCGTCGGTCCAGGTCATGGCGACTACGCCCGCCCGCGCAAAACAGCAGAGGTTATCGACATGGCCATCGGTCTCGTCTTCATAGACTCCGCGCGGCAGCCAGATGATATGGCGGATGCCCAGATAGTCCGCCAGCAACTGCTCGATCTGCGCGCGTGAGAGCTGCGGATTGCGGTTGGGATGCAGCAGGCATTGCTCGGTGGTGATGACCGTGCCTTCGCCATCGACATGGATCGAACCGCCTTCCAGCACAAAGGGCGCTGCATAGCGGTCGATACCCTCAATTTCCAGCATTTTGCTCGCCACCAACTGATCTTGATCCCAAGGAAAGTACATCAGCTTGTCCAGCCCGCCCCAGGCATTGAAGCGCCAGTCGATCCCGCGCACATCGCCCGCCTGGTTGACGACAAAAGTCGCGCCCATATCGCGCATCCAGGCGTCGTTATTGCTCAGCTCTACCACGCGAACCTGCGGCGGCAGCATAGCGCGGGCATTTTCGTACTGATTGCGGTTGACGCCCATGGTGACGCGCTCAAAACGGGCGATCTGGCTGGCCACTTCGACAAATGCTCGTTGCGCCGGTTTGCCGCCATTGCGCCAGGTATCGCGCCGCTGGGGCCACAGCATCCAACAGCCAAGATGCCGCTCCCATTCGGCGGGCATGCGGTAGCCATCGGCCTGTGGCGTCGATTCGAGTCGTCGCGACATGGTCTGCTCCAAAGATCATCGGCTCGCTGGTTGTCATTATCGCTGTCGGCGTGCGGGCTGGGCAGGGGAAATCTGCGCGCAACAGGTGTACAATACGGGCATTTGCGCGGGCAAGAGCGGGGGCTGCCGCATGGGTTTGCGGGCGATTTCGCCACTGGATGGGCGTTATGCCGACAAGATCGCGCCATTGCGGGATTACCTTTCCGAATGGGCGCTGATCAAGTTTCGCGCGCTGGTGCAGTTGCGCTGGCTGCGCGCTATGTCGAAGCAGGCCGGCATCACGCATGTGCGGGCATTTACGGCGGACGAACAAGCATTGCTCACAAAGATGGAAGCCGAATTTGATGAGGCGGCGGCCGAGCGCGTGAAGGCGATCGAAGCGCGCATCAACCATGATAGCAAGGCGGTCGAGTATTATCTGCGCGAGCAGCTGGAAGCGACCAGCTTGGCGGATGTGGCTGGTTCGCTGCACTTCGCCTGCACATCTGCCGATATCAACAACCTGGCCTACGGGCTGATGTTTCGCGGCGCGATGCGCTCGGTCTGGCAGCCAGCTGCGCGCGGATTGCTGGATTCGCTGGCCGATCTGGCGCGGAGCACGGCGAATGCCCCCATGTTGGCGCGGACGCATGGACAAGCCGCCACCCCGACCAGCCTCGGCAAAGAAATCGCGGTCTTCGTGTATCGGCTGCGGCGGCAGCTGCGACAAATCGAAGCGCAAGATTATCTGGGCAAGTTCAATGGCGCGGTCGGCGCGTACAACGCTCACATTGTCGCTTACCCCGGCATCGACTGGCTGGCGCTTTCTCGAGAATTTGTGCAGGGCCTGGGCTTGACGCACAACCCGCTGACGACGCAGATCGAAGCGCACGATTACCTGGCAGAATTGGCGCAGGCTCTGATGCGTTTCAACACCGCATTGCTCGATTTCTGTCGCGATATGTGGGGCTATATCTCGCTGGCATACTTCCGCCAGCAGGTTGTGGCGCGCGAGACGGGCTCTTCGACCATGCCGCACAAGGTCAACCCGATCGACTTTGAAAATGCCGAAGCCAACCTGGGCATCAGCAATGCGCTCTTTGCGCATCTGGCGGACAAGCTGCCCATATCGCGTTGGCAGCGCGACCTCAGCGACTCGTCGGCGCTGCGCAATTATGGCGTCGCGATCGCGCACAGCTATCTGGCCTTGATGAATGTTCGGCGTGGCTTGGGCAAGCTGGAAGTCGACAGAGCGGCGCTGGCAGCAGACCTGGACGATGCCTGGCAACTGCTGGCGGAGGCTGTGCAAACCGTCATGCGCAAGCATCATCTGCCCGAGGCCTATGAACAGCTGAAAGCGCTGACCCGCGGCCAGCAGGTCACGCGTGAGAGCTTGCATGCCTTTATCCATGCGCTGGCGCTGCCGGCCGCAGAAAAGCAAAAACTGCTGCAATTGACGCCCGCGACCTATGTTGGCCTGGCGGACGAGCTGGTCGCGCTGGCATGGGAAGAGGCGGCAAACTGAATGACCGACAAGCCTTTTGATCTCCTGGTCTTTGCCGATGCCTGCGTCGACTTGATCCTGCGCGATGACGATGTGCAGCCGCAATTCGGACAAGTCGAAAAACTGGTGGCCGATTATGAACTGGTCATGGGCGGTTCGTGTTGCATCTTTGCGGCGCAAGCGGCGAAGCTGGGCTTGCGAGTCGCCATTCTGGGACGAGTCGGCGATGATGCGCCAGGCCAGCTGATCATCGACGCGCTGGCGGAATCTGGCGTGGATACGCGCTACCTGTCTGTCCATCCCCAACTGCGCACGGGCCTCACCGTGCACCTGGTGCAAGGGCGCGACCGTGCCATGTTGACCCATCTGGGCGCATTGAATGCCTTGACCCGCGCGGATATTACCGACCAGTTGCTGGCGTCGGCTCGTCATCTGCATTATGGCAGCTTGTACTTGCAGAGCGGCTTGCTGCCCGACTGGGTGACGATCTTGCGGCGCGCCAAGCAACTGGGCTTGACGACTTCGCTGGATACCAACTGGGATCCCCAGCAAGTGTGGGATTATGACCTGGCGAGCGGGCTGCGCTATGTCGATGTGCTGCTGCCCAACGAACAAGAGGCGCAACATCTCAGCGGACGGTCGGATTTCGCTGCGGCGGTCGAGCGCCTGCGAGCGCAAGTGCCGCTGCTGGTCATCAAGCGCGATTTGCGCGGGGCGGTCGTCTGGCAGGCTGAGCGCGAAATCTCGCACACGGTCGAGCCAGCTCCAGCCGGAGGAGATGGCATCGGCGCGGGTGATAGCTTCGCTGCCGGTTTTCTGGCCGGCTGGCTGGGCAATAGGCCACTTGAGGCTTGTCTGGCAATCGGCTGCCAATGTGGACGCGCAGCAGCCAGCGCGGTCGGTGGCACGCGCGGTCAGCCGCTCTTGCGGGATGTGCCGGCGCTTCAGCCTTCGCCGTTGTAGCCCCTGCCCACGCCCCGATAGGCAAATCCCAACTTGCGCAGCTCGGCCGGATTGTACATGTTGCGCCCGTCTATCACGATGGCTTGCGCCATAGACTCGTGGATGCGCCGCATATCCAGGTGCTTGAATTCGTTCCAGGGCGTCAGCACCAACAGCGCGTCCGAGCCATCAGCCGCATCGTAGGGGCTTTGGCAAAGCTGGATGTCTGGCAGGTCGCGGCTGGCATTTTCCATGGCGACCGGGTCATAGGCTTTGACCACGGCGCCTTGATTCAACAAGGAGCGCGCCACGGTCAGCGCAGGCGATTCGCGCGTATCGTCCGTGTTTTGCTTGAAGGCCAAGCCCAGGATAGCCAACGTGCGCCCGTTGACGCTGCCGCCCAGCATTTCGCGCGCCTTCAATGCGATCTGCCGGCGCTGAAAGGCGTTGATCTCCATGACTGCGTTGAGCAACTGCGGATGCATGCCATGTGTCTGCGCCATATTCGCCAGCGCTTTGACATCTTTGGGGAAGCAACTGCCGCCAAAGCCGACGCCCGCATCCAGGAAGTGCGGACCGATGCGTTTGTCAAAGCCCATGCCGCGCGCCACCTCGGTCACATCCGCGCCCAGTCGCTCGCAGATGATGCTGATCTCGTTGATAAAGCTGATGCGCGTTGCCAAAAAGGCGTTGGATGCATATTTGATCATCTCGGCGGTGCGCAAGTCGGTGATGACGACTGGCGCATTCACCGGCGTGTACAACTCGGCAACAGACTCGGCGGCCGCGCGGTCGGTAGAGCCCAGCACAGTGCGGTCGGGCTGCAAAAAGTCGGCGATGGCCGAGCCCTCGCGCAAGAATTCTGGGCAGGAAACCACCGAAAAGTCGATTGGCTGGGGCTGCTTGCTAGAGATGATTTCGCGCGTCCAGTCGCCAGTGCCAACCGGGACGGTCGATTTGTTGATGATGATCAGCGGCTGCGTCATCGTCTCGGCGACAGTCTGGGCGGCGGCGCGCACATATTGCAAATCTGCCTCGCCATCAACACCCGAGGGCGTGCCCACGCAAATGAAGACGAACTCGGCAGCTTCGAGTGCCTCGCCATAGCAGGTGGTGAAGTGCATGCGCTGGGCGGCGCTGTTTCGTTGCACCAACTCTGCCAAGCCCGGTTCATAAATGGGCATTTTGCCCGCCAGCAACGTGTCAATCTTGCGCTCGTCTATATCCACCAGGCTGACTTCATTGCCCAGATCGGCAAAACAGGCACCCGTAACCAGGCCGACATAACCGCTGCCCACCACACACAATTTTCTCATGTTCGCTTCCCGCTTGTCTCAACCACGATTGTATACACAGCCGCCAGCCAGTTTCCTGTCTGCCCAGCCTGCATTGTACCTGTATAGCGCCAGCGACACACAGGGCAGTTTCGGTAACTGCTATACACAGAGACACAGAGGACACAGAGGACACAGAGGCACAGAGATAAACCTTTGCTTTTCTCTTGGTGTACTCACTCCAACTCGCTGTACTCGGTGGTTAATTTATTGTATTTCTTACTTGCGTTTACTGCTGTGCCTGCGCAAGCCCATGTGGTAAAAATAGCGCTTGCAGAGATCATCGCACTTGAGGGCAATCATCATGTCGCAGCAGCTGGATGCGCAGACGATAGTCAACCTGCGGCGCGCGCATAACAAAGATGGCGTGCCCCAAACCCGGCGCAAGGTGCCCTACCGCAACATCCGCGATGTGCTGGCGCTGCACAGCAAGACTTCGCCAAGCAAGCCTTTCCTCATCTTCTACGACCAGGCTGGCGCGCGCAGTGAGCAAACCTATGCCGGCTTTACGGCGCGTGTGCATCAAGCAGCCAACTTTTTTTATGAAGACCTGGGCGTGCGCCGGGGCGATCGCGTCGCCACTATCTCGCACAATCACAGCGACTCCGTCATCATTTATTTCGCCTGCTGGGTGATCGGCGCGGCTGTCGCTCCCCAGAATGTTGCCGAAGACGACCAGCGCATCGCCTTCATCCTGCGCAACAGCGAGGCGAAAATCTGCCTGGCGCGGGCGGAATATCTGCAGCGCGTCGAACGCATCATCAGCGGCGAAGATGGCTTTGGCGGCGCGCCCAATATCCAGCAGATTGTGCAGATTGGTGGCGAAGCAACGGGCGAGAGAATCCACTTTCAAGAGGCGCTGTGCAACCGCCCGACCACCTACCTGGGCGACGACTCGGGCGCGAAGGCGGGCGACCTGCCACTGGGCGAAGCCGGCGCAGCCACAGCCAGCCTGGATGACGAGGCGCTGTTGGTTTATACCAGCGGCACGACCGGCACGCCCAAAGGCGTCATTTTGTCGCAGTACAACCTGCTGGTGGACGCGCAGGGCATCGCGCAGTGGCAAGCGATCACCGGCAACCAACGTACCATGTGCGTGCTGCCCATTCACCATGTCAACGGCATTGTGGTGACGATCATGGCGCCCTTGTCGGTTGGCGGCTCGACCGTGCTCAACAGCCGCTTCAGCGCCAGCCGCTTTTGGGAGCGGGTCGTGCGCGAGGGCGTGAATGTGGTCAGCGTTGTGCCCACCTTGCTGCAGTTTCTCATTGAATATGGGCGCGAACAGCAGGCGGCTGGCGGCACGATCTTTGGCGCGGGCATCAGCCGCCGCGACCTGACGCATTTCCGCCACTTTATCTGTGGGGCGGGCACCTTGTCTGTGGCGCTGGCGAAAGAATTTAGCGAGCTATTTGGTTTCACCATCTTGCACGGTTATGGTTTGAGCGAATCGACCTGTTATTCCTGCTTCTTGCCGATCGGCTTGTCCTGGAGCGCCAACCAACGTTGGCTGCTCGCGCATGGCTATCCCAGCATCGGCTGTCCGATCGAGCCAAACGAGATGGCGATCTTCTCCGCCGATGGCAGTGGCGAGCAATTGGAGGCGGGCGAACGCGGCGAAATCTGCATCCGCGGGCACAATGTCATGCAGGGCTACTTCAAGCGCGCCGATGCCAATGCCGAGACGTTCAAGTTCGGCTGGTTTCGCAGTGGGGATGAAGGCTTCTACCTGCGCGGCGAAGGTGGGCGGCAATTCTTTTTTATCACCGGGCGCATCAAGGAGTTGATCAACCGCGGCGGCGTCAAGTTCAGCCCTTTTGATATCGAAGAAACTCTGCTGGCTATCGATGGCGTGAAAGTGGGCTTGGCTATCGCTTTCCCGAATGTCTATTATGGCGAAGAGGTCGGCGCCTACATCGTGCCAGAAGCTGGCGCGCAACTGACTGCCGAGCGCATTCTCGCCGCCTGCCGAGCCCAACTGACATTTGAAAAAGCGCCCAAAGCGGTCGTGTTCGGCAGCGAAATCCCCGTTACTTCAACGGGCAAATACCAGCGCCTGAAGCTGCAAGGGCTGTTTGCGGAGTGGGAACAAACGCAATTTCGGCGCTAGCTTCTTGAAAACGGGCGGCTCAATAGTCGTCTCTGTGATGCGACTGCGCATGCCTTGCCTCCCCTTGATTTGTCGGGGGGGATTGAGGGGGTTGTTTAACCCCACCCCGGTCCCTCCCCATATCAATGGGGAAGGGAGACTCGTCGAGAAACCAGTGCAAAACTTGCTAATCTGCAAGAAATTGAACATCAGATTTCAATTTCTCTGAATGCGCTCCCCCTCCCTGATGCTTCGGGGAGGGGGTTGGGGGCTGGGGTAGAAAAACATAACCTGACCTCAGCTGACCTGTCGAGGAAAGCTTATCTCCCTGGTCAGACAATATCGTCGTTCTTGGGGATTTGCCGCAGTGGACGGAGAATCGCCAGGTGAAAAGACAGGCCCAGCAGCGCGATGGCTAGGGCGCTCCAGCTATACGCGACTGCTGCGACCGATGCGCCCGGCATGACATGCTCGGCGAAGTACGCGACCGGGTTGGTGATCGCCTGGCCATCTGCGCTCATGGCTGGCGTTTGCAGCACGGCGGGCAAGTCCAGGATGATATGCAGCGCCGTCATCAGCGCGATGATGGACAAGACAATCTGCGTGATCGATTTGCGCGAACGCAGCCGATTGATGTCGCCTGTGCCAGTCGTGCCCAGGAAGATCAACAACGCGCCAAAGCCAATGCACACCAGCATGGACAGCCAGTCGCCGGCCGCATCGGGACGGATAAACAGCGCCAGGAAAGCGATCGTGAAGACACCCAGAACAATCGACAAGCCGCGCAGCAGATGGGGCGCGCGATTGACCAGGTAGAAGAGCAGCGCGCCCAGCAGCGCCGAGCCCAGATAACCCGCCGACATTATCAGCGCTTCCGCTCCATCCCGAAACATCAATGTGTACGCGCCAGCCTCGGAGAGCGTGAAGCTTTCCACGCTGCCGCCACTGATCTGCATGGCGAAAGCGCTCAAGCCGCCATGGATATTGTTGATGAACATGCGCAGCGGGTGCATCAGGCCTGCCAAGGCCTGCGTGTTCCACATCACGACGATCGCCGCGAAGCCCAGTACCGAGATAATCAGGCTGCGCTGCACAATCTGACGCCGAACCTTGCGCTCTACGAATGTCCTTAGCATAGCTCTTCTCCTCCTGTCTGTGTTTGCGACTATCCTGCGCGTGGCGAATTCTGCCCGCCCACAAGTCAGTTGTCTCTGGCAAGCTCGCTGCGCGCGGGTTTGAGCAAGCCGAAGTACATGGCCGCGCCCATCATGCCGATTGCGATGGCTGCCCACAGCAAAGCCACAACCGAAGGGGGCAGCAGCGGCGCGACCTCCTGCGAAAAAGCGGCTGCATCATTGACGATGCCCGCATTGCCAATATCCGCATTGGTGACCAAATACGCCAGATCAAAGACGGCGTTCAGCCCGGTCAATATCGCCAGTGTATTGAGCAAAAAGACATTGATGCCTTGTGGCGCCAGCCAGCCCAAAAGCGCCAGCGCCACGCCATAACCCACGCCCACAATCAGCGCTGTCATGTTGCCGCTGGCATCGGGACGGGCGAATAGCACTGTGAGCGCGATGAAGCCGATGCCCAGCAGCAGCGACAAGGCGCGAGTTATTGAGGGCGCGCGACTGCTGAGCAAGAAGAGCAGCGCCCCAAACAACGCAGCGCCCAGATAGCCGGCCGGCAAAATGAGCGAGATATTGCCACCAGCTGTAACTGCATAGCCAGAGCCATCGGGCGAAACAGTGAAGCTCTGGACTTGCCCGCCTGTCAGCAGCGCGGCCAAGGCATGCCCGGCTTCATGCACAAAAGTGACGAAGAGCCGCACCGGGTAGGTGATGGCTGTCAGGCTGAAGGAGTCGGCCACGAGCGCGCCTTGTGCCAGCAGCGCGTCGACGCTACGGGCATTCCACAGCAGCAACGCGAATATCAGGGACAGCGCCGTGATGAACAACGTGCCGCGCCGATCATGCTGCTGCTGCTTCTGCGCTTCCGCTCGCATCGTCAGGGCACGGTGATTGAACCAGGCGAAGAAAAGCGACAGCAAAGCAAGTGGCAAACCCGTGATGACAAAAAGCAGCGCAGGCTCTAGCTCTGGCGGCATATTCAATCCATCAGCGAAGATGACGATGTCTTCGCGCAGTTGGTCGCTCGCGCCACCATCATCCAATGTGCCCGATGTCACCAGCGCGCCGCCCACTGCCCAGCCCAGGCTGAGCAGCAATATCATAATCCAAAACAAGCGGAAGAATTTCTGCACGGCTTCTCTACTCCGTTTCAAAGAGCCTGGTATTCGCTATCGACGCCCAGCCTGCCTGGCGCGCGCATTACGAGGCTCTTCTCTCTTATTTTCAGTATACGAAAAAGCGGCTGAACTGGCTTCAGTATTCGTAAATTCTTTGTAATTTCGTACACTTGCGTCATAACCTAGCGCACAAAACAGACCGGGAGCGAGACCAAATGAACGCGCCAGACCTCAGCGACTATATCCCTGCCACCGACCTGGCGCAAGCCTCCACCATGCCAGCCCGCTGGTATACGCAGCCAGACTTTTTGACCCTGGAGGCAGAGAAAATCTTCTATCGAACCTGGCAGCCCGTCGGCCGGCTGGAAGATGTCGCGCGGGTAGGCGACTTTTTCGCTTGTGAAGTGCTCGACCAGCCCTTGGTTGTCGTGCGCAATCGACAGAATGAACTGCGCGCATTTTATAATGTCTGCCCGCACCGAGCGGCTGTGGTCGCACAAGGGCGTGGCAACCGCAAGAGCTTGCAGTGCAAGTATCACGGCTGGACCTACGACCTGGATGGCAAGCTGCTGCGCGCTCCAGAATTCGAGGGCGTGCAAAACTGGGATGCCGATGAAGTTTGTTTGCAGCCAGTGCGCGTGGCCGCCTGGGGACCCTGGGTCTTCGTCAACCTGGATGCCGACGCCGCGCCCATGACCCAGACTTTCGGCGCGATCCACAACGAGATCCGGGCGGCTGGCTTCAACCTCGAGCAAATGCGTTTGATCGAACGTCGCGATTATGTCATCAACTGTAACTGGAAAGTTTATGTCGACAATTATCTGGAGGGCTATCACCTGCCTATCGCTCACCCGGCGCTCTTCCGCGAAGTCGACTACGACCAATACCGCGTCGATACCTATCGCCATTATTCCAAGCAGCACGCGCCCATCCGCGATGTGGCAGCCGGCGAAGTGCGCGACCGACGGTATGTGCGCAGCGGCGAAGGCGAAGAAGACGCGCTCTACTACTGGATATTCCCCAATGTCATGCTGAATGTGTACCTGGACAACACATCCATCAATATCATCCTGCCGCTTGGGCACGACAAAACACTGACGATTTTTGAGTGGTACTTTGAGACGCCCGGCACCGGCGAAGGCTGGGAGAGCATGCAGCAGATCATCGCCTTCAGCGACCAGATCCAGCAGGAAGATATCGAATTGTGCGAATGGGTACAGCGCGGCCTGTTATCGAATGCCTATGAGCGCGGACGTTTCTCGGTCCTGCGAGAAAATGGCGTGCATCATTTTCAGGCGCTGGTGCACGAATACCTGACGAGCGACTAGGCCGGTGGCTCACGCTGGGCGAAAGCATAGGCCGGCGACACGCCCAAAGCCAACATGCCGACGCTGCCCCACAGCGCATAACTGAAGACTGTCAAGCCATGCAGCAAGAAGCCCAGCGAAAGCGATTCCAACGTACTTACGCCCACCAGCGAACCCGCTAACACAATCGACGCTTCAAATGGTCCCAGCCCGGCAATGCTGACAGGCAGCGCCAGGCTGAGCGCCGCCAATGACACGCCCAGCGGGTAGGCATAGAGGGAGTCTGGCACGATGCCCAGCGCCTGGTGCATCAAAAAGTAATGTAGCAAAGAGAATGCCCAGGCCAGCGCGGTCCAAAACAGACAGCCCAGCAGCGCGCGCAGGTCGGTCAGCGGCTTCAAGCCATCCAGCAAGTAAGCCAAAGCCGATTCCAGAGGCAATCGCTTGAGCCAGGGCAGGGCGGTCAACATTCGCGCCAGCGCTCGTTCGGCAAATTGTGGCGCGGCCGCCAAACCCAGCAGCAGTGTAAACCCAGCCAGTGCAGCGCTGCCAGCCAAAGCAGCCGTCTCGCTGATTTCGGGCGGCGCATCGGGCAGCTGACTCAGGCTCAGCGTGATTAGCAGCACAACCACCAACGTATCGATCAGCCGCTCGACAACGATGCTGGTGGCAGAAGTAACCAGGGGTACGCCAGACCGCGCCGCCAGTACGCCCCGCGCCACTTCGCCAAGTCGCAAGGGCAGTTGATTGCCCAGGAACATGATGTTGACCATGTGCGCCGCTTGATTCAAGGGCAGCCGCCGACTCAGCAGCCCCCACCAGCGCACACCGCGCGCAAACAAAGCCAATGGCGAAGCGATGAAAACCGCCGCCAGCAAATAGCGCGCATCGGCAGAGCGCATGGCCGCCAGCACTTCGCTGATGGGCACATCGCGCAGAATCAACAGCAGCGATGCGGCGCTGACAAAGAGGCTGGCGATGATGAATAGCTGTCGTCTGCTGCGCATGATGGCTCGGGTTTGGCGGGAATCTGCGTTCCAGTATAGTCGCGCTTTCCCCTGCATACAGCGTCCATGCCGCCCGATTTGACGCGCCTGGTCCGCGCGGCTATACTGGCCCGGGACGATCTAGCTGTTGAGAGGATGTGCGATGGCCGCGGTTTCCGAAGACATGATGGACATTCTGCGCTGCCCGGTCGCCGTGCATTACACCGACAAGGGCGACGACCCAGGCAAGCTGCGCCTCGTCAAAGACAGTTGGCTGGTCTGCGACGACAGCGGCTACAAGTACCCCATCCGCGCTGGCATCCCTGTCATGCTGGTGGACGAGGGCGCAAAGTGGCAAGCTACCCCAGACGCCGACCTGCCCGTGCCCCCGCCCGGCGACTAGCTTGTCTGGGCGGCAGTTGGCTGTTGCGCCACAATCTCCAGCGCTGCGCCATCCGCGCTAACATCCAGCCAGACCGAATCGCCCTCGCCGACCTGCCCATCCAGCAGCGCCAGCGCCAGCGTATCGCTCACCAGGCGCTGTATGGCGCGTTTTAGCGGACGAGCGCCATAAACTGGGTCCCATCCCGCGTCTGCCAGCAGCGCCAGAGCTTCTGCGCTCAGCTCCAGTTCAATCCGACGGTCGGCCAGCGCGCTCTGCATACGAGCCAGTTGCAGCTCGGCGATGTGCTTGATGTGCTCGTGCGACAAGCTGTGGAAGATGATGATCTCGTCCAGCCGATTGAGAAACTCGGGACGAAAGTGCCTGTCGAGTTCGCGCAAGATGGCGCTGCGTTGCTTGTCATCGCCGCGCAGTTGCTTGGTCAGCGCGCTGCCCACATTGCTGGTCATGATGATGAGGCTGTTGTTGAAGTTGACCGTGCGCCCCTGTCCATCGGTCAGCCGGCCTTCGTCAAAGACCTGCAGAAATGTGTTGAAGACATCGGGATGCGCTTTTTCGATCTCGTCCAGCAGCAGCACGCAATAGGGTCTGCGTCGCACCGCTTCGGTTAGCTGGCCGCCTGCTTCATATCCGACATAGCCGGGTGGCGCGCCAATGAGCCGGGCGATGCTGTGTTTTTCGCCATACTCGCTCATATCGATTCGCAGCATGGCCGCCTCGTCATCGAAGAGGAAGTGCGCCAGCGAGCGCGCCATTTCTGTTTTGCCAACGCCGGTGGGTCCCAAAAACAGGAAGGTACCGATGGGGCGGTTGGCATCGTTCAAGCCAGCGCGACTGCGGCGAACCGCGGCGGCAACAGCCCGGACGGCAGCGGCTTGCCCGACCACGCGCTCGTGCAGATGCGCTTCCATGCGCAGCAATTTCTCGACCTCGCCTTCCAGCATGCGCGCGACTGGCACGCCTGTCCAGCGGCTGACGATAGCGGCGACTTCATCGGCATCCACTTCTTCTTTTAGCAGCAACGTGCCGGCCTGGCGCATCTCGTTGATTGTCGCCTCGCGTTGATGTAGCGATTTCTCCAGCGCCGGCAGTTCGCCATAGCGCAATCGTGCCGCGCCCTCGAGGTCATTGCGGCGTTCTGCGCCTTCCAGCTGCATGCGCGCCTCGTCCAACTGCGTCTTGACCTGCGAAAGCCCGTCGATGGCGTCTTTGGAATGCTGCCAGACCGCCAACAGGCTGGAAAGCGATTCGCGCGCATCGGCCAGCTCGCCTTCCAGGTCTGCGAGTCGCTGCCGGGATGCCGCGTCTTTTTCTTTGCGCAAGGCGGCGCGTTCGATCTCCAACTGCATAATCTGCCGCTCTGCCTGGTCGAGCGGGGCCGGCTTGCTGTCGATTTCCATTTTGAGGTGGGCGGCTGCTTCGTCGAGCAGATCGATGGCTTTGTCGGGCAGCTGGCGGTCGGGCAGGTACCGTTGGCTGAGCGTGGCGGCGGCGATGACAGCGCCATCCTGGATGCGCACGCCATGATGCACTTCATAGCGCTCTTTCAATCCACGCAGGATGCTGATGGTATCGGCAACGGTGGGCTGGTCGACAAAGATGGGCTGGAAGCGGCGTTCTAGGGCGGCGTCTTTTTCGATGTGCAGGCGATATTCGTCCAGTGTGGTCGCGCCGATCATGCGCAGTTCTCCCCGCGCCAGCCTGGGTTTGAGCATGTTGCCGGCATCTATTGCGCCCTCAGCGTTGCCCGCGCCGACAATGGTATGCAGCTCGTCGATGAACAGGAGGATGCCGCCGTCGCTATCGGCGATCTCTTTCAACACCGCTCGCAGCCGTTCTTCAAATTCGCCACGGAATTTGCTGCCAGCCACCAGCGCCGCCATATCCAGCGCGATGATCGTCTTGTTCTGGAGTCCGCTGGGCACATCGCCATTCACAATTCGCTGCGCCAGGCCTTCTGCGATGGCGGTCTTGCCCACGCCGGCTTCACCAATCAGCACCGGATTGTTCTTTTTCCGCCGACTGATGATGTGGATCAAGCGGCGGATCTCGTCATCGCGCCCGATTACGGGGTCGAGCTTGCCACCCCGCGCATCCGCCGTGAGATCGCGTCCATATTTGCTCAGGCTTTCGTAGGTCGATTCGGGGTCGGGGCTGGTGATGCGCTGCGAGCCGCGGATAGATTGCAAGGCCTGGAGGATGTCGTCATAGACAACACCATGCCGCTCCAACAGGTCGGCCATGGCCTGGTCCTTCGCCAAGGCCAGCAAGAGATGTTCGCTGCTGGTGTATTCATCGCGCATCGTTTTGGCTTCTTTTTCCGCTTGCGCAAACAAGGCGATGCTGTTTCGTGAAAGGCTCAGGCTGCTGGTTGGCTGCGTCGTGCGTGGCAGCTGCGAATGCGCCGATGCCAGCTCGCGCGCGAGAGCAGTTGGCTGCGCGCCGATCTTCTGGATAATCCGTGGCGCCAAGCCATCGGCCTGTGCCAGCAGCGCGCCGAAAATATGCGCAGGCTCAATCGCGCTGTGCCGATGCTCCGCAGCCAGATTCTGCGCCGAAAGCAAAGCCTGCTGTGCTTTGTTGGTGTAGCGGCTGAAGTCCATCGCTCGCCTCCTCCGAGTGCTGGTCCTTGTTGACCAAGTATGGCGAGCCGATGATAGAAGCGTGTAGGCAATGCGTAAAAGGTTTGCAAATTTGCGATAGGCCGGGGGTTGCGCTCAGGCCGGGCAAGCGCGAATCACGCTGCCACTTCCCTGCAGCGTGAAAGAATCTGCGCAAGCGGGCAACAAGCCAGTTTCGCCCTTGCTCAGGCGCAGCGGAACGTGCCCGGGCATGTGTATGCACAAATCGCCGACCAGGCAAGTCAGCGCCTGGAAGCAGCCCTCGGCGCGCAGCGAAAGCGCCTCACCATCCAGCCGGTGCCGCCAAGCTCGAAAGTAGCTGCCATCGACCAGCAGTTCGCCCTGCGGATGCGTCACCCGCGGCAGCGATTCCAGGTTCGCCACGCGCAAGCCTTTGTCAATGTGCAGCGCACGCGGCTGTCCATCCAGACCGAGCCTGCCCCAATCGTATAGCCGATAGGTCGTGTCGCTGGCTTGCTGAATCTCGTAAATCAAGTTGCCGGGTCCCAGGGCGTGAATCGTGCCGGACGGCAGGTAAAGCACATCGCCCGCCTGCACATCCGCATAGACCAGCAGCGCTTCCAGACTGCCCTGGCGGATCGACTGTGCCAACTGCGCGCGGTCTGTGCCCGGTTGTACGCCGATGACCAACTGCGCGCCCGGCTCTGTTGCCAGCACCAGCCAGGCTTCGGTCTTGCCACGCGGTTCACCTTCCAGTTCGCGCGCCTGCTTGTCGTCTGGGTGCACCTGGATGGAAAGCCAGTCCCTGGCGTCAATGAACTTCGCCAGCAGAGGAAAGCCCGCTGCAAGGTCATGCCCAGCGCCCAACAGCGATTCGCCATAAGTCCCCAGCAAGTCGCGGAGGCTCTGCCCGCGCAAGCGACCATTCACTACCGTGCAGCTGTCGTGCAATTCCCAGCTTTCCCCGTACGGTTCGGGCGTCGGCAGCGATTTGCCCAGTTGCGTTGCCAGCTTCCGCCCACCCCACACTTTGCTGTGCAGCGCCGGCGCCAATTTGAGCGGGTACAAGGCTGGCTGAGTCATGGTCTCTGCGAAAGCCGCCAATCAATGCTGGTCGGGCGAGTATTGCTTGCCACTGGCTTGTGTTTGCTGTGGTCAGTGAAAAAACCAGTATATCAGCGCCGCGCCAGAATGTTATCCCTGCGCCTGCCTATGCTATAATCAAGCTTGCGCGACAAAGCCACCTGGTCACCTGCGTTCGTATTGCTATGCACCGTCCGTCATGAGCAACCTGCCAACACCCCAGGATTATCTCGATGACTTGCATGCCATCGGCATTACGCGCTTGTTTTTGCCACACATCGACCCGCGCGACCGTGCCGCCGGCATAAGACGCGCGCGCCAGGAACTGGGCAGGCTGCGCGGAGAACTGAGCCTGCAGCGAGATAGCGCAGTCGAACGCAGCGACGCTCGCTCGCGCGAAGCCGTCCGCCGTGCGACCGCGCCCTATAGCCTGCTGATGCTGCTGCACGAACAACTGGTCGAAGAAGTTGGCGACCTCGAACGCAGCCTGAGCACCGGCAAGCCCATGCCCTACAGCTTCGATTTCGGACGCTACATCTTCGGCGACGAGACCAGCGGCGACTGGTTCATCGGCGGGCAGAGCGAGATAGACGAATGGGGGCGTATCCAGCAGTTCAAATCGCGGCTAGATGCCCTGCGCGAGCAAAGCCAGCCGGCGCGTGAGCAATTGAGCGGCGTTCGCAACGAGCTGGAAGCGCTGACTGCCCAGCACGAAAAACGTCAACAAAAGATAGAACGACGTCAACAGCCCGGCACGATCCGTCTTCAAATCGCCCTGCTGGTGCTGGCTGGCGCGGCCAGCGGCATCATCGGCTGGCAATTCTGGAATGCCGACCGCAGCTTGAGCACTGTGGCTTGGGGTTTGTGCGCTGCCTGCGCGCTTTTGATCCCCATCGCCATTCTTAACTGGCGGAATCCGCATACTCGCAAACTGGCCAAACAGCGCAAACTGGAACGGCAAATCCAGCAGGTGCGCGCGCAAGGAACCCAGCAGCGACAAAACTACCAACCGCTCGACCTGCAAATCAAAGCGCTGGAAGTGCATTACAACCGTATGCTGGACGGCTGGGAATCGGCGCGTCTGATAAAGAAACGGTTGGACGGATTCATTGCAGAAGCGCAACCATTGCGAGAGCGCGTCGATACAATCCGCAACGAGCTGGAAAGCCAACGTCAGCAGCGCGAAAAACTGTTCAGAAAGCAGGCAAAACGGCAGCAACGCGGCGCTTTTTCCCGGCGCATGCTGCTGCATATCATGCTGGTTCTGGCCAGTGGCACAGTCGGCTTCTACTTCGATTATACGGGCGAGGCAGATTATGCTGCCGTCATGTATGGCCTCGGCGCATTCTGCATTTTGCTGGTGCCCCTGGCCTATATCGACTGGAAAAACCGCAACGGCAAGCTGGAATCGAATTTGCGTCAGCTCGAGACGCGCATGCTGCAACTGCAGACCGAAGGCAAGCAGATTATGAAGCGCTATCATCCGCTGGAATTGCAGATCAAAACGCTAATCGCCCAATACAAACGCACGCGCGCCGGCATCACTGCAGACGAACCCCCCTCAGTCCCCCCAACAGGTCTGGGAGAGGCTTAAACCCTCCTTTGATGCTTCGAGGAGGGTCCGGTGAGGAGTTGAAAACTGTAATCATCCCGCCGCCTCGAAGCGATACAGCGAGCCAGTATAGTCAATCACATAGACTTCGCCAGCCTCGTCCTCGCCAAAGCTGCTGATCGACATTGCCGTTTTCATCAGTTCAATCGTCTGCCATGTCAAACTGCTGTCCCGCCAGGACGCCCAGATGCGCCCAGTGCAATAATCGCCGAAGAGGTAGGCTGCCTGCAGGGCGGCGATGGCGTTCCCGCGAACCACATATCCGCCGGTGACCGAGCAACCAAGCGAATGGTTGTAGGCGAAGAAGGGCGCGACATGATTGGGCGCGCTGCCACCAGCGAATATCGTATTGGCTTCGTAGACATTCCAGCCATAATTTTCGCCGCCGCGGCTGTCCGCTGGCTGAAAGTTGACTTCTTCCCATTGATTCTGCCCGACATCGGCCAGGTATAGATCGCCGGTCGCGCGGTCGAAGCTGAATCGCCAGACATTGCGCAAGCCATATGCCCAGATCTCATCCAGCGCCGCCGCGTCGTTTGTGAATGGGTTGTCCGGCGGGATGGCGTAAGGGAAGGCGCTGTCGATATCCAAGCGCAGGATCGTGCCCAGCAGCAGCTGCCGATTTTGCCCCGCGCCCAATGGATCGTTCGCAGAACCGCCATCGCCCAGCGCAATGTAGAGATAGCCATCGGGTCCAAAGTCGATGTGCCCGCCATTGTGATTGGCATAGGGCTGGTTGTGCCTAAAGATGATTTGCCCGCTGCTTGGGTCGGCGAGCTGCGGTTGCCCGGGCATGACTTGATAGCGCGCCACTACGCTATCGCCAGCATGGTCGGTGTACTTGATGAAGAAGCTGCCATTGCTGGCATATTCGGGATGAAAAGCCAGCCCCAGCAAACCCTGCTCGGTGTAGCGCTGGGTGAGCGCGGCTGGGCTGATCTGCGCCGAGACATCCAGGAAGGGCACAGCTGTGCGCTGGTCATCCTGCAAGATCCAAATCTTGCCGCTCTGCTCCAGTACGAACAGTCGTCCCGAGCCATCGCCAGCATGCGTCGCATAGATCGGACGTGTAAAGCCAGCTGCCACAGGGGTCAACTGGATGGCGGCTGCATCGGGCGGGCTGTCGCGGAAATGTAATGCAGCGTCGCTTTGCCCATTCGTCGGCAGGCACAACAGCAACACGACAATGACTCCGAAAAAGCGCAGCGTCGTCAAGACTTGGGTTGTCATCTGGCTATCCTTAGCATTTGCCTGCCTCATGCGCGCGCCTTTTGGCTGCGAGCCAGGCGATTGAGTACGGCGGTGTTGTTGGCGCGTTCGGGCGCGTCGATGCGTTCGTCGTTGTGGATATGCCGCAGGCAGCGCAGCAAATGCGACTCAATGACCAGTTGGCTGCGCGTGCGCGATTTTAACCAGCTTTCTCCCCAAATCTCGGCGGCCACGCTGATGCAATGCAGGCTCTGTTCGGGCGGGGCGCTATTCATCGCCTGGGGCAGCAGTTCGTCTATCAACTGCCAGCGCATATCTTGCCATTTGCCCGCCGCGATGATGGCGCCGGCAAAGAGCGTGACATTGCGCCAGCGCGCATAATCGTGCTGCAGCAAAGCCACCACATTCTCTGGAAATGTCCAACCATCCAGGCTGTGCGACGCCAAGCCGGCTGGCATCCGGCATTCATCATAGAATTCCAACAAGGCGCAGGCAGCCAGGTATTCCTGGATCGTCAAGTGGGGGAAGCGATAGAGATTGGGCGCATCGGCAACCAGGATGCCGTTGCGAGTCGCCAGATATTCCAGCACATCTTCGATGCCCGCGCCCAGCCCGCCACCCTGCGACTGCTGCTCGATCAGCTTGTCCAACAAACGCGCCCGCTCAATGATGGTCGGATACCGTTGATAGCTCTGCTGTTCAGAATGCAGCTCAAATGCAATCAGCTTCAGCGCCGCCCGCATGCGATCCAGGTTGATGTTTGCCAGCTTTTCGTGCAGCTTGTCATCGGGCGAAGGGATATTCCAGCGGTCCAGCAGCTCGACAGTATGTTCATACAGTTCGGCGCGCTTGTCGGGCAGCTGTTTGTAATCTTCATGGATCAGCGTGAGCAGCGCCAGCATCAGTGGCTGCCGCGCCAGAGGGATGAGCGCGCCTGTCTCGCGAATGGTTTTATACAGGTCATTCGCCATCAGCGCCGCTTGTTTTTGGGCGACAGCCCGCCCACCCAGCACACTGGGGCGAGACTCGGCGACATTGGCATACCAACGTTCAATATAGGTTTTGACTTGCTTCCAAGAAAATGGCGCCAGCTCGGCCGAAGCGAAGCGCCCCGACAAGCGCCAGCGCGAATCTTGGCGATAGGCATAGGTGCGGCTGGTTACGATGATGCGGCAGGTGGGGAAGCGGTCTGCCCAATTCTCAATGATGCGCTGCAAGATGATGCGGTCTTTGGCGGCATAGACCTCGTCCAGGCCATCCAGCGCCAGCAAGCTGCCATGCGCCGCCACATCGGTCTGCGTCAAATAGCCTTCCAGGTGCTTCGCCAGGTTGCCCGTGGCGCGCATGATGTAGCGCAACAATTGCTCGGCAGATGCTTCTTGCAGGGAGCGCGGGAACAGGTCGGGGCTGTTGGCAAAGTCGCGCAGACTGACATAAATGGGCAGAATCGGCCCATGAATCCAGGACGGACCCAGCATCTCTAGCCCTTTGACGCCGTCTTGCTTTTCGGCGCGCGGGTCGCAGGCATAGGCAAGCGCAGTGACGATGAAGCGGCAAAGCGAGCTCTTGCCGGTGCCGGCCGCGCCAGTGATGACGATGCGCGGGTGCGAGGCCACCACCTCGAAAACCGACTCGCGCACATAGCCCATGTCTTTTTCGATAGCCTGATACCGCCGCGCGTTGAGCTCTTCGATGCCCACGCTGTGAAATTGGCGCTGGTCAGTCCAGATATCGACAGGCGTATACAGCTGGTGCAGCATGGCTGGCGTATGATGCTGCGAGGCGGGGTGAATCGTGGTGGTGGGGATATTCCATTCCGTGCGCACCGCCGCCAGGTAGCTCTTCAGCGCCGCTTTGCTGCCTTGATATTGCTCGGCAACGATATTGACATCCTGCCCGGCGAAGATGACATGCCCGCCAGCCGAGATACTGCCCGCCTGCACGCGCACGGCAGACGGATAATCGCGTTGTTCGCGCATGGCTTCCAGCAGGCTGCGCGCAAAGACGATCGCCCGTTTTCCCTGAGACGCCGAACCATCCAGGCCGCCGGTCGCCACGATCAGCCAATCCAGCCCGACCAGCTCGTCGGTGGCAAGCATTTCGGGCGCCAGACAATCGCGAGCCAATTCTTCGGCGCTGCGCTGATAATTGCGGTCGCGGTAAATCTCCGTCAGTTTTTTGCTCAAGGGCGCGCAATAGCGATACTTGCGCAGCAAACGCCGCAGCACGGTCAGCTTGGTGCCCGGATTGGGCATGACCGGCGCGAAGACCATCATCACCAGCTTTTGATAGGGCGAATCCAGCGAAGATTGGTCGGCTTGATGTTTGAGGCGGTCCCAGTTGTTTTGCACGAATCCTCGCCAGGCAGCCGGCGAGCCGATGAGGGGCTGGCTAGAAGTGGCGCGCGCGGCAGAAAGGGCGCGGGATGGTTTCTGGCGGGGCGGGCGATTCATTGGACTGTAGACAAGCCGCCCTTATGATTCTTTGGGATTGCTGTGCCGGCTGAGCAGGTCGTGAAAGCTGGCGGCGATTTCGCCCGCGCTGCCCACGATCGCGCCAACCAGCGGCTGGTCAAAGAGCGTCAACGCGGCTGCCGTCAAAGCCGGCGAATAGCGCAGCAGCGATCTTGCCGCTCGCACGAGGATGCGCTGGTTCGGTTTCTTTGGCGTCGTCAGTTGCGCTTTGACTGTCTGCAAATCGTGCTGAGCCGCTTCTTTGCTTTCGGGCAGCAGGTTTGTCTGTTTGATGGTTTCTTCGACGCGGCGGATCTCGCCCAGCATCTGTTCGTATGCCTGCTGCGTCGTTTCGATCCCGCCGATGCTGATGATCTGGCGCGTGTTCTGCGCGACATTGCCACCTGTCTGCACCTTGACCAAGCCATCGCGCCCGGCGAAGACCACATGCCCGGTCACGGAAAGCTGGTCGATCTCGATGTGCATGTCACGGCGGTATGGTGCGGCCACGACTCCTCCTTCGCTCACTTGCCTGTCGCCCGTGCCTGGTTCTGCGCCGGGCGCTTTCATGTCAAAGCCACCAAGCGCATGCCGATGGACGAATATCGCACGCGCGGCTCTAGATAATAGCGCACTGAGGTTTGGGCGCGGTCGCAGCTGCTCACGAAGCTGCCGCCAGTCACCGCCCGCCGCAAGTCGCGACCGTCTTCGGCTGCGGCTGCGGTATTCATCGTCCATTCCCAGGTGTTGCCAGACAAATCATAAACGCCATAGGGGCTGACGCCTTTGTGATAGCGGTCGACGGGCGTGGTCTGCTTCAAGCCAGTTTCGACCGTGTTGCAGCAGTCTTCGTCATAGTCGTCTCCCCAGGGGAAGTAACGATCGTCATCGCCTTTGGCGGCGCGCTGCCATTGAGCGACTGTCGGCAGATTTATTTTCATGCGCAGTTGCGCGCCCAGCCAGTTGGCAAATGCCTTCGACTCGTACCAATTGACATTTTCGCGCGGCAGCCTTTCACCGTCAAAGCGCGGCGCGGCTGCTTGTCGGTTGGCGGCGAACCAACGTTGGGCATGCTCGGAAAAACCCCACCAGCGCGGATTGCGATAGCCATCTTCGGCATGCACAAAGATGGCAAATTGCGCGTTGGTAACCGGGTACTTGCTCATCACGAAGTTGTCTACCTGCTCGGTTATCTCGCCGAATTCTTCATCCGCGCCGACGATGCTGCTTATGGTTACGTTGCCATGCGGAATATCACACCATTGTAGCATAGGCAAGAAGTCGTTGACAGAAAACGCCGGGGCGGCCGTTTCGAGGCTGGGCGCGGGGGCGGGTGCTTGGCTTGGCATCGGCGCGGCCGCTGCTTCGACAGGCGCATTGGCATGCGGCTGGAGGTCCGTGCGCATGGGCTGGGAGATCTGGGCGGGTTGTTGCTTGTTCACCTCGACAGCGCAATGGCGGCGCAGATTTTGCGGGTCATAATCGCCAAACTCTTTTTGGAATTCTGCCAGCGCTTCACAAGCGATGCTGCGCGTGCTCTCAAAATTAAATAGGGCGACAATGTGCTGGTATTCGCGCTTTACTTCTCGCGATTGACGCCGCTCTGACAAGGCTGCCTGTGCCGAGCGCAGCAGCTCGTCCACGCGCACAAATCGTGATTGATAGCCGCTGTCCTTCGCCAGGCGCAGCAGACGAACGGCAGATTCGTAGTCGTCTTCTTCTATCGCCCGCACCGCTGCCGAAATCAACGCGGCCGGGCTGGTCTCGGCTGGCTGACTCGCTGGCGTCGCCGGCCGGGCGGACGGCGTGGCGGACGCTGCTTTGCGCGCTCGCTCTACCATCAGAATGGCATTCAGCAGGCGCGAGACATTTTGCGCTGTCAAGGCGTTGGACAAGTCGACATAATGCCAGGCGCGCATGGCTTCTGGCAGCACGGTGTCGCTGTCGATAAGCACGGGGATGATGTCGCGCTTGAGATGACGGGCGATGGCCAGCTCGCGGCGGCAATTGCGCGAAGCGATCGATTCGGGCGAAAGCAGATAGACGAAGACCTCGCACCATGCCAAACGGCGCTGGATTTCTTTCCACCAGTCTTGCCCGGCATACAGCCGTTGGTCATACCAGACTTCGTGAGCGTTCATCGTCTCGATGATGCGGATGCAAAAAGGTTTGTCGACGCGCGCATAGCTGACAAAAATCTTCATGCGCTGGCGCTCTCGGTTGCCGGCGGCGCATCCAGCAGGGCGCGGCTGGCTGTTGTGTCAATGCTTGTCAGCGCTCGCACCGCCAGGTCGTGCAGGCTATCGTTTTCGCCCTCGGGCTTGCTCTGGTCGTAGAGCAGTTGCCGCAAGATGGGCAAGTCGCTGTCGGTCATCTGCGGTCCCAGTTGCTGCAGGGCAAAATGACGCAAGGGCAGGCTGGCATCGCCCAGAGCCAACTCCAGCCAGGTCTGGGCTTGTTGCGGATTAATCTGTTGAATGGCTTTTAGCGCGGCGTAACGCACAAATTCGTCTCTGTCGCGCTGCATCGCTTCGCCCAAAGCCGGGATGACCTGTGGCTGGCGCAGCACACCCAGCGATTCGGCAGTGGCTTCGCGAACCGAGGCATTTTCGTGATGCAGCAGGCGCGCCATATCACTTGCGCTCGCGACAGCGCGCAACTCGGCCAGTGAACGCAGGACCGCGACCTGCACAATCCAGTTGTCGTCATGCAGACGCCGATGCAAATGCGGACCAGCAGCAGGATTGCGCAAGACCGCCAGCGCCTCGGCAACCGCCCAGCGCACGCTCCAATTGGCATCATCCAGCGCTTCGCACAGCATGTCCAGCGCCTGGCTGTTGTCACTGCCGCGCAGATGCCGGGCAAAGCGTCGCAAAAACTTCGCGGCTTTCTGGGTGCGCCCCCAGTCGTCATCGCGCAGCACCTGCAAGGTACGGGCAATCTTTTCTAGATCGCTGAAACGATCGGCTGGCGAACTGCCGGGCGCAGGGCTTTGCTCAGCCGCGGCGGCGCTTTCGAGCCTGTTCAGGGCAGCGCGTGCCAACTGGCTGATCGCTGTGCCATCTGTCAGCGCAAGCCGACTCTCGAGCAGACCTTGCAAGTCGGGCAGGGCGGGCTGGTACACCGTTTCGCCCAAAATGTCTAGCGCAGCGGCGACCGCCTGGGGGTTTGCGCTTGCCAATAGCTCGACCAGCGCCTCGCAATCGAGGTCCGGCCAGGTTTTCAGCAGTTCTGTAACAGCGCGCACGATTTCGGCGTCGGGGTCGGACAGGGTGGCGATGAGGGTCTTCTGCGCGGCGCTTTCGCCTTCAAAACGCGCCAGAATCTCATAAGCCGCCATGCGCACGCGCCGGTCGTCGTCGTCAGTTGCTTCCAGCAAGGCGGGCAGAGACTGTGCGGCGGGGTACTCTGTCAGGCTGTTGAGCGCGCGATGCCGCTGCTGCCAGTCGGCGTGCCGCAACTGCTCTCGCAAGCGCGGTGGCAGGGCTGGTGATGGCGCGGCGGACGGCGCGGTCTCGTCTACAAATGGCGATTGACCATAGACCAGCGCTTCGAGCTTGCTGCCGGCCAGCACAGTCGCGTCTGGCGGATCGCTCAGCACGGCAGCGATGTCGGCGACCAACTGCGCAAACTGGTCTCGATTGGGCAGGTATTTGATGACACGGGAAATCTCTTGTCGCAATTCGTCCGCTCGCCGATGCGACAGGACAGCTGTGCCGATCTCTGTCGGCAATTCGACAGTATCGGCGGCGATTTGGGCCAAGCCAATCGCGATATCTATCTCGTTGCTCGCGACTACAAAATCGTAGAATTCGTCACTAAGGGTGAGCAGGCGCGCATCGGCCATCGCCAGCAGCCGACTCGTCACCAGCCTTTTGCGCGCGGCCAGCGCTCGCACGACAGCGGCATTGTTGGCCGGCTGCGACTGTGACCAGCGCAATACCCGCGCCAAAATCTCGGAATAAGCGAACTTCATCAGCGCCGGGAGCAACTCTGCCTGGTCGCTGTCGTCAACCTTTTGCAAATCATCAAGCAGCAAAATCGCCGTGGGCAGGTATTTGAGCTCGCCCAACATCCAAATGGCGTTGTGGCGCAGCTTTTTGTCCTGGTGCACAGAAAGCTTGACCAGCCACGTTGCCGATAGCGCCAAAGGGTGGGCATCCAGCTGCTGCAGCAAATCAGCAGCGTTTCCGCGGTCGACTGTGGAGACCAGGCTGATGAAATCCAGCGGCAGCTCCAGGGGCAGGGCGCGCACTTCTTGCCACAGCCAAAGTTGCATGTCGCTGTTGTGACGCCCCAACTGCCCGATCAGCGCTTGAGCGGTCGCGTCGGCATCTGCTAGGCCAGCCAACGTCGGGCGGAAGGCTCGCCGGGCTGCGGGTTTTTTGGCGCACAACTCCACCAGCCGTTCGGTCAGCAGCTGGCGGATGGGAGCAGATGGCGAATCGACGCGCCGCAAAGCCATCATCGCCAGCAACGGGTCGGCTTCAGAGATGCGCTCCAGCGCACGCTCGCGCGGTTCGTCTGCCAAGCCCGCGATGATGAGCAGCGCCAGCCTGTCCCATTTGCGCGGTCTCCACTCGCCAGCATCCGTGAACTCGGGCGCTTTGATAAACTTGAGCAAGCCGTCGCGTTTCAAAGGCTCTGCCGCCAGATAGTCCTGCAGCGACTCGGGCTGGAAGCGCAACCAGCCATCTTTTTCATGCAGCAATCCCAGCGTCACAGCCGCCTGCAGAATCCGTGGGTCTTGTGTCTCATGCTCGGCATCGACGCGCTGGATAAAGCGATGCGATTCAGCCAGCATCATCGCCCAAGCCAGGCGCTGCAATCCACGCAGCAGTTGCACCGCGCTACATCCACCCGCTGCGCCAGGCCGCTGCTGCAAGCGCAAGGCAATCAGCGCGGGCACGGGGTCTTTTGGCCACTGGCTGTGGGCCAGGGCGCGGTCGGCCGCCAGCAATTCTATGCCGACCGAAAAATAGTCCAGTTGTCCCTCGGCAATTCGCTCGGCTTTGCCCCGCAGCAATTGGCGAAAGTCGTTTTGCTGCCCCAGCGTCAGGTGATGGCTGGCGAATTTCTGCGCGAGCGCGGCGCAGACATCCCCGATTTCAAGAGTCGGCAGGCGCGGGTCGGCTTCGGCATCGCCACGCGAAAGCACGATGAACCGTTGGCGGGGACTGGCATCGATCCACTCGCAGATGGCGGCCGCATGCGCAGGATCGTTGGCCTGTAAATCGCTGTAATTGTCCAGCACGAGCAGCGATGACCGCCCTTCCAGCCAGTGTCGCCAAAAGGTGAGCAACTGCCACTGCGATTCCACAAATGCGCCAAATGTGTCGATCCCTTTGTGCCACAGCGCCAGGTCGAGCCAGATGGGCAGGGGCGCCGCCTCATCTCGCAAGGCTATGTGCGCTTGTTCCAGCGCCAGCAGCTGCGCAAACACCGTCTTGCCACTGCCAGACGCGCCGCGCATGACAAATTGAGGCTCTGTATGCGCCCATTGCGGCAAGTCGCTGACTGGCAAGACCGCGCCCGATTTCATGCCCATGAATGACCAATCGCGCAGCAGACCAAACTGCCCATTGCGCGGTCGGATATCGTTGCCGCCACGCGCATCACCATTGCGCAGCCCCGCCCACGCTGTCGGCATCTTTGACAGGGACAGCTCGGTCTGATGGATGAAGCCACGCAAGTATTCCAGCCGCTCGCCGGGCTTGGGCAGGTCATCCGCTTGGGGAATGCGATTGAGAAGCTCTTCTATGCTTTGCTCGCTGGGGTCGGTAAACCAGCGGCGAAAGTCGATCCAGTCGTTGAAGTGGAAGTCGGCGATGCTGTCGGTAGAAAAGTCGCGCGCGATGACGGCGATAATCGGCAGACCCCGCTCGGCGAATGTGGCGAATTCGGCTTGGCAATGCGGCGATTGCAAATAATCATCGCTGACGACGACCAATGCGCCGCTGGCAACATCCCGCGCTTTGCGAATGCCCGCCTGCCAATCTTCGCTGGGCGCAATCTGAAAGCGGTCCAGCCACACTTGCCGATAACAACGCAGCAGCAACATCGCCAGCCGGAATGCCCGGTCGATGTCGTTGTTATGATAGGAAAGGTAAAGCGCTCCGTCCTTGCCCACAGCTATCCTTTGCCGCGCGGTCGCTTTGTCGCATCCCAATTATACTCTTGGGCGGCGAGTGTGTTTTGGAAATAACGCGCGATTCTGGTTGCTCGCGTTCCCCGCAAATTGCGTTATCGCCTGGCTCATCTCGACAAGCCGGGCGGGCGCATCTTTCGCCACCAGCGCGCCTGGGCTATGATGCCAGCGGTTCTGTGGTCAAGGCGCAGCAGATGAACACTTCGGCGCTTTTGCGCGGCAGCATCTATGGCATGACGGCAGCCAGTTTGTGGGGCAGCTTGTATGTCGTTTCTGATGTGACGCTGCTTGTTGTGCCGCCCTTCACGTTGATGAGCATTCGGCTGGCGCTGGCGCTGCTGGTGTTGCTGCCGCTGGCGTTGCGGCGCGGGCTCTCCAAAGCCGAATTGCCGAACCTTCTGCGCATGCTGGCGGTGGGCGTGCTGGGCATTGGCATCAGTCTGGGTGCGCAATTCGTGGGCACAGACCTGTCCAACGCGGTCAACGGCGCACTGGTCACCAGCGCATCGCCGGCTTTTGTCGTGCTCTTCGCCATCATCATCCTGCGCGAGCGACTGACCGTCTGGCGGTTGCTCGCTATCGCGCTGGCAACGATGGGCGTGTTGGCGATTCTCGATCCCGCCAGCGCCGATTTTGCCTCCGACACTTTCCTTGGCGATTTGTTTCTGGCTTTCGCCGCGCTGACATGGGGCTTGTATTCGGTGCTGGTGCGGCTGCTTTCGGTGCGCTATCCGCAGCCCACCTTGACCGTGACCGTTTTTGCGCTCTTGGGCGGATTGCTGGTTTCGCTGCCAGCCAGCTTGTTGGAATTGTCCCAGCGCCCGATCGGTCCGCTGGATGCGGGCATCGTGGCGGCCGCGCTCTACTTGGGGCTGGTCTGCACGGCGCTTGCGCTGCTGTTGTGGAATCGCGCATTTGCCTTGGTGCCAGCCAGCGTGGCTTCGCTCTTCTTCTTTGCGCAGCCCTTGTCTGGCGCGGTCTTGGCGGCGGCTCTGCTGGGGCAGCACATGAGCGCCTCGCTGTGGCTGGGCGGCTTGCTGATTGTGGGCGGGGTGTTGCTTTCGTTGCGCGCCGGCTAATTCGCCAGCAAGCGTCGGGCTTCGCGAGCCATTTTTAGCAAGCGGAAGCGGCGCACATCAGCGAAGAAGGCGGCGATGTCTTCCAGGCTGTCGCGCTTGTGCACCGCGCGCAGTTGCTGGTGCTGGGCAGGGTCGAGCAGCAGGATGAGGTCTTGCTTGACGCCCGCCAGCCCGCGCAGTGTCATGCCGCAGGTATAGCCGATGCGCGCCAGCCGCCCATCTCCGCGCCAGCCCGTCTCGCGCAGCCCTTGCCGGTAGGCGCTGAAAACCGCCTGATCAATCCGCTCGGCATAATCCTGCGAGAAGCCGCTGTAATACAAAGCGAGCGCAACCAGCGATACCAGCTCTTCGCCCAGGCCGCCGCGGCCCGCCAGCGCCCAGTCCAACAGCACGATGCCCTCGTCGCTGTGCAGGATGTTGCGGCGGAAGGCATCATTGTGGCAAAGCGTCTGCGGCAGCTGTGCCAGCGCATCACGAAAGAGCTGTCGGTCGCGCCAGATCGCCATGACCTCGTCCCGCGCTGCAAATGGCAGGGCGATTCGCGCCAGCGGCTGCTCCAAGTAATGCGGAAGCGCGGCAAACGCATCGGCCAGCCCCGGCACGATCGCGCTATGCCAAGCTTGCGCAAGCCAAGCCTGGGCGGGCAATTCGCGCCCGATCATGCCGCCATTCATGCGCCCCAGTTGGCGAGCAATTTCACGATAATCGTCCAGCGTCCAATCGTCTTTGTGGTCGGCATAATCCGCCATCCATATCCAGCACGAGTCGCCAAAGTCGCGCAAGTGGACGATTTGTGGCGCGATAAAGGTAGCGGCGGGCAAGTCATCCAACAGGCTGGTGCGGTATAGCTCGTATTCGCGCTTCCAATAATAGGGCGAATTTGGCGTTTCGCCTGGTCGTTGAAAGAGGATTTTCAGAATGAGCGTGATGGGCGGGCCGGCTGCGCTTTCGATCCAGAATCGATATAGCGCCGTGCCGCCGATCGCGCCGCCAAAGCCGCCGTGCACTGCTGCATAGCGCCACGAGGTCACAGCCAGGCGCGCTTCTCCAGCAGCCAGACGCGCCAGTTCTGCCATCTGCGTTGTGGTCAGTGCCGCCAATCGTTGCTCGGTGACAGGATCGCTGGTTGCGGATAGCATGCGCTTTAGTCGATGCCGAGATAGGTCTTTTGCACAACTTCGTTCCGTTGCAGGTTGGCGGCTGTATCGCTGATGGCGACTTCGCCACTTTGCAGCACATAGCCGCGATTGGCAATCTGCAAAGCCATATGCGCGTTCTGTTCCACCAGCAAAATCGTGACGCCTTCGCTGGCGATGCGCTGGATGGCTTCGAAGACCACATCCACCAGCACCGGTGCCAAGCCCATGGAAGGCTCATCCAGCAGCAGCAGGCGCGGTCTGGACATTAAGGCGCGGGCGATGGCCAGCATCTGCTGTTCTCCGCCGCTGAGCGTGCCGGCCAGTTGTTTGCGCCGTTCTAGCAAGCGCGGGAACATCTCAAAGGCGCTGTCGAGGTCGTCCGCTACCTCTCCATCTGTGCGCACATAAGCGCCCATATCCAGATTTTCTTCGACCGTGAGTTTGGCAAAGACGCCGCGACCTTCTGGCACCATGGAGATGCCACTCAGCACCAGCAAATCGGCTCTTGTTGATGAGATATCGCGTCCGGCGTATACGATATTTCCAGCGCGCGGCGACATCAAGCCGGATATGGTGCGCAGGGTGGTGGTCTTGCCCGCGCCGTTCGAGCCGATCAGGGCGATGATCTCGCCACTATCGACCTCAAAGGATATGCCTTTCAGCGCGTGGATATTGCCGTAATAGGTGTGAATGTCGTTGACTTCCAGCAGCGCCATGTGGCTGGCCCCTTTTTTCCTTAGCTGCCTGGCTCTGTGGCGGCGTTGCCTTGGGCGGCGCCACTGCCGAGGTAGGCTTCGATAACTTTGGGGTTGGTCTGAATGTCGCGTGGCAAGCCTTCGGCGATTTTGCGTCCATAATCCAGCACGGTGATATGTTCCGAGATTTCCATAACCACGCGCATGTCGTGCTCGATCAAGACCACAGTGATGCCCAATTCGTCGCGCAGGCGGCGGATGAAATCGGTGGTTTCGATTGTTTCGCGCGGGTTCATGCCGGCTGTAGGTTCATCCAGCAAGACCAGCTTGGGACGATTGGCCAGCGCCCGCGCGATCTCCAGCCGCCGTTGATCGCCATATGACAGATTCTTGGAAAGCATATCGCCCTTGCCCTCCAAGCCAACAAAATGCAGCAGTTCCCGCGCGCGGTCTTCACAGCCGTCGTCTTCGCGGCGCGTGGACGGCAAGCCCAAGATCGCCCCGATCCAACTGGAGCGCAGGTGCGGCTCTTGCCCAACCATGATATTTTCGATTGCCGACATGTTGTTGAAGAGCCGGATATTTTGGAATGTGCGCGAGATGCCAGCGCGGGTGATCAGATCGGGCGTTTTGCCACTGATGCGCGCGCCTTCGAAGAGGATCTCGCCTTCATCAATCTGATAAAAGCCGGTGATGCAATTGAAAAAGGTCGTTTTGCCCGCGCCGTTGGGTCCGATTATGCTGGCGATCGCGCCCTCGGGGATATAAAAGTCGAGGCTGTCCACCGCCACCAATCCGCTGAAACGCTTGGTCATGCCAGTCGCTTCCAGGATGCGGCGCTGTCCGTTCTTGCCTGCTGCCACCATCTGCGCGCCTCTCGTTCTAGTCGCTTGCGCTGACCTTGGGTTTGGCCCCCGCGTGGACTTCGTGCATCACCAACTTGGAGGGAATGAAACCTTGCGGGCGGTTGATCATCATCAGGATGAGCAGCGCGCCATACATCAAAAAGCGGAAGTCGCTGAATTCCCGCAGCAGCTCGGGCATACCGATGAGCACGACGGCGCCCACCACGATGCCCGGATTGCTGGCGATGCCGCCGACAATGATCAAGCTCAACACATTGATCGAAATGAACACAGTGAAGCTGTTGGGGAAAACTGTGCCGACTTTCGCCGCGAAGATCGCTCCAGCCACGCCACCCGTCGCCGCGCTCAAGGTAAATGCCAGCAGCTTGGCGCGCGCTGTATCGATGCCCATGGCTGTGGCGACATCTTCATCTTCGCGGATGGCCATCCACTGCCGGCCGCTGCGCGAGTTGTTCAAGCGTATCGATACGAATAACGTGACCAGACTGGCCACCAGCACGATGTAATATAGTTGTTCCGGATTTTTCAGCTCGGTCGCAAACAGGAATGGTTTGGGGATATTCTGTACGCCCTGCGCGCCGCCAATCAAGGGCTTAAGCCAGTCAGAAAGCGCCAACTTGCCGATAATCTCGCCGAAGCCCAACGTGGCTATCGCCAAATAGTCTCCGCGCATCCGCAGCACCGGCACAGCAAAGATGAAACCGGCGAACATCGCAGCCAGCAGCGCAATCGGGATGACTGACCAAAAGGTGAAGGTGCCTTTGAACAATCCCAGCGGACCGATCGAAGTCAGCACCGCCAGGATATACGCGCCGACGGCGTAATTGGTGACATAACCCAGGTCGAGCAAGCCCGCCAAGCCAATAGCGATATTCAAGCCCAGCCCCATTAGCACAAAGATGCCGATGGTCACAGCGACATCGCTGAGCGTGCGCCCGATCAACCAGGGCAGCGCCAGTAGCAGCGCGGCAAAAAGTAACATGCCCAGGTTGCGTACCTGGTGGCGGCGGCTGTCGTCAAGCGCGGCGAATTCGCTCTGTGCGCGTCCGCCAAACATCGCCCACAAGAAGCCAGCAAATGTGCTGATGATGAACAACATCGCAGCGGCATTTTGGCGCAAAGTATCGCGGCGGAAGATGGCGCGCAGGGTATCGCGGTCCAGATTCTCTTGCAGGATAAGCCGCACTGTTTCGCCAAATGCGCCGACCAGCAGGGTGATGCCCAAGCCATACAGCAAGGCGCGTCGCGGAACTTCGGGCAGGATGCGCATGATCACGCCAGACAGCCCAGCGCCTGCCGAAGCAGCCAGCAAGAGCCCGATGCCCGTCCACAATTCTCTGCGATGGTCAAAAGTCACCACTTCCACCCAATCGCGGTCTACATTGACCAGCACGCCGCGCAGGTCGCCCTTGACCTCGAAGATCAGCGCAAAGCCGAAAGAAACAATGCCAATCAGCAGCGCCGCGATCAGCCAGGTAGCCGCCACTTGTCGCGGTTCATTGCCCTGCGCATGACTCTTCCAGGCCAGATAACTGGCGGCCACGAAGGGAAGCAACTTCAAAGATGCATCTAGCAGGTAACGATAATCGTCAGAGTTAAAGAGCAGCAGAATAACAGTTGGCAGCGCAGACAGCACACCGATGGCCAGCCCGCCAGCCAAAGCCAGGCGCGGGCTTTCGCCAGACTCGAGCAGCCGCGTCGCCGCCATATAGCTGGTGATAAAGGGCGTCGCCAAGAGCAGCACCTGGCCCAGGCTGATAAAATCATCCACGACCTCGCGCTCGTGAAAAGCGGCGATCATGCCGATGACGCCAGCGAACAGGATGAAGCCGCCCGAAAGCAGCCCCAGGCGCAATATGCGGCGGCTGGCTTCTGAAGCGAGCATGTTCATGCCACCTCCTTGGTCAGGCTTTTGTCTCGGACAAGCGTTCGCCCAAGATGCCCTGCGGACGGAAGATTAGCACTAGCACCAGCATGGTAAAGGCGATGACATCTTTGAGTTGGTTTGCGCCGGGGATGCCCAGCCCGGCCAGCACCAGATTGGGTCCGATCGCCTCGATGACACCGAGGAACAAACCGCCCAGCATCGCGCCGGGGATATTGCCGATGCCGCCCAAAACCGCCGCGGTAAACGCTTTGATGCCGGGGATGAAGCCCATGTAGAAGTTCACGCCTTGTGGACGAAACAGCCCGTTGATGACGCCAGCCGCGCCGGCCAGAAATCCGCCAACGCCGAAGGTAAAGAGAATCACCCAATCGATATCGATGCCCATCAAGCGCGCCACTTCTTTGTTCTCCGAGACTGCGCGCATGGCTTTGCCGATGCGGGTGCGCTCGACCAGCCAGTGCAGCCCGAACATCAAGACCAGCGCCGAACAAAATACAAAGATCTGCGCGACCGGGATGCTGATATCGCCGATCTGCACTGCACCCTGCAGCGCCCGCACCTGTGGATACGCTTTGAAGTTGGAGCCATACAAACCGCGGAAAGCGTATTGCAAGAAGAAGGATGCGCCGATAGCCGTGATCAAGGGGACGAGCCGCGGACTGCCACGCAGCGGTCGATAGGCGATTCGTTCCACCAGCACCGCCACCGTCATCGAAATCAAGCCCGCGAACATGAACATCAGCAGGATGGACAAGAGCGGCTGTTCGTTCAAGAAGCCGGTTCGGTTTAGCGCTTCCGCCAAGAAGAAAGCGGAAAACGCGCCCGCCATAAACACCTCGCCATGCGCAAAGTTGATCATCAGCAAGATGCCATAGACCAGTGTGTAGCCAAGCGCAATCAAGGCGTAGATGCTGCCCTGCGACAAACCCGCCGCCAGCAGGTTGACCCACTGCGCCAGGCTGATGCGCCCCGACGACAATGTATTCCAGGCGCCAACCACCACCGCCAGCACGATCAACACGCGCAACACATCAATGGTGAAATCGACCCAAGAGAACTCGCCGGACTTGTTTCTGAACATAGGCATCTTCCGTGCCGCTAGTTTTATACAGTACTCCAGCCAGGCCACGCGCCAACCAGGCGCCATGTTGACCTAAGCGCGCGCTGGCCCGGCATCCTCAAATGAATCTGTGGCGAAGTTCCAAACGACCGGCGGGGGCCAATGGTCGTCATAGACTTCGGCTGCGGTGATTTGAAACATGGCGAGCGCCGTGCCGGGCGAACAGTCTCCGGCAAATGGCGAATCTTCCCGGCAGGTCAAGCGGCCCGTCAAGCCCGGGTAGTCTTGTGTCGCGGCGATGGCGTCGCGCATGGCCTGCCGTCCGATAAGCAGACTGCCGTCTTCATCGACAAGGGCGACCGCTTCCACTGCGTTCAAGAGCAGGTTGGTCGCGTCATAGGCGTGGGCATGATAGCCGCTGGGCGGGTCGCTGCCGTACTCGTCAAGCCACTGGGCGAGCAGCCTGTCATAGGCGTCGCCGCTAACCAGCGGACCCGACACATAGATGCCAATGGCGGCTTCTCCCGTATTTTCTGGGAATCCGCTCGAAAAACTGGCCGCGCCACCAATGATGATCGTGTCCTCCAGGCCGGCGATATAGGCCATCTGCGCGGCGAAGAAATTGGCCTCGGGCTCAAAAAGGGGGACATAGATGACATCTGGCTGATGCACGGCGAGCTCGGTCAGGATTGACGACATATCGGTATCGCCTTTGTTGACAGCGCCCTGGAAGATCACACCGCCAGCGAGTTCTGCGAAAGTATTTGCGACTGCTTGTGAGAGCCCCGCTGTGTAAGGATCGCCATCGTGGATGGTCGCCAGTGTCTCTGCCTTTAGCACATGTTTTGCGAATTCTGCCGTGCGCATGCCTTCGATCAAGCCATTTTGACTGGTGCGGAAGTAGCCCGGCAAATGGGACCCTCCGCCGACAATGTCCGCATTGGTCAGGCTGGGCGAGGTATTCGATGGCGCGATCATCAGCAGACCAGATTCGCTGATAATCGGTATGGCTCCTTGTGCCGCGCTGGAACAATTGGTGCCGATGGCGCCAACAATGGTTGGGTCCGCCGCCAATCGCTGCGCCGCTGTTTGGCCGCCTTCGGCAGTGCAAAGGCTGTCTTCCAACACCAATTCGATTTCGTGGTTCAGCAGGGTGTATTCGCGATCGAGCAGAGCCAGTTCCACGCCACCCAACGTATCCTCGCCCAAATAATTGACCGCGCCGGATACCACCAACATGGCACCAACTGCGACAGGGTCGCCGGGCGGCACTTCGACGCAGCCCAGCGGGTCTTCGCAGGCCATGTCTGCCCCGGCCGGCGCTGCAATGCCGAGCATGAGCGCCAAAATCAGAATTATCAGGCTGACTTTCGTCATGGTGGCTTTCTCAAGCAATTGGCGCTGGTGCTTGTGAACAAGTCAGTTTACAGGGAACAAGCCAGAACACCTGCGCGCCCTGGCTTGTCCGCAATGATGCAGCAATTCGCCTGCTCGTGTTACCAGGCTCTAGCCTTCGTCCATACTCATGGCCATGGACATATCCCAAACGACGGCCGGGGGCCATGCGCCAGCGACTTCTGCCTCGGTGATCTCGTAGACCGCCAATGCCGAGCCAGTCGCGCAGTCGCCGCGATAGGGCGATTCGTCCTGGCAGGTCAGGGTGCCGGTCAAACCAGCGTAGTTTTCGACAGCAGAGATGGCATCGCGCAGCGCCTGCCGGCCGATCATCAAGGCGCCATCATGCTCTTCGGCGACCATTTCGACAGCATCCATCAGGATGTTGACGGCGTCGTAGGCATGCGCATGGAAACCACTGGGCGGCGCGCCACCGAACATGTCGTCCCAGGTCATCAGGAAGGCATCATATTCTTCGCCAACGACATAGGGGCTGGTCATGTGAATGCCGACCGCCGCATCGCCCACATTGCCGGCGAAGCTGCTGGAGAAGCTGCCATCGCTGACGATCAACTCGGCGTCTTCCAAGCCCGGCGTGTTGCGCGCCTGCGTGGCGATGAATTCCGATTCGGGCGTGAAGACGGGGAAGTAAACGACATCGGGTCCACTGGCGGCGATCTCGGTCAAGATTGCCGTCATGTCGGTGTCACCTTTGGCGACCGCGCCCTGGAAGACGACATCGCCACCCATCTCGGCGAAGGTATCTGCCATGACAACAGCCAAGCCCTCGGTATAGGGATCGCCATCGTGGATGGTGGCAACCGACTCGGCGCCAAGCACTTCAATGGCGAAGCGCGCGCCCATTGCGCCCTGGAAGAGGTCGTTATGCGCCGTGCGGAAGTAACCGGGATAGTAGGTGCCGCCGGCATCGACATCGTCATTTGTCAAACGTGGCGACGTATTGGAGGGCGAAATCATGAGCATGCCCGCTTCGCTGATGATAGGCATCGCGCCTTGTGCAGCGCCCGAGCAGGTCGTGCCGATCAAACCGACAATGCTCTCGTCTGCGGCTGCGCGCTGCGCGGTGGCTTGTCCGCCTTCAGCCGAACACAGGCTGTCTTCGACGACCAGCTCGATTTCCCGGCCCAACAGCATGCCATCACGGGCATCAATGGCGATCTCGATGCCACCCCGCGAATCCTCGCCATAGAAGGATGTCGCGCCCGAAACGGTGAGCAACGCGCCGATGACGACAGGGTCATCCGGCCCGACTTCTACGCAGCCCAGCGCGTCCATACAATGCCCGTTCGCCATGGCAGGCAGGCTGAAGACCAATACCAGGCTCAACGCGGTGAACAATAGCAGTAGTTTCTTCATGGTCTTTCTACTCCTGGCTAGTTTGAAGTAAATGGTGCCGCGCAAGCTCGCGACTAAATTCAAGTATACAAGAATATCGCGGATTTACGCAAATAAGTGTGTGCCGTGGCGTGGCGCACTTTGTGCATAGGCTACCCAAGCCCCCCAGAACGAAGGAAGGGGAGTCTCTTCAGCGATCCAGTAGGCTTTGAAGCCCCTCCCTCATTTTGGGGGAGGGGTTTGGGGTGGGGGTTTGAGGTGGGGGCAGAGCAGATGCGCGTTTGGCTGGAGCGCGACTGGTGTACAATGACCACCACGATGGCAAGACCGATGCAGGCGCATGATGAAATTGTTGATCGTTGTATCGTCACTTGACTTGAGTCAGCCGTTCAGCGCCACACCTGCCTGGTGGCAGCTGCTGAAAGGGCTCTATGAGATCGGCGTGGAAGTCATCGCTGCGCCCTATCAAGGACCAGCCATCGACAGCTTGTGGTGGCGTGCCGAAGCCAATCCGGCGCGCTGGCAAGGCCAGGCATTCAAATCCGCGCGGGATTTTACGCGGATGCTGCGTCCAAATGCTGGCGCGGGCGATTCTGCCTCGTCCGCGGGAGACTCGTTGTCGGATATCGCGGTGCGCGCCACGGCTCAAAAGCTGATTGCGCCTGTCTGGCGCGACCATCTGGCGCGGATTATGCGCCGCGAGGACGATATCTGCGCCATCCTGTTTATCACCGTGCCGCTCAATCATCTGCGCGGCGTACCGGGTTTTCTTTCGCAAGCCTTCGATGTGCCGGTGCTGTTTTACGATGGCGATGTGCCAGCCAGCCTGCCAACCATGCAGGGATTTGCATCTGGCTTTCGCATCTACCAAGGCGCCGACCTAAGCGAATATGCGGCTTTCATCAGCAACAGCAGTGGCGGCGAAGACTTGCTCCGACAGTTGGGCGCGCCGAATGCGCATACCTTGTGGTATGGCGCAGATGCCGATGTTTTTCGACCGGTGGATGTGCCAGCGCAGGATATTGACTTGCTATTCTATGGGCATGGCCGGGAATACCGCGAAGAGTGGATCGACAGCATGATTACCGCGCCCGCCCGCCAACTGCGCGATCATCGCTTCGCTGTGCGCGGCACCAACCTGGGCGATTTGGGTTCAGTGAAAAATCTGCCCTATCTCAGCTTTAGCAAACTGCGCGAGTATATTTGTCGCAGCAAGCTCAATCTGTGCATCACGCGCGGGGCGCATGCCAATCTGTATGCTTCGTCTTCTTCCAGGCCTTTCGAGCTGGGCGCATTGGCTGCCTGTATTGTCGCCAACCCCTATGCCGGCATCGAAGAATGGTTCGAGCCAGACAAAGAGCTGGTTATCGTGAATTCGGCTGACGAAGCGCTGGATCGCTATGAATTTCTGCTGCGCAACGACACGGCGCGGCAGGCAATCGGCAAGGCGGCGCGACAACGGGTCTTGAAACAGCACACCTTTCGTCACCGCGCAAAAGAACTTGTCAACATCATCAGGCAATATATCGGCTAGTCGCGACTGCGAGTCCCCCCAGCCAAATGCAGGAGGTCTGCCATGCCAATCGATTTCGGCAAAGCGCGTCAATTTGTCTATCGTCAGGGCACATTATTCGAACGGGCGCTATTCGCCTGGCTGTTTGACAGCGGCAGTCTGGAACGGCTGCAGCAGGTCATCTTGTGCTACAAGAATCCTGACGGCGGCTTTGGGCACGGCTTTGAGCACGATCTGAAAGCGCCGCAATCCAATCCGCTGGCCTTGGAATACCTGCTTGGGGTCATGAAACATTGTGGCATTCCGGCCGGCCACCTGCTGGATGGAACAGCCGCCTGGGTCGAGGCGCAAATGGCAGCGGATGGCAGCTTGCGCAACCCACCCCAGACGCGCGAGTATCCACTGGCACCCTGGTGGCAAGAAAGCGGCGGACAAACCCTGCCAGACAGCATCGTCGGCAATCTGATTCGCTTCCAGCGCGCCACGCCAACCCTGCTGGAGAAGACGAAGAGCTGGGTTCTGGACAATGTCACGATCGAGTCTATCAAAGCCAACGAATGGCTCTTCATGGCTTATCATGCAGCCGACTTTTTCTTCGCCATCGACGACTTTCCTGGCCTGGCAGCATACCAACGCGCTACAATCGACAACATCCTTGCCTGCGCGCGCGCCCTGCCCGAGGCGCAGTACGATTCGCTCTTTGCCTTTGCGCCTGCGCCCGATTCCACAATCGCCCGCGCCTTGCCAGCCAGCATCCTCGAGCGCTGCCTCGACTACCTGGCGGGCGCGCAGCAAAGCGCTGGGCATTGGCGCGACCAACACGACCTGCCGCAGTGGTATCCCATCACGACCATCAACGCGCTGCTGGCCTTGCAACGGTACGACCGTTGCTGAGCCTTGTGCTAAACTGACCGCCAGGCACCGAGGAGAAACGCGCTTTGGCTATCGACACCGTCATTGAATTCGATTGCGCGCCCAAACGCGCGTTGTCGGTTGCGGGCATCGTCCAGCGCATCAAAGAGCGCGCTCAAGCCGAATCGGTCATCGCATCGCACCGAGCAAGTGGCGACCAACGTCCCATCGCCGAGCTGCACTTTGAATTCTCGCGCAGCACGCCTGGCAATCCCGGCGCGCCCCAGCTGATCGCCGTGAACGATATTCTCGACTATGCCAGCGACCTGGATAGCCATGCCCATCACTGCCAGTCTTGTCCAGCCAGCCGTGGGGCGGGTGCCTATGGCTGCGTTGGCTTTGTGCGCTATCCGATCAGCGCGCTCGCCGAGAATTGGCTGCTGGAACGGCTGCCCGTGCCAGACGAGCCGCTGGTCTGGCTGTTGTTGAAGCAAGGCATTCAGACGCTCGGTTATGACGGCGCATCGGTGCGCGCGCTGCGACAAACCGACGAGAACCGCACCTATTTTGAACTGCCTGTGGCTGCTCGGCGGCGTCTGGGTGAATTGCGCATGTCGGGCGATCAAGCGCTGGAGATGATCCTGGGCGTCGGCGAGCGCATCATCCCCAATCACGCCGGTATCCTGTTGCTCTTCTTCGGCGCGATTGACCGCGATCTGGAAGCGGAGCAGATCCAGGCGATTTCTTCGCATGCGCCAGACATCCGCCAGCGCACGCCATTCACGCTGGACTTGCCAGCAAACCCCGACAGCTGCATCCGCGAGTTGGCGGCCTTGTTTCATGCCCTGTATGTGGCCTGGAAGTTGAATGTGCCGCTGTTCATCGATGCCTGAGATCTCGCGTTAGCATAGCGTCGCAAGGGCGAGGCAGTGACTCGCCAAAATTGTTCCCAATCAAGACTAGAGGGGCAGAAAGGAAAACAGCATGCAAACAGGCCGAATCGCCTGGATAGAGACCATTGCCGAAGCCGATGCCAGCGGCGACCTGCAACGCGCCTATCGGCGAGCTGGCGACCCGGGCAGCGATCATGTCGACCACATCATGAAGATTCACAGCCTGCATCCGCAGTCGCTCATCGACCACCTGCACTTGTACAAGACCTTGATGGCTGGCGAGGGACCCCTCAGCCTCGCCCAGCGCGAGATGATCGGCGTAGTCGTCTCTGCCATCAACCGCTGCGAATACTGACTGCGGCATCATGCGCGCAACCTCCGTCAGTTGACTGGAGACGAGTCTTTGACAGCCCAGATCGAGCAAGACCATACCCGCGCCACCTTGATGCCCGCCGACCGCGCCATGCTGGATTACGCCGCCAAACTCACGCGCAAGCCAGGCGATATGGTCGAAGCGGATGTAGCTGCCTTGCGCGCCGAGGGTTTCAACGACCGCGCTATCTTGGATATCGCGCAAGTCACCGCCTATTATGCCTATGTCAACCGCATCGCCGATGGGCTGGGTCTATCGCTGGAAACGTATTGGGCGGAGGGCGAAAACCCCAGCGGTCTACCCGTCGAGTCGGGTAGAAAGTCGCACGGATAGGGTTTGCGATTAGCAGCCAGCGACTCGCCCCAAAGAGCGGAATCAACCGCCGCGCGTGGCCAGCGCCAGCAGCAGCAGTGACAACAAAATCACGCCGATCGCGCCGAAGGCATAGACCTTGCCGAATAGGCGGCGCGCTTCTGAGCCTTCGCTGAAGATTTCTGATAGTTTCATGATGCTGCACAGTATACCTGTTTCAAGGTCCCGACTCCAGATGCCTTCCGCTCGGTAGCGACGGGAGTGCTGATATGTTGATAAGGTGCAATCTCCCCCACCCCAAACCCCTCCCCCAAAATGAGGGAGGGGCTTCTATTCCGTGGAATCGTTGGGGAAGACTCCCCTTCCCTCGTTCTGGGGGCAAGGGGTCGGGGGATGGGGGCTTGTTGAGATATCAATGATTACGACTGCCGAGTGGCAAAGCACGCGCGGATTCTGTGCGTACCTGCTACAATACCATCCGACAGCCAGACGGAACCAGCCATGCCTGCCATCCCTGCCATCCCTGCCGATTTCAGTGGATTTGTCGTCATCGTCAAGCGCGACTGCGCAACCTGCCAGCTTATCGCGCCGGTCTTGCAGCAGTTGGTCGCCACCGCTGATTGCCTGGTCTATTCGCAGGATGATCCAGCTTTTCCGCCGGACCTGCCCGCTGTGCGCGACGACCGCGAGCTGGAAGTGTCGTATCGCCTCGATATCGAAATCGTTCCGACCATCATCCGCGCCGAGGCCGGTGTGGAATCGCAGCGTCTGGTCGGCTGGAATCGCAAGGATTGGCGCGCGTTGAGCAACAACTCTGCCTTGGGCGCGGGCTTGGCAGCATGTAGCCCCGGCTGTGGCTCGAAGACGGTCGATCCTGGTATGCCGGAAAAACTGGCCTACAAGTTCGGCGACACCAAGTTACAAGCCCGCCGCATTGAAGTCGCTCCGCTGCAGGACGAGCACGAACTGGCATTCGAGCGCGGCTGGTCGGATGGTTTGCCTGTCGTGCCGCCCACAGAAGACCGCGTCCTGCGCATGCTGGCCGGGACGACGCGCGCGCCGGACGAAATAGTCGGCGTTGTCCCGCCCGATTTTGCAGCTTGTAGCGTAGAAAAAGTCGCTATCAATGCGGTCATGGCTGGCTGCAAACCGGCGTATTTGCCAGTGGTGCTGGCCGCGGTCGCAGCAGCTTGCCGGGACGAATTCTGCATGCACGGCGTGTTGGCGACCACCTACTTCGCCGCGCCCATCGTCATCGTCAATGGACCAATCGCCCGTGAAATCGGTATGAACAGCGCGCACAATGTGCTGGGGCAGGGCAACCGCGCCAATGCTACGATCGGCCGCGCCCTGCAACTGGTGATTCGCAATGTTGGCGGCGGAAAACCTGGCGGCGTCGACCGCGCCACTTTGGGGCAGCCCGGCAAAATCGGCTTTTGCTTTGCCGAGCGCGAACAAGATTCGTATTGGGAGTCGTTGTCGGTCGAGCGCGGCTTTTCTCCCGACCAATCGACCGTGACGCTCTTCGCGGGTGGCGGCGTGCATGCGCTGGGCGATCAAAAATCACGCGAACCCGAGTCGCTAACCCGCAGTTTGGCGACGCTGCTGCGCGGATTGCATCATGCCAAGCTCTATGGCGGTCCAGATGCGCTGTTGGTTATCTCGCCCGAGCACATGCGCGTATTCCGCGAGGCTCGCTGGAGCAAGGCGCTTTTTCGCAAAGCGCTGGCGCAGGAGTTGGTCATTGACGCTGGCCGCATCCTGGCGGGCGAAGCTGGCATCGCGGAAGGCATGCCAAAGCGCGCTGCGGGCGGACGCGTCGCGAAGTTTCGTGAAGGCGGTTTGCAGATCGTGCATGCGGGCGGCGGCGCTGGCATGTGGTCGGCGGCTATCCTGGGCTGGGCGGCCAGCGGCGCAAGGGGCAGCGTGCCCGTGACTGTGCCTGTGAAATCTTGAATACGATTGTTGTGCACAAGTTCAAATAAGGAGACACGCGATGAAACACCTGCTAGACCCAACCAGCGAAGCGCAGCCGGCACAGCGCCAGATGCTGCCTCGTCCGCAATCGCTCGCGGGCAAACGAGTCGCCCTGCTGGATATTTCCAAGCCGCGCGGCGATGTATTCCTCGACCAGCTCGAGGCGAAGCTGGGCTCGCTGGGCGTGGCGACGTTGCGCTATAGCAAGCCAACATTCGCCCGTGTCGCGCCAGCCGAATTGCGGCAGCGCATCATCAGCGAATGCGATCTGGTCATCGAGGCGCTCGCCGATTGAGGCTCGTGCACGTCGTGCAGTGTGCATGACATTACCGAGCTGGAAGCCGGCGGAACCCCCGGTATGTTCGTTTCTTCGAGCGAATTTGTAGAGGCAGCTGCGGCGCAGGGCGAGGCTTTGGGCTTTCACCCGGCCGCGCATTATGTGCCGCATCCGATCCAAGACCGCAGCGATGCCGAAATACGCGCCTTGGCCGATGCAGCGTTTGAAGAAATTCTGGCGCAGATTGTGGCGAGCTAATCGTAACGGCTGAGCACCACGGCCGTATTGTGCCCGCCAAAGCCGAAGGAATTGCTCAGCACATGCTGGAGTGGGCGTTGTGTGCCGACCAGGGGCGTGTAATCCAGATCGCATTCGGGGTCGGGATTTTCCAGGTTGATAGTCGGCGGGATGAAGTTGTCGTGCAGCGCCTTGACCGAGAAAATGGCTTCTGCAGCGGCGGTCGCCCCCAGAATATGCCCGGTCATTGACTTGGTCGAGCTGATGGGAATCTGGTAGGCGGCTTCGCCCAGCGCATGCTTGATGGCCAGTGTTTCGCTCTTGTCGTTGAGCTGTGTGCCGGTGCCGTGCGCGTTGATATAGCTGATTTGTTTTGCGCCGATGCCGGCTTCTTGCAGCGCGCGGCGCATGGCTTCGGCAGCATCCACGCCATCGGGGTTGGGCGCGGTGACATGGAAAGCGTCTGAGGTATGTCCATAACCCGTTAGCTCGGCGTGAATGGTCGCGCCCCGGGCCAGCGCATGTTCCAGGTCTTCTAGGATGAGCAGGGCAGCGCCTTCTGCAGCGACAAATCCATCGCGGGTGGCATCGAAGGGACGGGCGGCTTTTTGCGGAATAGCTTCTGTGGTGGTCAGCACTTTCATATTGTTGAAGCCGCTGATAACCATGGGCATGATGCAGGCTTCGCTGCCGCCAGCCACCATCACTTTGGCGCGCCCCATGCGGATTAGGTCGGCGGCGTCGCCCAGCGAATTGTTGCTGGTTGCGCAAGCGGCGGTGATGTTGTAGTTGGGTCCCTTCAAGCCGAAGTGCATGGACACGCGCGAGCTGATGCCATCGTGCAGCAGGGCGGGCACAATCACCGGGCTGACGCCGCGATGCCCCTTGGACTCGAAGCCCTGCAGCGCTTGCACGACCGTGACGATGCCGCCGATGCCGCTGCCGACAACCACGCCTACATCGTATTTGTTGTCGTCGGTGATGACGATGCCCGCGTCTGCCAGCGCTTCTTCCGCGGCGACCAGCGCCAGCATCTGCGCCCGATCCATGCGCCGCATCTGCCGCCGCCCGAACTTGGCCACCAGATCCAGCCCTTTTACCTCGCCAGCCACGCAATTTTCCACCAGGTCGGCGTCAAACAGGCTAATCCAGTCGATGCCCGATTCCCCTGCGCGAATCTTCGCCCACGCGTCTGCGACATTGTTGCCGACCGGGCAAACCAAGCCCATGCCCGTGATGACGACCCGTTTCTCTGCCATGCTCGCGTTTCCGTTCACTTCGCGCAATTCGCCAGCGCCGCGCCATCTGCTTCCAACTGCGCCGGCGTTGCATAGCCTGCATCCAGCAGCCACTGCGCCGATTTATCGCCGAACTTGCGCAGCCGCAGCAAGTCTGCGCGCATTATGCCCCATTTTGCCTGGGTCCAGCAACCGCGACTACCATTTCGTCCGCGCTCAGATAGCGCCGCGCCGCCGCCAGCATGTCTGCCCTGTCGATGCCCTCGACCCGCTCCACATAATTCGCCAGATAATCCAGCCCCAGCCCAAAACTCTCCATGCTGTGGATGTGCGAGGCGATTCCCTCATTGCTTTCCAACTGCAGCGGCATGCGACCTGTGAAGTAACTCTGGTTGTCTGCCAGATCTTCTTTGGAAACGGGTTCGCTTGTCAACCGTTCGACTTCTTTGCGCATCGAGGCGATTGCTTGCTCAACATTTTCGGGATTGACTCCCGCGCTGATCGTCCAGGGATCGGGTCCATGTCCGCCGCCCAGCCGGCTGAAAGCGTAATAAGCCAAGCCTTGCTGCTCGCGCACGCTTTTGCCTATGCGTCCCATCATGCCGAATTCGCCCAGCACGCTGTTTGCCAATTGCGCCGCCAGGTAGTCGTCCGCCTGTCGCGCTGGACCCACGCTGCCCATGCAGATATCCGATTGCGTCTTGCCCGCCACAAATACATCTTGCCGCAGCGATTCCGCCGGGCTGTCTGGCGCGTCTACCAGCAGGTTTGGCGGCTGATCGTCATTCCGCCACTCGCCAAATGCCTCGGCTGCCAGCGTTATGGCAGTGTCTGCGGCGACTGCGCCAACCACCACGATGAGCATGCCGCGGGGACCAAAGCGCCGCGCATGAAAATCGGCGAGAGCGGGCACATCCAGTTGCGCGACCGTCTCTTCGCCGCCACCGGGGCTGTAGTGATAGGCATGATTGGCGGGATACAGCGCTTCTCGCATGGCTCTGCCAGCCCGATAGCGCGTGTCGAATTGACTATATTGCAGCCAGGTCAGTCGTTCGCCACGCAGCCGCTCGACATGATCGGCGGGGAAGACGGGATTGCGCAGGGCATCGTTCGCCACATCCATCAACAGCGACAAATCTTCGGCCAGCGCCTTGCCCGAAAAACCGAGCTTGTGCACATGCGCGCGAAAGCCCAGGTCTGCGCCGTTGTCTTCCAAAGCGCTGTGCAACTGGTCGAAGCTGCGCTCGCGCGTGCCTGTCATCAGCGCGCTGGCTGTCATTGAAGCCAGACCGTTCTGGCGCGGGTCTTCGTACAGGCTGCCCGCATGCAGCGAACCCATCAGGTTGACCGATTGTACAGCCGGGTTTTCATAAGCCAGCACGACGATGCCATTGTCCAGCTCGGCGCGGGCGATATTGCCGCCGTGGGGGATGCTGTCCAGTTGTGTCATGCCGGCTGCCCCTGCGTATCGGTCGGATGCAAATAGCCCACCACGCGACTGCCAGGCAGCAGATAACGTTGCGCCACAGCTTGCACATCGTCGGCAGTCACGCTCATCAGACGGTCGGAGTAGGCATCAAACCAGCCCACTTCGCCCAATATGAAGGACTGCGCCAGCCAATAGGCTTGCCAGGTCACGCTCTCGGTGCTGTAGGCAAAGGCGGCACGGCTCTGCTTGCGCGCTTTGTTCAGCTCGCTTTCGCTGATGCCGTCGTTTTGCAGGCGCTCAATCTCGTGCAGCAGCGCCGCTTCCGCTTCTTCTGGGCTGCGGCCATCGCGCAGGGTGATGATGATGCTATACAGATAGGGGTCGATGGTGGGCGTCAGAGCCGCGCCGGCGCTGGCGGCAATCTCGGATTTGACCAGCGCTTCGTATAGCCGACTGGTCTTGTTGTCCGATGCGCCGCTGGAGCCGGTCAACACCGCATCCAGCACTTTCAGCTTCATCCAGTCGGGATGGGTGGCGGCGGGGGCGCGCTGGCAGATTTCGCAGAAAGCTGTCTTGCCCGGACGCTCGATAGCCACCCGGCGTTGGCCTTGCTGGGGCGGTTCGGGGCGGGCAAACAGCTCGGGCGCTGGCGTGGCGGGGATATTGCCATACAGCTTTTCAATCTTCGCCAGCATAGCGGCGCTGTCAAATGCGCCGACCGCAATCGCCGCGGCATTGGCGGGCTTGTAATGCCGCTGATAATGCGCGTACAGGTCGTCGCGGGTCATCGTGCGCAGGTCGGTCTCATCGCCGATGATCTCGTGATGATAGCCATGCACGCGGAAGGCGGCGGCGCGCAGCTCTTCCTGCAGCCAGAAGGTGGGCTGGTTTTCTGCGCCCTGCCGCTCGCTGATGATGACTGTGCGCTCCGATTCGGTCTCTTCGCGGTCAAAGAGCGCGTTGGTCATGCGGTCGGCTTCGGCTTGCATGGCGATGTCGACTTTGTCGGCGGGCAGGGTCTCGAAGTATTTGGTGGCGTCCATGCTGGTGAAGGCATTCCATTGTCCGCCAGCGCGGTCGATTTCGCGGTCGAGCAGGCCAGCGGGGAAGCGCGGCGTGCCTTTGAACATCATGTGCTCGACCCAGTGCGAGATGCCGGTGCGCCCCGTGGGTTCGTTGCGGCTGCCGACACGATATGCCAGCCACCAACTGATGACCGGCGCGCTGTGCACTTCTTTGAGCAGAACGGTGAGTCCGTTGGGGAGGGTGTGGTGGGTGGTGGTCACA
>JAJDZQ010000064.1 GCA_022824565.1 Anaerolineae bacterium | reverse complement strand
TCAATGTATTCAACTCTGCATTCGCTCTCGGCGGCGATGGCGAAGTAGTCTTCGAGCGTGACGAAGTCGCTGGCGGCAGCAACTGCCTCAGGCGTGGAGGGCGTCTTTTCGAGCAACAAATCGGTGGACATCGCGAGACCTCTCGGCGCGGACGGGCAGCAAAAGTATAACACGCGTTTGGCTGGATATTGCCGCTGGTGCTATGAGCCTGCGCCGGTGCCAGCCAGACCGTGTTACAACTAGGGCGCAACCGCAGCCGAGGCAAGCCATGCGCGTCGCTATTGTCAGCGAAACTTTTCTGCCCAAGGTCGATGGCATCGTCAAGGTAGCTTGCCTGCTGCTGGATCATCTGTCTGCGCGCGGCATAGAGGCCATGGTGATCGCGCCGCGCTATGGCGAAAATCGTCGCTACAACAAGGCATCCGTCCGCAGCCTGCCCAGCATGGCGGTTCCGCTCTATCCAGAAGCGCGTCTCGGCTTTGCTACAGCGGGGCTTTTTCGCGATATTGCCGCCTTCCAGCCTGATATCGCGCATCTCTTTCATCCGGCAATGACCGGCATCCCGACTATGGCGATGCTGAAATGGCTGGGCGTGCGGACTGTGGCATCTTTCCATCTCGACTATGCGCGGCTGGCCAGCCAATTTCAACTGGGCGGATTGCGCCTTGATGTCGCGCGCCCGCTCATCGATCAGTTGACGCGGCGGGTCTTCAACTGGGCGGATGTGCGGCTCGCGCCCTCACAGCTCGTGCAGAGGCAGATGCAGGCGCTGGGTATACGCGATGTTGGCTTGTGGCGGCGCGGTGTTGACGCAGAGGCATTTCATCCCCGTTTCCGTTCGTCTGCCATGCGCGCCGAGATGAGCCAAGGTTGCCCGGACGACACGTTGCTGGTCTATGTGGGTCGCTTGTCCGATGAAAAACAGCTGGAGCACATCCGCCCTGCCCTGCAGCAGCTGCCCAATACGCGCCTGGCGCTGGTGGGCGACGGACCTGCGCGACAGCGACTGGAACGAAGCTTCGTGGGCCTGCCCGTAAGTTTCATGGGCTACCTGCGCGGGGACAGGCTGGCGAGCGCTTATGCCAGCGCCGATATCTTTGTGTTCCCCTCGCGGCTGGAGACATTCGGCCTGGTCGTGGTCGAGGCGATGGCAGCTGGCTTGCCTGTCGTGGCGGCACGAGTCGGCGGCGTGACCGAAGTCGTGCGCGAAGGCTCCAATGGCTATACATTTGCAAGCGGCGACAGCGATGGGCTGTTGCAAGGAATCCGCGCGCTAGCAGAGGACCGCGAGAAGTTGCGCTGGATGGGAAAGCAAGCGCGCGCCTATGCCAAAACGCAAAGCTGGGAGGCGATTATGGATGAATTAATAGAAGAGTACATAGGGCTTATCGCCGGGCGGCGTCCGCAGCAGATGGCGATTTGACCGTTATCCTTCGTTATGTGATTCTATAATCATGATATACAACCTGACCGTGCTGTGATGTCCATGATATTGAGAATCCAACATGAGAAATGTCGTTTGCGCTTCTATCCAACTGACGAACAGCTTCTTGTTCAACTACTTTGGGGTCAAGTTCGTAAATCGTCTTGACTTCTAATTGATTGTCTGCATAGAAGACAGCAAGGTAGATCTTTGCATTTCGTCGAATTCTATCTAGTGATCTTTCTCGCTTATCAAGCGGCGACTTGAACATTCTGTCAAATTGTCCAGAGCCACCTTCCTTACAACTAAGATATTCGTACATGATTGCTGGGTTTTCGGGATCGCGCGCATCGGGTTGGCGCTTTGCAGGTATTACTTCATGGCCGAGTATGTCGGCAATAACTATCTCTTTGGCAAGACCTGGCTGCAAAAGATTCGGTATGCCCAAACTCTTTGCTAGAGCAAATGCCTGTTGAACAAGTTTTATGAGAGGCTTATAGACATCTTGAGCCAAAATTAAATCTCCATTTTTAGCTGTCGTTCAGTAGCTTCTAGTCTCAAGTTTGCTAGGTTAACGAACTCTACGTTAATCTCGAATGCAATAAAATTGCGCTGGTGCCTTTGGCACACGACAGGACAAGTACCCACGCCTGCAAACGGATCCAATACAAGATCGCCAGGGCTCGAGCTAGCCAAGACCAGTCGTTCAATTAGCTTTTCCGGCTTCTGAATAGTATTCAGAGTCTCTCTACATACAAGCTCTTTCGACTTATAGGTAAGCTGTTTTATATCTCCCCAGACGTCTCCTGGGTTTTTCCCCTTGGCATTAAATTTAGTCTTCCCATACTTGCCGTTTTTAACAGAGGGTACCCGTTCACAGCGAAGCCGATGCTCAAGCTCTACTAGCTGAGCGACCCTGATATGATCCAAGTTATAACAGCGAGGTCTGTGCCCTTTGACAAAGTAACAGATGACATCATAATTGTTCGTGTAGTTGATCCTTCCTTGAGCCAGCCGGCTTGGCTGATACCAAACAATTTTTGATTTCAGATTCAAGTACGGGCGGTAATCAATAAAGTCAATACAGTTTGGCTTCCCAAATAAATACAAAGCGCCGCCATCTTTAAGTATTGAAGAAAATCTTCTTATAAGATCAAGATTGTACTCTTGGATATTTGGGATTTGGTCCCACTCATTCTCCGTGACGCCATAGGGTCCGTCGCATACGATGAGATCAATTGATTCGTCCTCAACCTCATCCAGCAAGGCTAATGCGTCACCGACCTGAATAACATTCCGTTTTAGCGGCATACACTTGCCTTCAGCAGTCTCGAATTAACACATTTGTACTATAGCCTGTGTCGCGCTATACAGTCAATCTGTCATCGCCCGTCTCACCGCCTCGGCCAGCCGCGCATGGTGCTGTCCGTTGCTGATGATCATGCCCGCATTGGGCAGAGTCTCGCCTCGCGAAAAATCCAGCTCTTCGCCGTCCAGCCCCGTCGCCATACCGCCAGCCGCCTGCACCAGCGCCACGCCAGCGGCATGATCCCAGACCTTATGCGCATAAGCGCTGCCCGGACGCGGCAAGCGCATATACAAATCGGCATCGCCACAAGCCACCAAAGCATATTTCTCCATGCTGTCCAGCTCGATGATGCGCGCGCCCCCCAAACCCGCCAGCTCCCGCGCCCGGCCCATGCGTGATTTGCTGGCATGCGCCCGTTCGTAGCTCTGCGCAGCGACGAATTCATCGACATCCCGCCGCGCCGATACCGTCACTCGCTGCCCAGCGCCTCCCGCCAATGGCGCTCGATAAGCCAGGCCGCCCTCCGTATAAAACAACGCACCAGGGCCATCTTCCCCCTGACTCGTCGGGGGAACCGAGGGGAGTCTACCTTCCCCCTGACTCGTCGGGGGGACCGAGGGGGGTCTGCCTTCCCCTGCGTTATAACCCGGCGCCGCAATGATGCCACCGGCAACCCTTTCGTCTATCAGCAGACCGCAGGCGATTGCATAATGCCGCCGCGCCAGGAAGCCTTTTGTGCCATCGATGGGGTCGATCACCCAGGTGCGCCGAGACCGCCGGCCTGTGCCGAAATCGAGCCAAGCCAAAAGCTGCGCCTCGCTCACCGCCTCGCCCAGCACAGTCGCCAGCAGTTGCAGCACCTGCGCGCGTTTTTCGCTGGAAACCAGCTGGATGAATTGCCCGCCCGATTCTTCGGCGACGACCGCGTCATCTGGGTAGTGCTGCTGCAAGGCGCGGCAGATGATGGCTTGCGAGCCGTAATCGGCGATTGTCACTGGCTCGGAATGATCGCCCGCCGTCTTTGTGCTGGCGCTCAGGTAGCGGTCTTGCACCAGTTGGCAGAGTCTGGCGGCATCGCGCACGGCAGCTCGGATAG
>JAJDZQ010000149.1 GCA_022824565.1 Anaerolineae bacterium | reverse complement strand
TTCGCCGCGGGCATGACGCCGATGCGCGCGCCAGGTGGCAGGCAAAACAGCGCCTCGTCCACGGCCGCCTGCAAACTCTCCGATTTCGCTAGCAGCAGCGCACGCACCAGTTCATCAGCCATGTCTGTGACCAACGTCGTTTGGATGCGCGCTGCATCCCGAGATACCTGAAAAGCCTTGTGCCGCCCGACGCGAAAGCCCTCTCGCGCGAATTCGTCGAAGACTGCTGCATGACTGTCGATCTGTGGCTGGCGCATCCAGCGCTCATAATCGGCATTGCCAGCGCCTTCTGGACAAGCCGCGCAGAGAATCATGTGCCCACCCGACCTCGTTACGGCAGACGCGTGCGCCAGGCCTTTCTGCGCCTGGTACAGGTTGATGTCTTTGGGATGCCCGCCCGGCGAGGCAATCATCAGATCGACCGGCGCAGACACCGTCACGGCATTCAGCTCGCGCACGGCCGGGATGCCCGCTTGCATCACCGCCACAGGGTCGCCGGCAAATGCCCGCACAAGTCGCTTATTGGCGTTCAAAATAGCGTTGACACAAAAGTCGATGCCGATGCGCGCGCCGATTTCCTCGACATCCTGCCGAGCGGGATTGTCCAGATAGCTGCCCCAGATAGCTGCGTCATGGCGCATCATGGCGTGATTGTGGTTGATGGTCTCCACTCCCGCCAAGCCGATCGCAGCGCTCTTGACGCCGCCCGAAAAACCCTGGAACTGATGCGGCTCGATGTTGCCGATGACGATGCGATAGTCGGCGGCCATGTAGTCGCTGTTGATGGCGATGGGCGTGCCTCGCGAAGTTTCGCCCAGTGACGTCAGGCTGCTGTTGTTTTCGGCATCGTGACAACTGACGCGGTAGCTGTCGAGGATTTCCTGTGGCAGGATGGTCGCGTATTTGTCGGGCGGCATGGCCGGGTGCGTGCCGGTGGCGATGAGGAAATGCACATCCTGGTCACGAACGCCAGCTTGTCGCAGACCGGCCAACACGGGCGGCAGCAGGAATTCGTGCGGGACGGGGCGGGTCTTGTCGTTGATGGCGATGGCGACTCGCATGCCCGCGCGTGGCGGCAAAACATCGCCCAGGGGATTGTAGACCGCTTGCATGACCGTCGCGGCGGGGTCCTGCGCAGCGGCTTGCGAACGAGGCGCGATGCGTTCGATCCTGAAGTCGGCGGGCAGTTTGGCCTGGATTGTGCCTTCACTATAGGGCAAGCTAATTTTCACTTCGCTGAAGCTCCTGTATTGCCACTTCTATTAACAAAAAAACTTGCATCACGAAAAATATGTGCTAGCCTATTCCTACATTGCGACATATTTGAGAAGAGCCCAGTAGCGCTATGGTCATGACTGACGCTAGATTCCAAAGAATGGCTTTGGAGTACGAAGCCTTACGCAGTACACAAGATAAAATCATGGACGGGTTGGATCAAGTGTTACCCAACATGGTAATGGCTATCGAGCAAAATCGAGCGGCTATCGAGCAGAATCGAGCGGCAATTGCGGAAGCCAATCATAAGCTTGACGCGCTAATAAAACACTGGAATGTAGACTACGAAAAGCCACCTATGGGATTTAATCCAGAGTAATAATGAGGGCAGAAGGCGACAAAGGCAACCCTCCGCGCCTCCCTCACGAGTTCTCTGGCAGTTCTCCTCAATGCCTTACGCGATAATCCATTAGCATAGCGAGCGGTGAATTGCTGTGCGCTAGATGCTTGGTCCGACGCGATGGATGGCGAAGCTGTTGTTGTCGCGCAATGCCTCGGACTTGGTCAAATAGCCGCTGCAGACACGCGCCATCTCGTCATAGACAATCTGCCCGGCTTCAGCCAGTGTCAGATCGCCGGTGAAGACGCCACTGACATCGACATCGACTGTGTCGCGCATCAGCTCATAGGAGTTGCGGTTGCCAGTAACTTTGATGGTCGGCATGATGGGGTGGTTGGAAGTGTGTCCGCCACCCGTGCAGAAGGTCAGCACCTGGCAGCCAGCCGCGGCCATGCTGCTGATGCTCTCTGCGCCCATGCCCGGTCCATACATGACATAGTTGCCTGGTGCAGTCTGTGTTGGCGCCGCCGCAATATCGAGGTGTTCGATAATGGGACTGTCGCCGATCTTCTTGACCGCGCCCATGGACTTTTCTTCGATGGTCGTCAATCCGCCAGCCATGTTGTCGCCGGTGGGCTGCGAGCCGCGAATGTCCTCGCCACTGGCCAGGGCGCGCGCTTCCATGTGCTGGACGCCGGCGATGATGGCCGCGGCGACTGAGGGGTTGGCCGCTTTGTCGGTGAGCCAATTTTCGCAGCCCATCCATTCGGTACATTCCGCCATCAGCATGCGTCCGCCCTGCGCGATGAGCAGCTCGCCAGCCAAACCATTCGCCGGGTTGGACGCCAAGCCCGAGGTGGTATCCGATGTACCACATTCGGTGCCAAAGAGGATTTTGCTCATAGACGCGGGCTCGCGCTGCAGTCGGCTGATCTGCCGCGCAAAGTCCTGGGCATAGCGGGTCGCTTTTGCCAGCGCGTTGATATAGCCGCCATCGGCGCGAATGTTGACGGTGGCGACAGGTTTGCCGGTTGGCGCGATGTCGTCCGCCAGGTCTTCGGCTGTCATGCCTTCTTCTTTGAAGTGGTCAATGATGACCACCGCGCCGACATTGGGGTTCATCGCCGTGCCCGCCAGAAAACGCCGTGTAACCCGCAGGTCTGGCGCGACTTGGCAGCGGCCATTGGCATGCGTGACGGGCACTGCGCCATGAATGGCATCGGCGACTCGCTCGACCACGCCATTGGCATACACCGTGCCGGACAGAATCAGCAGGTGGTTGCGCACGCCGACATCGCCATTGGCGCGTCTGTAGCCCATAAATTGCTGCATGATAGGTCTCCTTGTTTTTAGCTTTCGGCGAGGTCGCCGCGGCCGCGGTTGCTTTCGACATTGTGGGTGTGCACATGGTCGCCAGCGCGGATGTCTCTGGTGGCGCTGCCGATGGACAAGCCGTACTTCAGCACAGTTGCGCCAGCCGCGATATCCAGCAGGGCGATCTTGTGCCCATAGGCGATATCGGCGCGGGCGGTTAGCTGGATGTCGCTGCGCTCGCCGTTGCTGGCCACACTGTCGCCGGCGCTGATTGGCTCAAGCACGGCGGTGCCGACATTGTCATCTGCATAGACGACGAAGACTGTTTTCATGATGCGCCTTTCTGTTGGGTTCGATTGGATTGGCTGCATTGTGCATTGCGGGCGCGGGACTTACAAGGAATAACTCAGGCCGAAGAAGTCGCCGTTGAAGGGGTGGGTGATGGTGAACTCTGTGCCTTGCGCGAGTTCTGCTTTGGCGAGGGCTTGTCGCAGGTGTCGCTTGCGCCGGGCAATATCAGCATCACTGTGTTGGGGGATGACCAGGTTGATTGTGTTGTCGGCGATCTGGGGATAGAGTTTGGAATTGAAGATGTTGCCTTCTTTCTTCACTTCTGTCATGATCCGAAAGCGAAGTTTCACGGACGCCTTGGCGACATGTCGCACTTTGCTAAAACTGTCCTGCCGCGAGAATATGCGCAATAGCAAGGCATATAACTCTGGCGTTATGGCCTCGTCTTCTTGCCCAAGTCGCTCTTCTAGGACTTGCCCAAACGCCTGCTGAATCAATTCTTCGACCTTCACTGTCTCAAAGAAGTTGCCGTGAACCAGAAAGATTTTGCAACTGCCTTTTGACTTGCCCCTGAGCAGGTAATAGACCTCACGCAGAGGCAGCGAATGGATATGATCGCCAGCCGCTTCCATTTGTTCGCGTATTATGCTGCGCTTGCCGCTGGTGAGTTCGGCTATCTGCTTTGTACCGGTTGGAATCGTTGAATTGAACGATGACACCCGGTACGACTTGCTGTCTTTGACTTCGACCAATTCGCCACCAGGTGGATCGCCAGCCGGATTGACGCGGATGGCGAAGTCTGGGAATCTGCCCCTTCCTTCGTAGGAAAAGAGTTCGCGATCCCATGGGAAATCGTCTAGCTTGTCGACGAATTCCAGTACTTTGCGATTACGGTACAGCTGCGCGAAAAAGTGGTAGATGGAGTACATTTTCCTGCTCATCCTCATTGACTCCATCCCAAATTGCGGGAAGATTCTCAGTGAATCGATACTCGTCGTGGAAGCGGCAAATATCGTCAGACTCGCGAGTTTCGAGCAAACGTTGGCGAATACAAGCGGCGTTGTCTGGATCAATCTCGACACCGAGCCCGCGCCGATTCGATTGCTGGGCCACCACCAACGTCGTCCCCGTCCCGGCGAAGGGATCAAACACAAGGTCGCCTGGCAGCGACGAACTCAGCACGATGCGTAGCAGCAGGGCGAGAGGTGCCTGCTGTTTATGGAAGCGCGCGCCGTCCATATCGCGCAAGGCTTCATCGCCAGCGAAGTAGCCCGAGGTCAACTCACGGATGTCGTCCCAGATATCGGTTACATACAGGCCATTTTCGCGTTTCTGGCGGTAGTTGGCTGGCAGCGGCGGGTCGATGCGCAGGCGATTGAAAACACGCGCCCGCACCCCTTTGGTGGCGTAGGCGATGATCTGATAATGCTTGCCAAAGCGCCGCGACATGGGCACGGCCGAGGTCAGCTTCTTCCAGATGATGAGGTTTTGCAAGGTCCAGCCCGCTTCTCGCAGACAGCGCAAGACCTGTTCGCTATTTTTCTCGCGCTGCATGAAGTAGATTGCGCCGCCGTCCGATGTCTGGGCTTGGACAGCGCCACAGACATGCGTCATCCAATCCCAGTATTCCGCTTCTGGCATGTCGTCATCGTGCGAGGCATATTGCTTCGCCTGGTTGAAAGGCGGGTCGAGGAATGTCAGGTCAAGCTCGCAATCAACAAATTCGTCAGACGCCAGAAACTGATTGACATCAGATTGCACAACCTGGCTGTTTAGAATCATCTTGCCAGCTCTTCCGTCATGCTGCGTGTCACGCTCGGCTGCTGTCCATATCAACGATTGTAGCGCGTAGCTGTTTCCTTTCAAACTGCCACTTGCAATCGCGCGGCCGCATGGTAGGCCAGAGCAATCGCTTCGGACGCGTTTGAAAACGCTATTTTGTTAGGAGGGCACTATGCCCCAATCAGGACAGAATCAATTCCTATGGAACAAGAAGGGCGTCGAGCGCCTGGAATACTTTATGGCTGAACAGATTGCCTATTATGTTGTCGAAAAAGTGCTGGACGACTGGAGCGATTGCGAAGACAGCCTAATCGACAAATTGCGTTGCGTGCAAGGCGAGCGAAGAGACGGTGCAAAAAACCCGGACTACCTGCGCATGTCAATCTCTGTCGCTGGAAATGTCATGGGCAACATGATGGCGCAAGAACTAATGAAGAAGCTGTTGCCGCCCGCTACCATCGCTGGCCTTGTTGATGGCGCTATCGAGCGAGCCAGCAAAGATGAAGAATACGACCGATTGCACAAAGACCCGGAAGAGTACGATATTCCATAGGCGCAAGCGAAACAGCGGACCATAATTGATATTGCGCAGCAGCCCGCGCAGATGCAATACCCTCGCCATTCCCCGCCCCGCTACTTCATCCCCGAAGTCGCAATCCCGGTCGTGATGTACTTCTGCAAGAAGCCAAAAACGAAGGTGATGGGCAGCTCCTCTTGCCGCCCGATGCCATCGCTGGCCTTGTTGAAGACGCTATCGAGCGAGCCAGTAAAGATGAAGCATACGACCGAGAGCACAGAGGGCACTGAGAACACAGAGGGCACAGAGCTGTTAATCACTCGGTGTACTCTTTCAACTCGGTGTACTCGGTGGTTCATTTTTTCTTTCATTACTCTCTTGGATTTGCTTCTGTATCTCCGTGCCTCTGTGGCAAGAATTTGATCCATTTGGTCGCTGTCACTTTGGGATGCGTATTGATGCGATTGCTCTGCATCACAGTCGCAGCACCGGCATGCCCAGCATGCGCGCCAGCATCTCCAGCGCCTGCGCGTGCTCTCCATATGTGAGCGACACATGATGCTCCAGCCCTTCGCCAAGCAGCTTGTCCATCACCACAGCCGCCCCGCTATCGAAGCGTATCTGCCCGCTCGTCCCGCTGAAGGCCATCGGCGCTTTTTGCATCTCGCCCGTCCCGACAACCAGTCGGAAGTCGCCGCTGGCTTCGCTCAATCGCGCGATTGTCAATCGTCCTGGCTTGAGCGGGAACTGCATCAGCAAGGGCTTGGCGCGGTTGGAGTGCAGGGTCGCGCTGGGAGTCACAGCCGGGTCGGCCAGGGCAAGCGGCGCCAAACCGCAGTGCCAGACCGTTGCCGTATCGGCATCCAGGTCGAAGGCCACGATATCGCTGCCAAAAGCCGGCGCGCCACTCAGCCACTGCAAAATCAGTTGCGTGATCGTGCCATTGACATCTGCCTCGCAGCTGGTCGGCGTCAGCGCATCGCTCAACAAAGACATCGCGCCGCAAGCCGAGCAGCCCAGGTCGGTGAAGAACTCGGGCCAGCAGCGCACCGCCACCCCGTCCAGCCTTTCGTTTTTGCTCAGCTCGTCCATAGCCAGGAATGCGCCCAGTGTGCCGCGGGTTTCGTCCGCGTCGTGGGCATCAAAGTCGGCCAGGCGCTCGCGCAGATCGTCCGCCAGCGCATCAATCCGCCTTGGATCTGCCTCCCGCGCCCGCTGAAAAAAAGATGTCAATGCATATTGCGGCACCTCAACGCCCAGTTGCGAGCGCAGTCCCGCCCGGTTGACCAGGCAAGTCGCGAAGCCATCGGGATTTTCGCCCAGCCGACCGATGCGCGCTCCCTGCAAACGGCGCTTGACCATCGCCGCCCGCGCGAAATTGTGCAGTTTGGCATGCGCAGCCGGGTCCTCTGGCGCGGCAACGATCGTCTCGTAGACGATGCCCGCTCGCCGCAAGCCATGCGCCGCCAGGTTGACGCCACAGAACGAATTGATGCGCAGTCGCCCGCCCACCTGCGCCTCGGGCAGCGCCCACAGCAGCAGCGGCACATCAAGCGCGCGCGCCAGTTCCAGCGCCATGGTGCTGTCGGCGAAGCTCGCTTGTAGCAGCAGCAGCATATCCAGCCGCGAATCGGCCAGCTCGGCTATGCGCGATTGCACAGCCGCCCCGTCCATGACCAGTTCGCTCGAACCCAGCAGCGAGTAATCCGCCAGCGCCTCAGCCACCTGCGCTGTCAGATCGCGCGCCAAGCCCAGATCAAATGTCGGTCTGGCGATGGGCACGAAGCCGATGCGCATTTCCTGGTTTGTCATGGCGTTTTCCTTTATTTCCCCTCGGTCTCCTCGTCAGGTCGGAGGGAGGCACTCTGCGCGTCCGCCAGCGCCGCTTTGATGCCGGCCAGCGCCTCGTCCATGTCCACATCGCCAGCGAAGTAGGCGCGCAGGTATTCGTCGGACGCCGCGTAATACACGCCCGCCCACGGATGAATGTGAAGTAGGCCAGCCTGATCCTGCAAGTTCAGCGCCTCGCGGGCAAAAGCATTCAGCGCCGCCGCCACGACCGGATCATCCGTGTCATAAGCGAGCGTGTCGTCCGCAGCATACTCCATTGCCGGCACAAGCAACGTCCGCCGGGCGAATTCTCGCATGTGCCCGGAGCGAGCAAGCCATTCCATGACCTCCTTCACTGCCTGGCTATTTGGCGCGCCAGCCTGAGCGACGAGAGATGTCGCTTGCGCAACGGCTGTGCTGCCGCCCGCGCCAGACGGATTGGGCAAGACCGCCCAGTCGAAGTCCGCGCCGACCTGCTGCGCCACTTCCTCCACTTTCCAACTGCCGCAGATGTACATGACCGTCTCGCCACGCGTGAAATAATCCTGCGATTTGCCCGTGCCCAGCAGCGTGTCCTGCGGCGTCATGCCCGCGTCCAGCAGCTCGCTCAGGATGGACAAGAAGGCGCGCAAACCCGAATCGTCGGGCAGCGTCAGGTTGCTTTCAGCGTCGAAATACTGCGCGCCCAGGCTCATGGCAGGACCAACCAGCCGATGGCCTTTGTTGTCCACCGCCAGCGCATATTGAGCATCGGTGCGCTCTACGACCAGTTCCAGCGCTTCCAGCCACTCGTCCCAGCTGGCTGCTGTTTCGCCATCGTCGGGCACAGATACGCCCGCCTCTGCAAACAGCGACAAGTTGACGAATGGCGCGATCACCGCCAGCGAGTCGGGAGTGCCGAAGGTGTCGTCAGGGATGGAGCTTGGGTCGGACAGGCGCACGATATCTGCGGGCAATCCATCGGCGAGCGCCGCGACAATCTCGGATTCAGGCGCGATTTCGACTGCGACCGCGATGCCGCTTTCGGCTGTGAAGCGCGCCAGCATGTCCGCGTAGACTTCGCATTCGTTGCCGTCTTGATAGCAGAGGAAGCGTAGCTCTTGCGTGTCGTTTGCCAACGCGGGGATCGCCAGCGCGGCGATGACGATGACAACGATTATTGTTGCTATGTGGCGTTTCATTATGACCCCTTTCATTTCCTAACAGGAATTAACCCCCCTCGGTCCCCCCGACAGGTCAGGGGGAGGCTTGCTGCAAAAATGTCAATTAAACGGCATTCTGCCATAGTCGCTTGCCGTAGGGGGGAGACTTGTCTCGCCCACAACACCGCAATGGTTCAATTGGGCGACTTAAGAGTCGCCCCTACGACGGAATGATTTGCAGAAATCCTCCGCGCCTCTGTGCCTCTGTGGCAATCAATAGGAAAGTCCGTGTCCGTATGCAAAGAGCGGATCTTGCGAATCGCGCGGCATGTCGCTGCGCTGCGCCAGCACGGCGTCCATAGAGCGCGGCAGCTCAAATGGCAGTTTGCCCTCGGGTCGGGCGCGCCCGAAGATGACATCCAGCGCGGCGGCGTCGCTCACCGAGAAATTGGCCACTAGCCCTGCTGCCGCCTCGGCGATCTCTGGGATAACCGCCGCCCGTTCCAGGTAGATATCGACGATGGTCGGCACCCGCGCCATGATATCCAGCAGCCGGCCCAGCTCCGGCTCTTTGAAGTCGAGGTCGCCTTGATGAAACATTTGCTCGAGGAAGAAGTCGCTGCGCGGCTCGAAAGGCGTCTGCAAACGCAAAATGGCGAAGTCGGCGGCTGCGGGCGTATCGACCACATCGCCATATTCGGCGGCCACGGCGGCATCCACATTCTCGATGTAGAGCTTGGGGCGGCCGCGCAGAGGCAGGCAGTCGTCATTCTTCAGCAGCACCATAGAGCGGCGTTGGGCGCTTTCGCCGGCGGCTCGAAAAGCTGGTGCCCCAGCGACATCGGCGGCGGCGGCGGCATCGACCGTGCACTTTTCGAACAAGCCGAGGCGGAATTTGTCTCGCAGCAGTCGCCGGGCGCTTTCGTCTATGCGCGCCTCGCTCACCCGCCCAGCGCGCACCAGCTCCACAATCAGCTCGGGGCAGGATTCGCCCCCGAACTGGTCGACGCCGGCTGCCAGCGCCTTGACGATGCGCTCGGGCACGGTCAGATGCTCGACCCCCCAAGCCCGCGCCGGGAAGGGGCTGCCCATGATGTTGTCATCGGTGAGCACGCCCCAGTCGGTGCAGACGACGCCGTCGAAGCCCATCTGTTCGCGCAGCAAATCACGGATGATGCCTTTGTTGAAAGCGAAGCCCACCTCTGCGTATTCTGTGCCCATGGGCTTGGCATAGTAGGGCATCATCATGGCTGTGCCGGCTTCGATGGCCGCGGCGAAGGGCGGCAGATGATAGTCGAAGTTGCCGCCTGGGTAGGCTTGCTCTGCGCCATAGGCAAAGTGCGGGTCGCTGCCGTCTTTCTGCGCTCCGCCACCGGGAAAATGCTTGGTTGTGCAGGCGATGCTCTGCGCTCCCAGCTTGTCGCCCTGGAAGCCGCGGATATAGGCGGCGGTCAGGCGGGCTGTCAGCGCCGAGTCTTCGCCGAAGGTGCCATTGATGCGCCCCCAGCGCGGCTCGGTGGCCAGGTCGACCATCGGGTGCAGGGCGGCGCGCAAGCCGACAGCGAGATATTCCTGGCGGGCGATATCGGCGAATTCTTGCACCAGCTCTGGGTCGCCGATGGCCGCCAAGCCCGTCGTTTCGGGCCATTGCGAAAAACCGGGCGTGCTCATCATGGCGCCCATTTGCTCGTTGCGGGTGTGGCGCGGGTCGCTGGACATGGTGATGGGGATGCCCAGGCGCGATTCTGCCGCCAGCCCCTGCAGCTGGTTCAGCCACTCCGCCGTCTCGACAGGCGGCGCCGAACCAACCAGGTTGAAATGCACCAGCGCCTTGTCCAGCAGCTGGCGAGGCGTGGCGAAGCCGAAGGGACCGCCGCTATCGGGGTCGAAGCGGCCATCGGGCGGGATCATCAGCATGGTTTGGAACATCAAGCCGGCTTTTTCTTCCAGCGTCATGCGCGCAAGCAAGTCTTCCACCCGCTCGGCGATCGGGCGGGCGGGGTCTTGATAGGGGAGAGCGGTCATGCGTCCGTGTCCTTCGTTATCCATTGTCGGCTGTCAATCCAAGCCATAGAGCGCGCCGTACTTCGACTCCAGGTAGCGCAGCAGTGGCGCGGTGCTCAGCGATCCGCCGCTGATGCGAGTCAACAATTCATCGCTGCTATAGGCGCGTCCGTGCTGATAAATTTCGCGCCTTAGCCAGTCCAGCAGGCCGCCATATTCTCCGCGGGCGAGGCTATCCGGCAGCTCGGGCATGGCTGTGTGCGCTGCTTCGAAGACCTGCGCCGCCATCAGGTTGCCGATTGTGTAGCAGGGGAAGTTGGCAAAAGTGCCCGCCGACCAATGCACATCCTGCAACGCGCCGCGGGCAGCATCGGGCGGCGTCAAGCCCAGATAATCCTGCATAGTGGCGTTCCAGGCTTCGGGCAGATCGGCCACCGTCAGCGACTGATCCAGCAGCGCCATTTCGATCTCTGCCCGCAGCATGATGTGCAGGTTGTAGGTGACTTCGTCGGCTTCGACGCGGATGAGGCTGGGGCGGACGCGGTTGACCGCCCGATGAAAGAGCGCGGCATCGACATCTCCCAGCTGCGCCGGGAACGCCTGTTGCAAGCGGCCGAAGTGCAAGGCCCAAAATGCGCGCGAGCGGCCGATCTGGTTTTCCCACAGTCGCGACGAGAATTCGTGCGCGCCATAACTCGTCCCGCCCACCGCATATTGCCCGATGAAGTCGGTCGTCAAAGCGCTGCGGGTCAAGCGGGGCGAGACATTCTGTTCGTAGAGTCCGTGTCCGGCTTCGTGCAGCGCGGCAAACAGCGACATCGGCAGATAGTGCAAATCGTAGCGCGTCGTGATGCGCACATCTTCCCGCGTGAAAGACACTTCAAAAGGATGTGGCGCGCTGTCGAGGCGGCCGCGGGCATAATCAAAGCCGATTAACGCGGCGAGTTCGTGGCAGAGTTGCTGCTGTGCGCCGAGCGCATATTCCTGCGCCCACAAATCGCGCGGCAAAGGCTCGTCTTTGGCTGTGATGCGCGCCAGCAAAGCCAGCAATCCGGCGCGCAATTCACCGAAGAGCGCCTGTAGCCGAGCAGCCGTCATGCCGGGCTCGAATTGCTGGACCAGCGCGTCAAATGGCTGGTCGCTGAAACCGATGGCATCGGCCAGCTGTATGTTGAGAGCAAGCATCTGCTCGAGGTAGGGCTGGAAGGTCGCGAAGTCGCTGGCAGCTTTGGCGCGCGCCCAGGCTGCTTCCGAGGCTGGTCCCAGTTCTGCCAATTTGCCCACCAGCGCGGCGGGGATGCGCTTCTGCAGTTCGTAGGCAGCTCGCGTTTGTGCGATGGCGCGGGCGGCATACGGGTCGGCGTCGACCAGGGCAGTTTCGCTTTCGGCAGCATCCAGCAATTTTGCTGTCTTGTCACTGACAAAGTGTCGCTTGGCGTGCCTGGTCAGTGTGGCCAGCTGCATACCCCGCGTGTTTGCGCCGCCAGGTGGCATCTTCGTGCGCATATCCCAGCGCAGGATGTTCATGGTGTTGAGCAGGTCGTTGTATTCGCCGATGTGTTCGGCAAGCGCTTGCACAGCAGTCATGGTTTGTCCCTTTTGTTTAGATAGAACGCGCCGCGCCGCCATCGACGCGCAAGGTCGCGCCGGTGATATAGCTGGCTGCTGGCGAAAGCAGGAATGCGCCGGCCCGCCCAAAGTCGTCGATCGTTCCATAACGTCCCAGAGGGATGCCGGCCAGGCTGCGTTTCTGCACTTCTTCCATGCTGATGCCCAGCTTGGCAGAGGTATTGGCATCCAACTGGGCGACGCGGTCTGTATCGATGCGGCCTGGCACCAGGTTGTTGACGCGAATGCCAGCGTCCGCCAGCTCGTCCGCCAGTGTTTTGACCAGGCCAGCCACGCCCGCGCGCATCACTGTCGACAGCGCCAATCGCGGGATCGGCTCGCGCACGCTGCCCGATGTGACGGTCAATATCGAGCCACCAGCGCGCATATGTGGAATCGCAGCGGCGATCATGCGCACGCTGCTGAGCAAGGTCAGCTCAAAGGCGGCTTGCCAATCGGCATCGGACATTTCCTTGACGGTCTTGGCGGGCGGTCCACCGGCATTCACCAGCAGACAGTCGATTTGTCCCCAGGCGGCGACGGTCTTTTCCACCCAAGCCTGGATGTGCTCTGGATTGCGCACATCGCAGGCGCTGGCCCTGGTCTCTGCGCCTGTTTCTGCAGCCAGTCGACTCGCGGCGGCTTGCACATCATCCAGCGTGCGACTGCACAACGAGACTTTCGCCCCCTCGCCCGCCAGCGCCCTCGCCACGCCATATCCCAAGCCCTTGCTGGATGCCGCCACCAAGGCGACCTTGTTCTGTAGTCCCAAGTCCATAATAGGATTTCCCTTTGCTCGCTTGTGTTTGGGGCGATTATAGCGAAAAGAACGGAAACACAGAGGGTTAGCCCCCGACTGGTTCACCCCCCCCTCAATCCCCCCCCCGACGAGTCAGGGGGAAGCAGGCTCTGGCTCCCCTCCCTGACTCGTCGGGGAGGGGCCGGGGGTGGGGTTGCGCCCCTACATGACCTTCTGCGCAGGGTCATCAATGCCGACGCGCCGCAGCAACCAGTCGATTTCGGCTTGCGTGCCAGCGTCGATGGCGGCAAAAGGCGGCCGTGGCGTGGCATTCGCAATCGCCCCGCGTCGTTGCAAAATTGCCTTGCGGATCGTCAGGTTGATGCCCGGCTGATTCTCATAGCGGATCAGCGGCACATACTTGTCAAAGATCGCCTCGGCTTTCTCGCGTTCGCCCGCCACAAATGCCTCGTACACCGCCACCAGGATCTCGGTGAAGGCAAAACCTGTCATGGTGCCCGCCGCCCCCCGCTTCAGCTCTTCCAGCAAAAACATGCCGCCCAAGCCGCCGAATATGGCGAAGAGCTCGGTTTGTTCGCGGATGGCAGCGATCTTCTGCATGAGTGGCGGATCTTCCAGCTTGAGGGTGCGCGCCTGGGGGATGCGTTGGGCGATCTGCGCCAGTACGCCCGGCGACATGATCACATCGTTCACAGGCGGGAAGTCCTGGACGACGATCTCGCCATCCACACAGGCGGCGATTTGCTCATACAAAGCCAGGATAGCCGGGTCGGATTTGTCTTCCAGTGGCGGCGGCGCGATCATCACCCCATCTGCGCCCGCGGCAAAGGCGGCCTGGCTCAGCGCGATGCAAGTGGCCAACTCGGTGTGGCTGGTGCCGACCACGATGGGCACTGCGCCCGCCACGGTATTGAGGACGCAGTCCATCACCGCGCGTCGTTCGTCCACGCTGAGCTTGGCGGCCTCGCCCAGCACGCCCAAAATGGTCAAACCCTGCGCGCCCAGCCCCAGCTGAAACCTCACCAGCCGCCGCAGGCTCGCATAATCGACCGCGTATTCGCTATCGAAAGGCGTGGCCAGGATATTGTAGATGCCGCGCAACTGTGTCATTTTGCCTGCTCCAGTTATCGGTATATTGATGCAGATTTAGCGCGAAAATAGTAGCCTTCCGCCCACGAAAACGCGCTCAACCTCTTGCAGCGCAGCCAGATCTGCCAGTGGATCGCCCGTGACGACGATGACATCGGCGGCTTTGCCCACTGCCAGGCTGCCCAGCAGGTTGTCCAGTCCGCTGATCTGGGCGGCCACGCTGGTGGCGCTGCGCAAGGCGTCGTACCTGTCGCGCTTGATGCCCAGCTTGACCATAAATTCCAATTCTGGCACGACGACATCGTGGGGCACCACCGGGCTGCCGGCATCTGTGCCAAACGCGATGGTGACGCCGGCTTGCGCTGCTCGCACCAGCCCGGCAAACCGCTCGTGGCTGGCGACCGCTTTTTGGCGTTCGGCGATCTTCCATTCAGGGATATTGTATTGTCGCGCCAGCTCGGGCTGTGATTGCATCAGCAAAGGCGCAAAGGTCGTGACTATCGGAATAGCCTTGTCCAGCAGCAGTTGGATCGTCTCGTCGCTCATGCTGCCGCCATGCTCAATCACATCCACGCCGAATTCTGCCATGCGTTGTATGCAGGCGTCAAACGTGGCGTGCGCGGTGATAGGCAAGCCATTGCGATGCGCCTCGTCGATGACGGCCTGCAGCTCGGCATCGGTGAATTCCAGCCGGTCGTGGCAGCCCATGATTTTGATGAGGTCTGCGCCGCCTTTGACCTGGTCGCGGACAGCTCGCCGCATCTCGTCTGCGCCGCTGGCTTCGCGGCAGCACCAGTAGGTATGCCCGCCGGTTTGGATGATGGCCTCGCCCGTGATCAGCAGGCGCGGTCCCGGGAAGATGCCCTGTTCGATGGCTTGCTTCGCAGAAAAGTTGCTCTGGTTCATGCCCAGATCGCGCACGAGAGTGATGCCTGCGCGCAGACACTTGAGCATGTTGCCGGCGCTCTTCCAGGCGCTGATTGCCGGCGTGTCGTCCAGCGATTGCCGCGCCAGATCGTGCACGCCATCCCAAGCCAGGTGCGCATGTGAATTGATCAGACCGGGCAAGATCGTCTTGCCAGCGCAGTCGATGATCTCGGCATCTGTCGCGCCTAGGTCGTCCAAGGGACCGAGGCGCGTAATGCTGCCGCCAGCTATTTCGACAAAGCCGCGCTCGATAACTTCGTCGCCATGGCAGGTCAGCACGGTGCCGCCAGCCAGGATGCGCTGCGGCGCGGGCAGGTCGAACATGGGCTTGATGATCTTGTCAAATCGCCAGGCAGGGGCTTCGGGCATGGTCGCATCCTTTCACTGTGGCTGGCGCATAGTGTAGCACAGCCCAGCTTTTTGCGATGTTGTCCCTTGCTGCCCCAGCTCCCATCCCCCAGCCCCAGAACGAGGGAAAGAGAGCGCTACTACATTTTGAAGTCCCTCCCTCGTTCTGGGGGAGGGATTTAGGGTGGGGGCTAATGCTGTTCGATCAGCAGAGAAATAAGCTATCGTTGGCACAGAAGTTTGCGCCGATTGCACAGCCCGGGGGGAGAAAGCTCATGCGCAATTGCCTGGCAACATTAGTTCTGCTTTGGCTGGTTGGCTTCAGCAACGCCGATAGTCAGCTCGTGCCGGTCAAGCTGCAGTTGCAGTGGGTGACACAAGCTGAATTCGCTGGTTATTATGCGGCGCACGATTTGGGATTTTATGAAGAAGAGAGCCTCGATGTCACGATTTTGGGCGGCTCTGTTGAAATCGTCCCGCAGCAATTGGTTGTGGCTGGGGCGGCTCAATTCGGCTTGGGATGGGTGCCGAAAGTGCTGGCAGCCAACGAGCAGGGCGCCAACCTGGTCAATATCGCCCAAATCTCGCAGCGCAGCGCGACACGCCAGGTTTCTTTGGTGGAAACTGGCATCGAATCGGTCGAGGATTTCCGGGGCCTGCGCATCGGCTCGTGGGGATTTGGCAACGAGCATGAACTCTTCGCTGCCATGCGCGCTGTCGGCATCAATCCCGACAATCCCGATCATGTGACGATCGTGCAGCAGCCCTTTGATATGTCGCTGCTGTTGTCGGGCGAAGTGGATGCGGCGCAGGCGATGACCTACAACGAATATGCGCAAGTGCTGGAAGCGGTCAATCCCGATACCGGCCGTCTGTACCAGCCTGAAGATCTCCATGTCATTGACTTCAACGAGCTCGGCACGGCGATGTTGCAAGATCACATCTTTGCGCATGCCGACTGGCTGGCAGAGCCGGGCCATGTCGAAATCGCTATCGCCTTCTTAAAAGCGAGTTTGCGCGGTTGGATCTATTGCCGCGACCATCCGCAAGCCTGCGTGGAGATGGTGCTGGAACGCGGGCCGATCTTGGGCGAGAGTCATCAAAGCTGGCAGCTGAATGAGATGAACAAGTTGATTTGGCCCGCGCCGGCCGGCATCGGCATCATGGACGGGCAGCAGTGGCAACAGACCGTGACGATTGCGCTGGATAGCCAAATCATTGAACGCGCGCCGCCAGCAGACAGCTACCGTAGCGATCTGGCCCAGGCTGCCATCGACGCGTTGGCGCTGCATGGGCACGATGTGACAGGCGCAAGCTGGCAGCCACTGGCGGTCGTGCTGCGGCCAGGCGGCGAATAGACTGGCTCGGCTTGCACTTCGCTGCAAGAGCGGCGGCGGCTGGCTTCTGCTGTTGATTTGTGCGATTGCGCGCTTTTTTGGCTATACTTTCGGGCGGACGAATTTGGTAAGCAATTGGCAATTGGAGGATTCACATGCGTAAGACTCTGACATTTCTATTGGTGTTGACCATGCTGCTTGGCGGGGGCCTCAGCAGCGCCGATGGCCACCTCATGCCCGTCAAACTGCAGTTGCAGTGGGTGGCTCAATCGCAGTTTGCCGGCTACTTCGCAGCGGTCGATCTGGGATTTTATCACGACGAGGGCTTGGATGTAACGATATTGGAAGGCGCGGTGGAGATCGTGCCCCAGCAAGTCGTGGCTTCTGGCGGCGCAGAATTTGGCCTCGCCTGGGTGCCCAAGGTGCTGGAATCCAACGAACAGGGCGTCAACCTGGTGAATATCGCCCAGGTCTTCCAACGCAGCGGCACGCTCGAAGTATCGTTTGTCGATACCGGCATCGAGACGGTGGATGACTTCCGCGGCATGCGCATCGGCACCTGGGGCTTTGGCAACGAGCACGAGCTGTTCGCCGCCATGCGCGCCGCCGATATCGACCCAGAAAATCCCGATGATGTGACGATCGTGCAGCAGCCTTTTGATATGTCGCTGTTGCTGAATGGCGAGCTCGATGCCGCCGAAGCCATGACCTACAACGAATACGCCCAGGTGCTCGAGGCTGTCAATCCCGACACCGGCGAGCTCTACCAGCCCGAAGACCTGAATGTCATCGACTTCAACGATGTGGGCACCGCCATGCTGCAAGACCATGTCTTCGTGAATGCCGACTGGCTGGCAGAAGAGGGCAATGCAGACATCGCTGTCGCCTTTTTGAAAGCCAGCTTCCGCGGTTGGATCCACTGCCGCGAGCACCCGGATGAGTGCGTGGGCATCGTGCTGGACAATGGCTCTACATTGGGCGAAAGCCATCAAACCTGGCAGCTCAACGAGATCAGCAAGTTGATTTGGCCCTCGCCAGCTGGCATCGGCATCATGGATGCAGATCTGTGGGCGCAGACCGTGGCTGTTTCGCTAGAAGGGCAGGTCATCAGCGAGGAGCCAGCCATGGACGCCTACCGCAGCGACCTGGCGCAGGCGGCGATCGACTCGCTGGCCATGGACGGACACGATGTCACCGGCGACATGTGGGAACCTGTCGAGGTTGTGCTGCGACCGGGCGGCGAATAGCTTGGTTTGCCCACCCAAGACGGAGTCTCGTCATAATGAGAGGTGGGTGGACAAAGCAAGAAAGGTATGGGCGAGGCGCTGTCTCGCCCACAAAGTTGCAATCATAATATGTGGGCGGCTCAAGAACCGCCCCGAAGCCGTTCCTTCAACTTGTTGCATTCCTTTTATTGGGCTGGCTTCTGTGCAGGCGCATGGTTTAAGCGCGCAATCCCGCGATTTTGCGCTGCTTGAAGGGAACTTGTCATGACGCGCATCTTCATTGTCGGCAGTTATGTACAGGGATTGACGTTGCGTGTGCCGCGCATGCCACTCGCGGGCGAAAACCTGGTCGGCGGCGGCTTCGACCTGGGACCTGGCGGCAAGGGCACAAACCAAGCCATCGCGGCGGCTCGACTGGGCGCGCAAGTGCAGTTGCTGGCTTGCCTGGGCGATGATGCTTTTGGCGATTGGGCGCTGGCTGTCTATACGCGCGAGGGCATCGACACGCGCCTTATTCAGCGCATCCCCGAGCTCAACAGCGGCGTGGGCTTCGTCAATGTGTTGCCCGATGGCGAAAACTTCATCACCATCGATCTGGGCGCGAATATGCGCATGCGCCCGCAGCAGGTGCATGATTGCGCCGCGCAAATCGCCGATAGCGACATCCTCATGACGCAGTTTGAAGTGCCAGAGGCGACAGTGCAAGCGGCCTTGCTGCAGGGCAAAAACGCAGGCGCGTTGACCATTTTGAATCCTGCGCCAGCGCGAACCGCCGACCCCGCCATTTTGCGCTATGTCGATGTGCTCACGCCCAATGTCTACGAAGCGCGTATGCTGTTGGGCTTGCCGCCCGCTGATGCCACACCGTCTCCTGCGCTGGCAGAGCGACTGCTGGAGCTGGGGGCGGGCGCAGTGGTCATCACGCAAGGCGCGCAGGGTGCGTTGGTCGTGGATGCTGGCGGCGCGCTGCCTGTGCCGGCAGCCAAGATTGACGCGGTGGATGTGACTGGCGCGGGCGACTGCTTCAATGCGGCTTTGGCGGTGGGCTTGGGCGCAGGCAATTCGCTGGCGGCTGCTGCGCGTCTGGCTGTGCGAGCCGGCGCTTATGCTTGTATGCATGTCGGCGTGATTAGCGGCTTGCCGACGCGCGCGCAACTGAGCGAGTTTCTTGGACGCGCCGACACCTCCCTCGGTCCCCTCTGACGGGCCTGGGAGAAGCAGATCTGGGCAACAGCCTCCTGGATAGGCTTGGGTGGACCGAAGCGGGTAGACCGTAATTGGACTCGCCCATATATGCCTAGTCGCCGAGTCGCTCTCGCAGCAGAGCCGCTTCTGCCGCCTTCGACCAGTTGGATACGGGCGTCAGCGGCATATCGCCCAGCGCCGGATAGATGACGATTTTGCCCGCAAATCGCCGCGCATTGACAGCTGCGAGCGCGGCTTTGACTGTGCCCAGTCCGCCGACCGCGCTGACGATGCTCGCGCTGTCCAGTTGTCCGGCTGCTGTCTGTTGCAGCACGCGCGCTTGATCGGCCAGTGACGAGCCGCTGCTGCCGATGATCTGCAGGCCATCGCGCAGGATGCGGTCGATATCCAGGCGGATCTGCTGCCCCGGCGGCACGCCTGCGAAGAGATTGAGCACACCACCTGTCCGCAACAGGTCGGGCATTCGTTGCGTTTCTGGGGGCGAGGGGAAAATCATCAAGATATCATCGCAGCCGCCCAGCGCTTTGACTGTCGCTTCCAGCAGATCAGGCTTCTCGCGCGGGCTGATCGCTCGAAAATCGACTCCCCGTTCCGCTGCCAGCGGCGCAAATCTCGCTTCCAGCGCCCGCAGCCGTCCCAAGCCGCGATTGGTGGCGATGATGACGCGCGGCGGATGCTCCAGGCTCAGCGCCCGCTGGATGTGCATTTGCCCCATAGGTCCACCAGCGCCATGCACGAGGGCGACGCCGCCAGCCAGCAGTTCGCTGCGATTGCACTCTGCTCCATAGGCGGCCGCCAGCGATGGTTGCGCCGTGCCCATGATGCCACTGAAATCGTAGTGGATGCGCCCGATGTCGATGCCGGCGTAGCCAGGCGCAGAAAGCCCGGCGATGGTCAAGGTGCCACGCCGCGCCAACGCCTGCTGGGCAGCCTCGATTTGCTGCGCAGTTGGCTCGAACAAAATGATGTCGTCTAGGCCAGCGCCCCCAGTGTATCGTTGGGCGGCCTGCGCCGCGTCCAATCCGTCCGCAGTGACCACCGGTGTCTGCCGCTGCGCCAACTGTTCGCTTGTGCGCGCCGAAATGTCACTGGCGACTACCAGCCGCGATGGCAGCCGCATATCCAGGTCGAAGTCGTCGCTGCGCCCGCTTATCCACAGCAGCCCGCCCGGCAACAGATTCAAGCGGCGGAAGGGGCGAAAAGCCGCCTCGACACATGCCCAGGGTTCCGACAGCGCGACTTCGGCATAGGACAGCGAATCGGCGACCGGCAACGCATAACTGCCCGCATCGCCACGCAGAATCCGCTCGTCCAAGGTCATGTATTCTGTGTAGCCGCCCGCTATCATCGAGCCGATAGCCCTGCGCTCGCCGCGAAAATATACATCGGGCTGAATGCCCAACCGTTGCCCGACCCGATATTGCCCGACCAAGCCAGCGCCGACGCGCACGACTGTCAGCGCCAGTTCATGCCCGAGACGCTGTGGATTCGCCGCCAGGTCGCGTCCCTGAAAGAGCGGATAGGCGTCGCCCAGCCTGATCATTTTGGCATCGGATGCGCAAATGCCGATGGCGTCCACGCGCGTCAACAACTCGTCCGCGCCGATGTCTGGCAGCGCCTCGTTGCTGGGCAGATCATGCTGGCCGAAGCTGTCCAGGCCGCGACCGTTGAGATACCAACTGCGCATTGTGCGCGGGAGGGGCTGGCTGGCGGCGATGTAGGCCTGATAGCTCATTGGCGCGCGTCAGGAGCTCGCCATGACGCCACCATCGACCGCGATGGACTGCCCGGTGATCAGCCGCGCCTCGTCCGAAACCAGGAATCGCGCCAGGGCATTGAGATCGGCGGTGGTGGTCAGTTCGCCCATGGGGATGCGCGATCGGCGTTCATCAAGATAGTTGTCCAGGCTGATGCCGCGCTGGTCGGCCAGGGCTTGCGCATAGGTCTGCTGGAGCGGCGTCAAAGTAACGCCAGGGCAGATGGCGTTGACGGTCACGCCATACGGCGCCATCACCTGCGACAGGCATTTGCTGAACATGAGCAGCCCGGCTTTGCTGACGCGGTAGGGGATGACATGCTTGTCGACGCGCACGCCATTGTACGAGGCGGTCACAATGATGCGCCCGCGCCGCTGCTCTTTCATCTGCGCCGCCACCAGTTGACAGATTATCGCCGCGCCCTTGATATTGACGCCCAGCACGGCATCCCAGTCCTTGGGCGTGATCTCCCACAGAGCTGTCGGACCCAATACGCCGGCGTTGGCGAAGAGATGGTCGATGCGCCCATAGCCGTCAATCAGCTCGTCAACCAGCGAGCGCGCTGCCTGGCCATCGGCGACATCAAATTGGCGCGCCTGGGCAAGCCCGCCCGCGGCTGTGACCTCGGCAGCGACCGATTCTGCGCTGGCCAAGTCGATATCGGTGACGATGACACGACTGCCCAGCCCCGCCATCGCCAAAGCGAATCCGCGCCCGATGCCGCTGCCCGCGCCGGTGAGTAAGGTGACTGGCTTGCCGTTCATGCCGCCTATTGTAGCCGACATTTTGCGGGCAATCGCGTTGCTGCTGGGTAGAAAACAAGTTGGCCTTGCGCGATTCTTTGACACAGAGGGCACAGAGGGCACAGAGGGCACAGAGAAAATCACCGCAGGCGCGAGGGCTTTCGCACTCGGTGTACGCGCTGGTTCATTTTTGTTACCTCTGTTGTCACTTTTTCTACGGCTCTGTGATAAAAGTATAGCCTGTCCCGTTCGCGCAGAGGCTCGGCCATGTCCAACTTTGTCACCAAGCCCATCCCCGCTGCAGCGCCGCCAGTCGAGCAGGTGCAGCGGCCCTGGGGCAGCTTCCGCCAATATGCGCACAACCGCGAAGTCACGGTCAGTTTGCTGACAGTCGCGCCCGGGCAACGGCTGAGTCTGCAAGCGCATACCGCCCGCGCCGAATTGTGGATCGTGCTGGATGATGGCGCGCTGGTGCAGGTGGACGAGCAGCTGATCGAAGCTGAGGCCGGCGCAGAAATCTGGATTCCCGCCGGGGCGAAACACCGCCTGGCCAGCCGTGGTCCCGCCGTGCGCGTGTTGGAGGTCGCCTTTGGAAATTGGCAGCAAACCGATATCACACGTTTTGCGGACGATTATGGCCGCCCCGACACTGGCGACTAACCGCTACGCTAGCGCTGTATTGCCGCGTCGTTGAGGCTGATGCGAAGGCCCGGCTCGCGGCTGGCGTGCAGCGCGCCATCGGCCCGCCCCTTCTGAATGGGTGTTTGGTTTGCCGCCAACATAAATAAATGTTACACTTTGCTCGCCCATAAACATAGAAAGAGCCAGAAAAATGATTCGAGCAGCTTCCCTCGCAATTTGTTTTGCCCTGCTATTCGCGCTTGTGCCGCTGGTTTTAGCCCAAGCCCCACCCGCAGACCTGCAACTGAAGTGTGATTCCGACGGCTTGTTCTTCCAATGGAGCGCGGTAGAAAAGGCGAAGCACTATCGCTACCGGCTCATCGACGAAAACGGCAAGCGCGTCCTGCAAGCCCGCACGACCAACACCAGCGCGAACCTGGGCGCTGGGCAACCCGGCGAGAATTATACCGCCAGAGTCCGCGTCAAGACCAAAGGCAGCATTTCCAACTGGGCGAACGCGACAGTCAAATGCCCGCCCCCCGGCCCCACAGTCACATTAACCATCCATCAAATCTATCGCGACCGCGCGGATCTTGAATGGAGTTGGAAAAATCTACCCGCTTCTACACTGGATGTAGCCATCCTTATGCGTCCCAAAGACACCTCTAACTGTGGCTGGAATCATTCCAAGACAATCTGGCGAAAACCACCGCCATCAGAAGGTAAAGACTCGGCCAATTACCACCCCTTGTGCCCCGATACCGAATACTATTGGGCATTCGTAACATACGACAGCTCAGGGACCCTTAAGTGGTTGAAAGAGCAGTACATCCGCACTTTGCCCTAGCCGGCGCGATACTTGGCAATCGTCCCTGCGTCCAAGCTGAGCCCAAGGCCCGTTCCCTCGTTTGGTCGCAGGACGCCGTCCTCGTAAAGAATCGGCTCGCGCATCAGCGAATGCCGCAATGGATTGAATAGCTGGTTGTATTCATAAATCAGGAAGTTGGGCAGCACGGCGCAGGCCGCGACTGCAGCGATGATGCCCACGCCCGCGCCGACTCCATGAGGCGCGACCTGCACATTGTCCAGCATGGCCAGGTCGGCGATCTTCATGATGCCCGTGATGCCGCCGCAGCGGGTGATATTGGGCATGATGATATCCACAGCCTCGGCGCGCAGCAGATCGCGGAATTGGAACCAGCTGCCCAGCCACTCGCCAGAAACCACCGGCAGATCAACCCGCCGGCGGATTCGCGCCAGGTCGTCGGGATATTCTGGATGCACTGGTTCTTCCAGCCAATAAACGCCTAGCCGCACCAGCTCTTTCGCCAGGGCGATGCTTTGGTGGACTGTGTAGGCGCCATTGGCATCGACCAACAATTTTCTGTCTGCGCCGATTGCCGCGCCGACCGCCTCGACATGCGCTATATCGAAGCTGATGCCACGGCCGATCTTCAGCTTCACCGCGCCGAAGCCAGCCGCCACGAATTCGCGCGCTTTGCTGGCCGATGCGGCGGGCGTGGGCAGGTAGGGGATGGGGCTGGCATAACAGTCGATGCTGTCGCGGACTGCGCCACCCAGCAGGTTTGGCAGCGAATCGCCATAAATCTTGCCGCGCAAGTCCCACAGCGCCATATCGACGCCGCTGATGCCCATCGGGGCGAAACGCATCGCCTCGTTCATGGCTGTGTACAGCGCGTGCTGGTGCCGCGGGTCTGCGCCCAGCAGCAATGGCGCGAGCACCTCGTTGATGTGTGCCGCTGTGCCGCGCGGTCCCGGGCGTCCCATCGCCTCGCCAATGCCGACCAGACCCGCGTCGGTCTGGATGCGCACGATGACCGCGCCCTGCCCGAGCAGCGGGTTGCTGCGCATGCTGAAAGCCGGCACGGCAAGCTCGGGCGGCACCTCTCCCAGCGCCTCGGCAAATGACGCAAACAGCGGTATCGCTTCTACATGGGTGATTTTCATGCCGGGTCCTCACAGCCCAAGAGTTTGCGTGATTGTACCCGCAGATCTAGAACAAAGTGAATCATGCCAAAGCGAACCATAGAAGTGAAACCAATATCGTATTGCGTTTTTTACACAGAGAACACAGAGGGCACAGAGAGATTGGATCGGTGGCGCGGAAACCGGCACAGGCTGCTTTGCTTTGATGCCTCATGGGCAGGAAAACACTATAATCTCATTGCTTAGCCGATTTCGGAGGACAATCATGTACGAACGTTATATCAAACACATGGCATTCGCGGTGAAGGACGCGCGGGCGGCGTTGCGCAACTATCAGGAATTCCTCGGTCTGGCGCAAGATGCCGAAGTGCACGAATATGACAAATCGCGCAATGTCGTCGTCATCTTCAATGTCGGCGATGTAGAATACCAACTTTGCCAGTCGATGGACTCGGGCGGACGCTATGACGCCTGGATCAAAGAACGCGGCTACGAAGGCTTGCATCATATCTGCTATGCCGTGCCCAATATCGACGAGGCGCTGGCCGCTGCCCAAGCCAAAGGCGCAACGCTCAAGGAATGCGCAGCCTGCAAGGTCAAAGGCAGCCATGTCCACCCCGAAGGCTGGGTGGCTTTCCTCGAGCAAGAAGCCGGCGGCGTCGAGCTGGAGCTGATGCAGGTCTATACGCCCGAAGAGCTGGAAGAATACAAATCGGTACAGGGCATATAGATGGACGCGATTGACTTGCTGCGGCGGCTGGTGCAGATCCCGTCGCCCAACCCGCCTGGCGACACCCGCGCCATGGCCGATTTCGTCGCGGACGAGCTGCGCGCCAGCGGCTGTCGGGTGCGGCAGCTTGCGCCTTCTGCAAAGCCCGAGGCGCTCAATACCATCGCGACGCTGGGCGAGGGCGAGCCGCGCATCATGTTGCATGCGCACATCGACACGGTGCCTATCGCCGCCGACGAAGCCCGCAATTGGCATGTCGATCCCTATGCCGCGGTCGTCAAGAACGGCGCGCTTTTTGGCAAAGGCAGCATCGATGACAAAGCCCCCCTGGCTTCCATGATGCTGACGATGCGGCACATGTCGGGGCGAGACCTGCGCGGTTCGCTCGTGCTGGTGGCGGCCGCGGAAGAAGAAGTGGGCGGGCAACTGGGCACGAAATGGCTGGCGGACGAGGGACATCTGCCCGCCTGCGACTTCATCATCGTGGGCGAACAGACCGCCAACCGCGTGGCCACAGCGCACAAGGGCGTGCTGCGGGCGACAGTGCAGGTGCGCGGCAAATCGGTGCATGCCACCAACCCCGACCGCGGCAGCAACGCCATCGTGGCCATGGGCAAAATCATCGGCGCGTTGGATGGCTATCATCGTGAGCTATCGGCGCGAAGCCATCCTATGGTCGGCTGCCCGACATGCAATATCGGCGTCATCAACGGTGGCAGCACTGCCAATGCCGTGCCCGATAGCTGCGCCATTCAGCTCGACAGGCGCATGATCCCGCGCGAAGACCCGGCCCAGGTGCGCGCCGAACTGCAAACTGTGCTGGACTCGGTGCATATTGCGCCGGCCAGCGCCAGCCTGGGCGACTTTGTCTATTCCAGTTGGTTCGAATCGAGGCTGCAAACCGAGCTGGGGCAACTTTTTCTGGATTGTGTCAGCCGCGAGCTGGGCGCGCATCCCGGACCGATCGGCTATTTGCCAGGCAGCGATGCCAAGCACCTGATGAACCTGGCGCTCGGCGATATGATCATCTTTGGTCCCGGCAGCTATGAAGCCGCTCATGCCGCCAATGAACATGTGC
>JAJDZQ010000001.1 GCA_022824565.1 Anaerolineae bacterium | reverse complement strand
CCATCGCTCTCAACAGCGGCGAGAATATCTATCAAGGCAATCACCCGCACACGACTGCGATCTTGCGCGCCGGATACGATGTGCAATGGCTGCCTGCGCCACAAGCTGCCCCGCCACGGGACCAGCCCTTGGCCCGCAACGCTTTCCTCAGCCAGGCCGGCTGGAATTACCTGCGCGACAATCCTGCGCAGATCCCGCAATTGCTGCTGACGAAATTGCTGGTGCACTGGAATCCGCAAGTTACGCCACTCAACAACCTGCGCCAGGGCGAGCGGCTGACCATTGATGAAAACGGGCGCGTCTACATCGTAGCGGGCGCAGCATCGCATGTCGGCGTTACCCGGGCAAATGCGGCCTATCAGGACAGCAGCTTGTTCGCGGTGCTGGGGCGCGGCATCCACCTGCTTTACTTCGGCGCATTGTGGCTGCTGGCGATTGTGGGAGCGTGGCAGCGTCGGCGCGACTGGCGTTCATTGAGCCTGCTCTATGCCGTGCAGCTTAGCCAAACGTTGATGTACCTGCTCTTCCACCCCAGCACGCGTTATCGTTCGCCCACCGACCCGCTGCTCTTCGTATTTTCTGCGCTGGCGATTGCGCACTTTGCCGCTTGGTGGCGCGACCACTACAACCCCTCCCCATCAGGATGGACAGGGTAGCCAATGCCTTATGCTCCTCCCGACCCGACAGGTGGATTGATGGGGTGTGAAAAGCCCCTCCCTCATTTTGGGGGAGGGGTTTGGGGTGGGGGTCAGCCTCCCCCTGACTCGTCGGGGGACCGAGGGGGGTGAACCTGTCGGGGGGATTGAGGGGGGTCAACCCTGCGCATGTTCCCAGCGCGCCTGCACGGCATCCCAGACTTCGGGATTGATCAGGTGCGGTGGGCGTTCGCCACGCAATGTTTGCAGCACTTGCTCCAGCGCGTGCACAACCAGGCGGCGCTTGCCGACCAGCGTGGCGCTGGCGACATGCGGCGTAATCACCACATTGTGCCGTCCCAGCAGCGGATTGTCCGCCAGCGGTGGTTCTGGGTCGGTCACATCCAGCCCCGCGCCGAAGAGCCGTCCCGCGTCCAGCGCATCGACCAGCGCCGCTTCATCGACATGTCCGCCGCGCGACACATTGATGAAGACCGCGCCAGCTTTCATCTGCGCAAATCGCCGCGCATCCATCAGCTTGTGCGTCTGCTTGTTCAGCGGCAGGTGCAGCGAGACAACATCGGATTCGCCCAGTAGCGCCTCCAGCGACTCGGCTTGTTGGACTCCCAGCGCCGAGAAGCGATCGTCCCCGACATAGGGGTCGTACGCCACCACCTGCATGCCGATGGCTCGCGCAACCCCGCTGACATGCCCGCCGATGCGCCCCAAACCCACCAGCCCCAGCTGCTTGTTCTGCAGTTCCAGCGCGCGATAGTCGCCCCAGACATTGGCGGGCTCGCCGCTTGCCAGCATATGGTTCAGCGCGTTTTCTACGCTTTTGAGCCGGCGCGCCACGCTGAACATCAAGGCGATGGCTTGCTCGGCAGTCGAGACGGTGGGGGCGTCTGGCGCATTGACCACGGCGATTTGGCGGGCGCTTGCCGCAGCGATATCGACCTTGTCATAGCCGATGCCCGTGCGCGCGATGATTAGCAGACGCGGCGCGCGATCCATGCACTCGGCATCGTAGCTATTCCCGCCAGCCATGACCGCGTCCGCCTCTTCCAGATTGTGCCAGCGATCGGGCTGGTCGGCAGGGCAGATGCCATCTGCCACGCTTTCAAAGAGGGGGCGATAGTCGTCGGGCACAGATTTTTCGAACCAGATCTTGTACATACAGGTTTCCTCTCACAATCAAGAGCTCCGCCCAGTCTCCCCATAGCAACGTGGGGAAGGGCTTGTCGGGCTAGCGGGCGACTCAAGAGTCGCCCCCTACGCTGCCGACGCGCGGGCTGGGCTGGGGTCAAAAATGCACATCTTCGTCAATAATTGCGCCGATATCATCGGTGGCTTCGCGGATTTGCCTGAATTCGGCGGTCAAAGCGCGGTTAAATGCTGAAATGTCGGAGCTGTGCATGACCAGGTTGGCACCGGCTTTGACCCACTCGATCTCGTGATGGGCGAAGTTATGATGGATGCCCACGCCCACATTGGCGGCCCGCGACTTGCTGATAATCGTGCGGATGGCGGCTTGGAAGTCGGGATGGTCGTACTGCTCGGGCAGTCCCAGGCTGCATGACAGATCGTGCGGACCCACCAGCACGCAATCGATATACGGCAGGCGCAGGATATCATCGAGGTTTTCCAGCGCCGGCGCACTTTCGATATTGATGAAGAGCGCTTTGTGGGCGTTACGCCGCGCGAGGTAGTCCGCCAGCTCTGGCTCGAGCTCACTTTCGCCAGCCAGCGTCGCGCGCAGCTTCTCGCCTTTCAGCGGAGCAAATTTGACTGCGCCGCCCAGTTCTATCACTTGCGCGGGCGATTCTACATAGGGCGCGATGATGCCGTGCGCGCCACCATCCAGGGTCATCTGCGCGAGGTAGGGGTCGGGCTCGGGGATGCGCACGACAGGCGCCAGGTCGAGCGCGGCGTACACTTGGCAGAGCCACGAGATGGCGCTGCGGTCTTGCGGCGTATGTTCGGTATCAATAAAGACCATATCCAAATCGAGATTTTTTACCACGCGCGCCCATATCGGCGAGGGCGAATACATGGCGCTGCCATAAACGCGTTGCCCGCTGCGCAAGGCGTTTATTAACTGTTGTCCATTCATGCGCATTTGCCGCCTGTGCTGTGTATACCTATTGGCGAATGGTAGCCGCGCCCGCAGGATTGCGCAATATGCGAGGCATCGCCCAGTATGGGCAATCGCATAACATACTTCACCACCGAGTGCGCCGAGGGAAAACCCTCGAAAGGACTCGGTGGTTAGGTTTTGACATCCAGTTTCGTGCGACTGGCCGGCTCATTGTGGTCTGTGGTATAACTGTTTGCGAGAAGCAAAGGACAGTCAAATGACCACGCTTATCACTGGCGGCGCTGGCTTTATCGGCAGCCATGTGGCAGAAGCCCTGCTGCAGCGCGGCGAGAATGTGCTCGTCATCGACAACTTCAACGATTATTACGAGCCAGCCATAAAACGCGCCAATGTCGAAAAACTGCGCGGATACGATACATTCCAGTTGGTCGAGGGCGATATCCGCGATGTGCAGCTGGTGGAGGGGCTGTTTCGGGCGCACAGCATCCGCCGTGTGGCCCACCTGGCCGCCATGGCCGGCGTCCGCGCCAGCGTAGCCCAGCCGCGCTTGTATATGGATGTCAACCTGGGCGGCACCTTGAACCTGCTGGAAGGCGCAAAGCTGGGCGGCTGTGGGCAATTTGTGCTCGCCTCGACCTCGTCGGTCTATGGCAAAACGCGTCGCTTGCCTTTCATCGAGAGCGACCGCGCCGATCGTCCGCTGGCTGCCTACCCGGCCAGCAAGCGCGCCGCCGAGATGCTGGCGCACAGTTATCACAATCTGGTCGGCATGCAGGTTACGGCGCTACGATTCTTCAATGTCTATGGACCGGCCGGCCGGCCCGACATGATGCCCTGGCGGCTGATGGAAGCCACCCAAAGCGGCGAGCAGATGCGCTTGTTCAATGGTGGCGAAATCCAGCGCGACTGGACCTATATCGCCGATACAGTGGCTGGCGTGATCGCTGCGCTGGAAAAGCCGCTGGGCAGCGAGATCATCAACCTGGGTTGTGGCGCGCCCATTTCGCTGAGCGAGTTCGTGCGCATCATCGAAGGCTTGGCCGGCGCGAAAATCAAGGCTGTTTCTGTACCCACGCCGTCCAGCGACCCGCCGATCACCTTTTGCGACAACAGCAAGGCGCGGCGTCTGCTGGGCTTCGCGCCGACAGTCGACACGCGCGAAGGCCTGCGCCGAACCTGGGAATGGTATTGTGGGTATCGCGGGTTGTAATGCGCCCGAAAAACGCGAGGCTCAGACCACCATTGCGCCACGCGGAAAAGTCGTCAGCGATTCTGCGCCCGTCTCGGTGATGAGGATGTCGTCTTCGATGCGCACGCCGATCTCGCCCATACGGTAGATGCCTGGCTCAACCGTGAAGACCATGCCCGGTTGCAGTGTCTGCTGGTTGCCACGCACGATGTAAGGCGCTTCATGCGCTTGCAAGCCGATGCCGTGCCCGGTGCGATGCCGGATCAAGCCGCCAAAACCGCCCGCGCAGATGGCTTGCCGCGCCGCCACATCGACCGCTTCCGCCGTGACGCCGGGACCTGCAACTGCCCGCGCCGCCGCATTCGCCGCTGCGACCACGGCATAGAAGTCGCGCTGTGCCGTGGTAACCGCGCCGACAAAGACAGTCCGCGTGATATCGGCGCAATAGCCGTCCACGCGCGCGCCAAAATCGATGAGCAGCGGGTCGCCGTGCTGGATGCGATAGTCGAGCGGAGCCGTGTGCGGCAGGGCGGTGTTTGCGCCGGCATGCAACAAGGTCTCAAATGCCAGACCATCCGCGCCCAGCTCGGTCATGCGCGCATCCAGGCGGGATGCCAGCTCGCGCTCGCTGATGCCAATGCGCACGGTTGCCAATAGGTCATGCAAAGCCGCTTCGGACACGGTGATGGAGCGGCGGATGGCGGCGATTTCTGCCGCGTCTTTGATCATGCGCAAGTCTGCCAGCTCCGCGCTGAAATCGAGCAAGGGCGAATCGGGGGCGCACTGGCCGAGCAAACGCGCTTCTGCATAGCGCAGGCGGTTCGCCTCCACGCCGATGACCCTGCCGCCAGCCATCAGCGATTCCAGCGCCTGTCGCAGCGCTTGATGTGGCGGTTCAGCATCGCTGTAGGCGAAACTGGACGTCTCGCCCAGAAGCGCCGGACACACAAGAGCGGGTTCGCCAGCCAGTGGGAAGAGCGCCAGCAGCGGCCGAGCCCCGGTCTGCCAGTCCCGTTCGTTGAGATAGCGCAGGGTGGGTCCCGGGGTCAGAACGGCGATATCCACGCCAGCCGCGCGCATGGCAGCTCGCAATTTGGCGTGGCGGTCGGGCAGTACGCGCATCAGGCGTAGAAGGCGGGGCGGTCCAGGGCGCGAGTTGCTTCGGGCAAACCGCTGTCGACGCTGCGCAGGCAGGCATCGGCGATCACCAGCGACATATAACCATCCCAGGCTGAAGGACCGCTCGGCGCGCCCAGGCGTAGCGAATCGACCCAGTTTTGAACTTCGATTTGGTAGGCTTCGGCGAAGCGGTCTTGCCAATCGGGCGTAACGGTTTGCGACAGCCGGCCGGCGCGGCGAATGGTCGGGCTGCTGTGGCTGTGCGTCTGCGCGGTGCCCAGCTCGCCAACGATCTCCACGCCAACTTCGTAGCCATAACCGCTGTCGCCGCTCCATTCCAGCGTGGCCAAGCCGCCATTGTCCAGCGTCAAATGTGCCAGGGCAAAGCGGGCGCTGCGGGGCATATCGGCGTGGTCGGGCCGCCATTGCACAAAGGCGCTCTGCACCTCGCTGCCCATCAGCCAGCGCAGCGAGTGCATGTCATGGATGAGCGAATTGACGATCGCTTCCTCGATGCTGATGATGGTATCGCCGCGGCGGGGATTAAAATGCCTGCCACGAAAACGCAGCGGCGCGCCCAATTGTCCGCTTTCCAGCAGCGCCTGCAAGTCGCAGTGGGCGGGGTCGACCTGGCGCATGAAGCCGACTTGCACGAGGCGCTTCCTGGCAGCCAGCTCGGCATTCACGATGCGCTCGGCGTCGGCCAGGCTGGTGGCCAGCGGTTTTTCGCAGAGCACGGGCTTTCCAGCGGCGATGGCAGCCAGGCTCAGCTCGGCGTGGCTGGCATCGGGCGAGGCGATCAATATAGCGTCGATATCGGGGTCGGCGATGAGGTCTTGGGCATCGGTAATAACGCGTGCGCCGCAGGCCTGTGCGACTGCATTGGCCCGTTCGCGGTCAATATCCATGACAGCGGATAGGCGCGCGCCACTTGTCCGCAGCGCCAGGTTCTGCGCGTGCAGGCTGCCGATTGCGCCTGTACCGATGATCCCAACCTGCAGGTTATCCGCGCTCATGCCCTGTCCTTTCTGCGCCTCAATGGATGCTAGCGCCCGGCTTCGTCGGCTTCTTGTGCCAGTTCCAGGATCTCCCGCGCGCTGATGTCGAGTTCATCCGTTTTGGAATAGATGGTGAGCAAGGTGACGCGGTCTTTGAACTGGACATAATAGATGACCCGGAAGCCGCCACTTTTGCCGCGCCGGGCTGCTCGGTTGGGCAGGCGTACTTTGTAGACTGTATAGCCGACGCGGGGGATACGCTGTCCGGGGCGCTCGTCGTTTGCTAAGATCGCGATAAGTTGGCGCACATCATTCGTGATTGATGGATACTTGCGCCCGAATTTCTTTGTGCGCCTGCGAAATCTCGGCAAGATGTTAATGTGAGTTGGCATCCTGCCTCAACTCGCGGTCGATTTCATCCAATACTTCTAGCGCCGGTCTGCCTAGCCCGGCCTTTGCTTGGATGATGCCGATGCGTATATCTTCCATGATTTCTTCTTTTGTGGGCTCGCGGAGATTGTCTTCCTCGAGCGTCGGCTTCGCTTGCGTCAAAGTCGGGTTCAGTTTGTCGAGATGCATTGCCTGCCTCCTGCAACGTCTGGGAAAAGTATAGCACATGCCGCAGGGCAATCGCATTAGAACCTTGACCAGCGAGTGCGGTGAGTTGTAAGGAGTGCGCCGAGAGTTTATAATAGAGATATGCTCCAGAGCGGCTGCGCTTGTGGACCACTGTGGCAAAGATGCGTCACCGCTTGACGCAATCAGATTGCTGGGGTCCATCTTTTTCTCAGCGCAAGTCGTGCCGGCACAGCGCAACATTTCTCTTATATTCTCGGTGTACTCAAATCTACTCGGTGGTGAAGCTTTTGAGATGCTTTGCTTGCACAGGGCTTCGTATTGATGCGATTGCTCGTATGCAAGCCTGTCGCGCTATTCAATAATTAAGCGAGATTCGCTATGCTATGCGCCAGTATCTGGGCTGCGGCTGGGGGCATGTATGACACTCAAACTGGGCATCATCGGCGCGGGACGCATCGGCCGGGTGCATGCCGACACAGTAATGACGCGCGTGGCTGGCGCAACGGTTTTGGCCATCGCCGATATTCATGCGCCATCCGCCCAGGCTGTCGCGAGCGAATTCGGCATCCCCGCGCACACGGACGATCCTGCCGCGCTCTTTGCAATGCCCGAGCTGGATGCAATCGTCATCTGCAGTTCCACCGATACCCACACGCGCTTCATCAAAATGGCTGCGCGAGCTGACAAGCATATCTTCTGCGAGAAGCCAATCGCGCATGACCTGGTGGAAATCGACTCGGCGCTGGCGACTGTGGCGGCGGCGGGCGTCCAGCTGCAAATTGGCTTCAACCGCCGTTTTGACGCCAACCACATCCGTTTGCAACAGGCTGTCGAAAGTGGCGAAATCGGCGTGCCACATCTCCTGCACATCGTCAGTCGCGATCCCGCTCCGCCACCCATCGAATACATAGCGGTGTCTGGCGGCTTGATGATGGACATGATGATTCACGACTTTGACATGTGCCGCTTTCTGCTTGGCGAGGTGGTCGAGATCTTCGCCATGGGCGATTGTATGGTCGATCAGGCGATCGGCGCGGCCGGCGATATCGACACCGCCAAGGTCATGCTGCGCTTCGAAAATGGCGTCATCGGCAGCATCGAAAATAGTCGCCAAGCCGTCTATGGCTATGACCAGCGCGTGGAAGTCTTTGGCAGCCGGGGCGCCGCCAGCAGTGGCAACCTGCACGCCAATGCCGTAACCTTCAGCGATGGGGACAGCGTCCGCCGCGACTTGCCGATGAATTTCTTCATGGACCGCTATATGGATAGTTACGCCGCCGAGCTGGCTGCATTTGTGCATGCCATCGCCAACGATCAGCCCGTGCCTGTCAATGGCAACGATGGGCGCGCGCCGGTGGTGATGGCCAAAGCGGGCCTGCGCTCGCTGCGCGAAAATCGACCGGTGCGCCTGGACGAAATCGACGGGGCAAGCGGATGAGCAAAACCTGGGACTCGCTGCACATGGGGCGCAGCTCCATCGACCTGTATTCGAATGACATCGGCGTGCCTTTCACCGAGATCGACAGCTTCGCGGCCTATGTTGGCGGTTCGCCCACCAATATCAGCGTGGGCGCGCGGCGGCTGGGGTTGAAGACGGCGCTGTTGACCGCGGTCGGCGAAGACCCAGTGGGCGACTTTATCTTGCATTTTCTGCAAAACGAGGGTGTCGAGACGGGCTTCATCCCGCGCAAGCCAGCACAGCGCACATCGGCTGTTGTGCTGGGTATCGAGCCGCCAGACAAATTCCCGCTGGTGTTCTATCGCGAAAATTGCGCCGACATCAATTTGACCATCGACGACGCCCTGGCCGCGCCGCTGACCGATTGTCATGTCTTCCAATTCGCGGGCACCAACCTCAGCCTGGAGCCCAGCCGCAGCGCGACCATGCTGGCTGCCGAGATTGCGCGGTCGGCGGGGGCGCAGGTTGTCTTTGATATCGATTTCCGCCCCGACCAATGGCACGATCTGCGCGCATTTGGTGTGGTGGCCCGCTCGGTCTTGCCCCAGGTTGATGTCGTTATCGGCACAGCGGACGAGATTAACGCGGCGGTCCTGCGCGACGAAGCGCAGATGCAGCTGACGCATTCGCAGGTCTCCGATGCCAGGGTGGCTGGCGATACAAGCGCTGCCATTGCATCCATGCTGGCTTTGGGTCCAGTAGCTGTGGTGGAGAAAGTTGGCGCGCAAGGGGCGAAAATCCACCTGCAAGCTGGCGCTTTGATTGATGCGCCGGGCTTCCCGGTCGAGGTGACGAATATCCTGGGCGCGGGCGATGCCTTTGGCGGCGGCTTCATCTATGGCTTGGTGCGCGGCTGGGGCTGGTACAAGGCGGCGCGTCTGGGCAATGCCTGCGGCGCGATCGTGGTGACCGAGCACGGCTGCGCCAATTTTATGCCGACC
>JAJDZQ010000095.1 GCA_022824565.1 Anaerolineae bacterium | reverse complement strand
GGTCGGCGCCAGCCAGCCGCTATGCCCACACGATCTTGTGCGGCAAGAAGGACGAATGCAAAAAGGCATGGTAGGGCAGCACGCGCACCGAAAATCCGACATGGCCCGTCCGGCTATAGGTATAGTCGGTTTCATATGTGTATGCACCACTGCCATTCTGCCCCAGCACGCGCATATCCACCGACTGCCCGTTGCAAATCTGCCCGGACGAATCCAGCCGGCCAAAATATAGTTGCACTTTGACATCCTGCGGACACAGCTGCCCCAGCGCGACAGAGGCTTGAATCTGCGTGCAAGCGCCAATCTCGACATCGCCCGCTTCGACAGCGACATCCAGCACAGATACTTCGTGCCAAACCTGCTCGAGGTGCCGCTGCCAGTCGACGAAGGCCGCTGTCGGGTGGAAGTCTGCGCTGCGCATCTGCTGGCTGACCCGGTAGCGCGGCATATAGAAGTCGTCTGTGTATTGCTGGACCATGCGCTGCGTGTTGAAGGTAGCTGCCAGCCGCCGGATGCTGCGTTTGACACGGCGGATCCATTCCCGCGGCAAGCTATCACGCGATTGCCGATAGAAGAGCGGGATGATGTCTTGTTCGAGCAAGTTGTAGAGCGCCTGGCTTTCTACATAATCTTGGTGCGCCCATTCGTCCTCGCGATATTCTTCGCCATTGCCGATCGACCAACCGATATCGTGGCGATAGGCTTCTGCCCACCAGCCATCGGGAATGCTGCAATTCAAACCGCCGTTATAGATGACTTTCATGCCGCTGGTGCCGCTGGCTTCTTTGGGACGGCGCGGCGTATTCAGCCAGACATCCACGCCCTGCACCATATAGCGCGCCACATTCATATCATAATTTTCGAGGAAGACGATGCTTTCACGAAAGTCGGGGTCGCGCGCCACATTGATGATGCTGCGGATCAACTCTTTGCCTTGGTGGTCGTGCGGATGCGCCTTGCCAGCGAATATGAACTGCAGGGGGCGGTCGCTGTCGACAACCAACCTGCGCAGCCGCTCCAGGTCATAGAATATCAGGGTTGCGCGCTTGTAAGTGGCAAAGCGCCTCGCAAAGCCGATAGTCAAGGCATCGGGGTTCAACACTTCATCGGCAGTTTCCAGCTCGGTTTGTGATACGCCCCGCCGCAGCAACTGGGCACGCAGACGAGCGCGGGCAAAAGCCACCAGCCGCTCGCGCCGGCGGACATGCGTACGCCACAATTCTGCATCGGGGATGCTGTTGACGCCCTCCCAAACTTCGTCACGCGCTGCTTCGTGCCGCCAGGCCGGGTCTAGATAACGGTCGAACAGCTGCGCCATCTCTTGGCTGACCCAGGTCTGCACATGGATGCCGTTGGTAATCGCGCCGATAGGCACTTCATGCACAGGCACATTGGGATAAACCCAGCGCCACATCTCTCGCGAGATTGCGCCGTGCAACTGCGCGACGCCATTCGTGCCCGAAGACAGATTCAGCGCCATGACCGACATAGAAAAGAGTTCGTAATCACCCATATTCTCGCGGCCCAGATCAAGAAATTGCTCCCGCGACAAACCCAGCTCGCGCATCATGTCGGTGAAGTGCTCGTCTATCAGCGCAAAGTCGAACCGTTCCAGGCCAGCCGGCACCGGGGTATGCACTGTGAATACGCTGCTGGCTGCGGTCAATGCGCTCGCTTGCTCAAAAGTCAGGCTGTCGTCGCGCATGAAATCGCAGATGCGCTCCAGCAGCAGAAAAGCCGAATGCCCCTCGTTCATGTGATACACATCGGCGTTGATGCCCAGCGTCCGCAAAGCGCGCACGCCACCGATGCCCATCAAGATCTCCTGGCGGATGCGTGTGCGCCGGTCGCCGCCATACAGACGGTCGGTCAGATTGCGGTCTTCTTCCCAGGCATTGTCATCGATATTGGAATCCAGCAAATACAGCGCGACCCGCCCGACCTGCACCTTCCAGATCTGCGCATAGAGTTCGCGGCCTGGCAGCGGCACAGCAATCTTGATTGGCTGCCCCTGCTCGTCCAACTGCAAACGCAGCGGCAGATTGACATAGTCATTGATGGGATACGATTCTTGCTGGTAGCCATCGGCATTGAGAACCTGCTGGAAGTAGCCTTCCTGGTACAAGATACCCAGGCCGATCAACGGGACGCCCAGATCGCTGGCGCTCTTGAGGTGGTCGCCACTCAACACGCCCAAGCCACCGGAATAATTCTGCAAGCACTCGGTCAAGCCGAATTCCATGGAGAAGTAGGCGATGGTCGGCGGGCGCTCGCCCTGGCGATATTTCGCGGCGAACCAGCTTTCATCGGCGCGCATATAGTCGTCGACCGAGCGGCAAACGCGCGCATAATGCGCCATAAACGAAGTGTCGTTCACCAAGGCGCTCAAACGAGCCTGGCTCAACCTGCCCAGCATCCATTCGGGATTGTGCCCGGTCGCTTCCCAAAGCTCGGGGTCGAGTCGACGAAAAAGCGAGATGGCTTCGTGGTCCCAAGCCCAGCGCAGGTTGTATGTCAATTCGCGCAAGCGGCTAAGCTGCGGCGGCAATTTCGGCGCGACAGTCACGCGCGCGACCGGTTGTACCATCGACCAGGCTCCTTTGTCGGCGGACACAGGGGTATTTCTAGGCAAGTTTCGTATTTTACGGACTGGCTGCAAGAATACCAGCGTAAATTTCGGCGGACTGTAAACGATGAAAAATGTATAAAACTCTGTGGATTCGCGCGCCAAACGCAGGCGGATTGTTGTCAATCGCGTAAAAACAGCCGAGAAATGGCTGGCGATTTGTCTATTTTGTGGAGAATCGCGAGAAATAGCGGCTTTATTTCACAGCTGGATAGTATACAAACATTTGCAAATGATGCTAAACTGGCTGCATTATGAAACATAATTTGCCGCCACCTGGCAATGGAGCGAAGAAATGCTGAAGAAACGGTATCTAAAGCGGGGGACGATCTGCAAAGTTACCTTCTACACGCCCAAACAATTGAGCGCGGAGACGGTCGCACTGGTCGGCGATTTTAACAATTGGGACGAAGCAGCCACGCCAATGAAAGCGCGCAAAGATGGTCGTTTCAGCGCCTGGCTGCACCTGAAAGCCGATGCGCAGTATGAGTTCCGCTATCTGGTGAATGGCGACGAATGGCACAACGACTGGGAGGCCGATAGCTATCTGCCCAACCCGCACGGCAGCGACAATTGCGTGGTCACAACCTAAAGCAACGCCGTCATCCGACTGGATAACATGCTCAATTTATCTGAAGCAACAGGCGAGGCAGGTTTCTGCGTCGCCTGACTTTTCTGATGGTTGGATAGCGAGCGCAAAAGCGAAATTCACGGCTGCTACCAAGAGATCCACTTGCCATAGACAACACGGCCCCTACTGGGATAGTCAGTATGGTTGAAGAACTCCGGCTTGCCGTAGGCACCGAGCTCGGGCAGATTAACAGTGAATTTCTTGGAAACCTTGCCGTTTTTGCGGTTCTCGTCGATCGCGCGCACGCGTAGATTAATCTCTTGATGAGGAGCGTATCCGCAGACTGTTACCGTGAGGTTTTTGCGACCAGCAGATGCTTCGATATTGTTCATACCATGGATGTTGGTCCATTTTGATGTAGATGGCGCAAAGCCGCCGGCCAGCTTCCAGCTACTGCCTTCATGGGAGAAGGTGTGATCGACAAAATCTGGCGCATTATTGCCATTAGTCCACAGCCTGATAGCATAGCCTTTGTGTGTATTGTATGGTATTTTATTTGGACGATTTGGATTGATACCATTTCTGGCACCCGGCACCCTTTTCCACGCAACGCCTACGCACCAACTTGTTTCGCCTTTACCACCATGTTGATACTCAGAAAGCTTGATGCCGAAGATTATAGGCGCGGGCAGTCGATTTTGCGCCAGTACGGGACCTGCCAGCAAGAGGACGATAATCAGCAGCGCGGCTCTTTGCAATTTCATTATCCCATCCTTTGGGCGCGTGAATGAATGAAGCGCACATTGTAACATATGAACGCGTGACGAGCAAGTGCTCGATGTAAGATTCACCTAGTCGAAGCCAATAGGCAATAGTTTCGCACTGGTCTCGAAGCCAACAGGCACGAGCAACAAGCCCCGACCTCCCGCAGAGGCCGAGGCTTCGTTTCGTTCATCACCGCCACAACTAACCTGGAATACCCTCTGCGGCAGTTCGGCGAGAAGGTCGCTGTCGCTCGTCAGCGCACTTCGCCATAGAATACTTTCCCGCCGCCCATTTCGGCGCGGATGTTCAACCCGCGGAAAGTGCCGTAGCTGGGCAGCTTGATTTTGAATGTTTTTGTGACTTTGCCGCCGCGGCCATTTGCTTCGAGAGCGCGCAGGCGGACGCGCAGAGTCTGATTCTCCGTATAACCGCAAAGACCAAGAAAAGTCCACTTGGCTCTGGCGAGAGCACCAGAAGCTGCGGTTTGCCCTGATATATAGCGCGTCCATTGTTCGCTGGTTGGCGCCAGGTTGATCATCCAGTCAGCAGGATTGAGCTGAGGAACCTTGTCGCCTTTGACCCAAACCTTCAGTGCGTATGCTTCCGGTGAAGCATATGTTGAACCCGAACCTTTTTTTTCCGCGGCGCCTTTGACGGGATAGAAGCCCAGCTCAATGCAATAAAAGTGTGTGTCGCCACTGGATCTCTCGCCCGCCCAGACCCATCGAACATCGGGCGCAGGCAGACGATCTTTCGCCATCACCGGCATCGCCATCAACGCCGCCAGCACAACTACCAGTCCAATGCTGATGAACCGTTTCATAAATTCTTCACCCTTCCTGTCGATTGCCCGCTCATGCATTGCCGGCTGAGCAGACATTCAATAAGATTGACGCGGCCGACAACCTTAATTAAGTCTACCCCCCCCCCAGAAAGTCAAGTCTTTCTCAACGCTTTTATGAAATTGAAGCCGGGCAATCGACATCGAATGAAAGCCCATATAGGGGATGCCCGCCGGGAGCCAAGCATCCCAGCGCGCTAGACGTAAAAAGATGACGAGAGATTTGCAAGGGAAATAGGCGCGCCGTTTGCATGCCGCCGCACCCAAACGTGGTTAGTGATCCAGCGCTCGCTCGCGCCAGGCCAACATAGCTTCGAGCTTGCGGTAATCGGGCGGAACGGGAGTCATCATGATGAAGTGCGTGGCGCCCGCTTCGGCATAGGCATCGAGGGTGCCGGGAATATCATCATTCTGCGTGATTGAGACAGTCCGCTCGATGGCAGCTGGATCGCGCCCGACCTCTGCGCACCAGTTGTCCAGCACGCGATTTTTGTGCGCATACTGGTCCGGCGGTCCAAAGCCATTCCACAAGTCCGCGTATTGAGCCGTCAATTTCAAGGTGACTTTTTCGCCGCCGCCGCCGATCATGATGGGGATAGGATTGCGAACCGGCGCTGGCAGCTCTTGGTTCATCCGTTGCTTAATGACTGGCAGCGCCTCTCCCAAATCTCGCAGGCGGCTGCCGGCTGTGCCAAATTCATAGCCGAACTCGACATAATCTTTCTCGAACCAGCCCGCGCCGATGCCCAGGATCAGACGTCCGCCGCTGATGTGGTCGACTGTATTCGCCATGTGGGTCAGCAACGCCGGATTGCGATAGCTGTTGCAAGTGACCAGGGTGCCAATCTCCGCGCGGGAGGTCAACATCGCGATAGCTGTCAACAGGGTCCAGCCTTCAAAGTGGTCGCCAGCGCCTTCGCCATACAACGGGAAGAAATGATCCCAATTCCAAATCGAATCGACGTCCAGAGCTTCTGCCGCCTTGACCGCCTCGGCGTAGGTCGCATAACTGACTCGCTGCGGGTGCAATTGCACGCCTACTTTTATCTTTGCCATGTTGCCGTCCTCTGCTGATATGCCTGCTTGGGTTTGTCCCGCCATTGCTATGTTAGCGGCGCACGCCAAATTTGACATCGCTGTCGGCGGGCACCGTCCTGTTTGCATATTGCCCGAAGTCGGCATGTTCGACATCCGAGCCGACCACCGAGCCAGGCCCAATGGTGAAATCGGGTGGGATGCGAGCATTCTTGCCGATGCTGGTGATGCGCAAATCGCCGATGTCTTGCCAGGCGCCGACCCGCGCATCCTTGCCAATGACAGCGATTTTGTCAACCAGCGCCCGTTCTACCAGCGCATCGCGCTCGATATAGGCGTCATTAAGAATAACTGACTCGCGGATGACGGCGCCGGGACCGACGAACACGCCTGGCGAGAGAATCGACCGCTCGATGACAGCGCCCGCGCCAATCACAGCGCCATCGGTGATCATGCTGTCGACGATGTGGGCATCTGTGCCGATGCGCACGGGCGGGCGTTCTTCGCTGCGCGTGTGGATGACCCAGGTGCGGTCGTTCAGGTTGAGCGATGGCGGGCTGGAAAGCAAATCCATGTGCGCTTCCCAATAGGCATCGACAGTGCCGACATCGATCCAGTAACCGCCATAGGGATAGGCATAGATATCCATGCGGTCGGCGACCATTTTGGGCAGGATATTTTTGCCAAAGTCGTGCTCGGATGCCGGGTCGAATTGGTCTTCTTGCAAGACCTGTTCCAGAACCGCATAGTCGAAGACATATACACCCATATTCGCCAGGTTGCCGGGCGGCGATGCGGGTTTTTCCACGAAGTCGGAGACGCGATAATCCTGGTCGGTATCGACGATGCCAAAGCGGCTGGCTTCGTCTAGCGGCACGCGGATTGTGCAGACTGTGGCGTCTGCGCCCTTGTCGCGGTGATACTGCACGAGCATGTCATAATCCATCTCGTAGATGTGGTCGCCCGACAAAATCAACACATATTCTGGTCTGCCCTGCCGAATAAAATTGAGGTTTTGGGCGACGGCATCGGCAGTGCCGGCATACCAGTCGGTATCGAAGCTGCCTTGATAGGGCTGCAGCAGACGCACGCCGCCAGTGAACGAGCGGTCGAGGTCCCAGGGGCGGCCCTTGCCGATATGCTCGTTGAGGCTGTGCGGACGATATTGCGTCAGCACCATGACATCGAAGACATTTGAATTGACGCAGTTGCTGAGCGCAAAGTCGATGATGCGGTATTTGCCGCCAAAAGGAACGGCTGGTTTGGCGCGCTTGATCGTCAAGACACCCAGCCGTGTGCCTTTGCCACCCGCCAGGATAACTGCCTTTATCTTCACTGCCGCCTCCTCATGTTGCGCTCGATCGTCTGCCGATGGCTCGCGCCAGAGCCATTTCATACAGATCGATGTATTGGCCCGCGCTATTTTCCCAACTGAAGTCGCTTTGCATCGCGCGCTTTTGCATACGCCGCCAGGCACTGCGCCGATCGCGAAATGTGTCGAGCGCCCAATTCAGGGTGCCTGCAACCGCCTGGGCTTCTTGCCACAGGAAGACAAAGCCCGTACCGCTGGCTGCTTCGTCATTGTCATAATTTATGACAGTATCCGCCAATCCGCCCGTCTCGCGCACCAACGGCAGCGCCCCATATCGCATCGCCATCATCTGCCCCATGCCACAAGGCTCGAAGTGACTCGGCATCAAAAAGATATCACAGCCCGCATAAATCTGCTGTGCCAAGCTGCTGTCGAATTGCAAGAAGGCGCGCGCGCTTTCTGCAAAGTCTTGCTCCAACTGCCAGAAGGCCTGCTCCAGTTCGGGCTCGCCTGTGCCCAGCACGACCACCTGCAGCTCGCGTTGTGCCAGCAGGCTGCGCAGCGCCGGCAGCGCCAGGTCGAAGCCTTTTTGCGCCGCCAGCCGACTGACGATGCCGACCAGCGGAATATCGTCATTGACAGGCAGCCGCGCAAATGACTGCAAATGGCGCTTGTTGAGGGGGCGTTGGCTGATGAAATTGTCGCTGTCGAAGTTCGCCGCGAGAGCGCGATCGGTGGCCGGATCCCAGATATCACAATCCAGGCCGTTCAATATGCCGCGCAAATCGCCCGAACGCCTGTCGATTAATGGGGCAAGCTCATAGCCAGCGTAGGCGTATTTGATTTCATCGGCATAGCGCGGGCTAACCGTGGCGATCATATCGCTGTAGGCGATGCCGATGCCCAGCAGATTGTCCGCGAGAGCCAGTTCGTCCAAGTGCGGATGCTGGCGCCCGTGAATGCCCGCCTGCCACAAAAATCCGCCCGCCCCTCGTCCCTGATAGGCGATATTGTGAATGCTCAACACAGTGGCTTGTGCCGATTGCTCTGCAGCGCCGTGCGCTTGCAGCATGAAAGGCAGCAAACTCGTGTGCCAGTCGTTGACATGCAGCACATCGGGCCGCCACTGCTCGGCCAGGTGCCGCAGGACCGCCATCAGCGCCTGATTGAAAAATATGAACCTGGCTATATCCCAATCCCAGGCGCTATAGACTTGTCCCTCGCCCCCAAAATAGGGCGACGCTTGCAGAAAGTAGACTGGCATGTGGAGATGCTGGCAGGTGTAGAGACGGATGACAGTCGTACCCAGACGATGCGTCAAGCTGAATTCAGCCAGCGGCTCGATGTCATGAGCGAGGTGATTGATGAAGCCATAGCCCGGCAAGATTACCCGCGCATCCACGCCCAAACGCCGCAATGCCAATGGCAACGAGCCCACCACATCAGCCAAACCGCCAACCTTGGCAAAAGGCGCGACTTCAGCGCTTGCCAGCAAAACTCTCATTGAGCGATTTCTTTCTGGGAAACCCATAAGCCCCGTCATTGTAGGCGAAGATCGCCCCCGATTCAAACTGCGAGAGCGGGGGACCGCCGCGCAAGCCCCTGCACATCTCCGCCATAATGAAGAGGCGGGAATGACCAAGTGGAGGATTTAGGCTGGCGGGATAGGCTGGCCCACCCTCGATTCTCACCATCGCCCAGACAGCGCAGATTTGGAGGTTCTTGTTAGAAGCCCGTAAACCCCTGCCGAATGCGCCGAGATTGCGCTATAGTGGAGATGTAGCGGCAGCGTACGGGGGCGAGACAGGCACATGCTACTGGATCTTCATCCGCTGGTTATCCTCATAAACTTGGTCGTTTTGGGCTGCGCCATGACCGTGCACGAATTCGCGCACAATTTTGTGGCCTGGAAAATGGGCGATGACCTGCCAAAATTGCAGGGCCGGCTGACACTGAATCCACTGGTGCATATCAACTGGGTGGGCTGGCTGATGTTCGCCATCATCGGCTTTGGCATATTGGGCAGCGCGCCGATTTCTGCAGAGCGCATGCGAGATCCACGGCGCGGATTCCTAGCGGCTGTGGCGGCGGGACCGCTATCCAATCTGGCGCTGGCAGTCGCTTCGGCGTTGCTATTGCGTTTGGGCGGCTGGAGCGCCGTGGGCTATTATGCCTATCATTTGCCCGACCAGGTTGTCGACCCGCTGGCGTTGCTCGCGGCGCTGCTCTATGCGTCGGTATTTTGGAATGTCTTGCTCTGCGTATTTAATCTGATCCCGCTATTTCCCATTGATGGCTGGCACATTGTGCAAGCGCTGCTGCCCGGCAAGTGGCTGGATCGCATGCAGATTCCCGTGACAATCCAGCAGAATGTGCGTCCGCTGGCGGACTTTATGATGTTCCCGGCTTTCAAATGGCGCGACTGGCGAACAGCCAGCTACTATGTGTTCATCGCGTTGATCTTCCTGTCCTTCATTCCTCTGGGCGGGGCCAGCCCGTTCAGTCTCTTCGTGGGCCAGCCGACCAGCGCCATCCTCCGCTTGCTTGTATTCTAGCGGCATGTCCAGGCTGCGGTATCGGCTGGGGCAAGGGTTGCGCGCCCTGCTGGCTGTTTTCGCCCGTCCCGATCTATCCCACGCGCAGCAGTTGTTGTCCGATTGCGAATTTGCCGCGTTCTGTCGATTGTCGCGCGCCGACCAGTTGCACAGCGCCCGCGTTTTGCAGGCAGTCGCAAAAGCCGATGCAGACGCGCCAACAACCCTGCGCAAAGCCGCCCTGCTGCACGATATTGGCAAGTCGCGCTATCAGCTGGCTGTCTGGCAGAAGACACTGTCTGTGCTGGTCAAATCGCTTGCGCCCGGCTGGTTTGGCCGTTTGAGCGCTGGCGACGACTTGACTGTCTGGCGAGCGCCCTTCTGCGTGCGCGCGCATCATCCGCGCTGGAGTGGCGAGATCTTGCGAGCGTGCGGCACGGACGAAGCCGTCATATGGCTGGCAGAGCACCATCAATTCGATGCTGATTCGCTGGGCAGCCATCCACTGCATGCCCAGCTGCTGGCTTTGCAGCGCGCCGACAACCACAGTTGAGTTCTGTGTTAGAATGACGATGCGGCAACCAAGGAGAGCGTGGCATGGCCGAGTTAACTGTGTCCATATTGGGGCTGGATCGTCTGGGCGTGTCCATCGCCCTGCGTCTGCGCGCCTACACCGAAAAAGGCGGTCGGCATCGCTTCAGGCTGGTCGGGCACGATAGCCGAGACGACTACGAAAAACCAGCTCGCAAGCTAAAAGTATTCGCCAACTTCGAACGCAAGATTCATGCTGCGGTCGAGGCGGCGGATGTCGTCATCATGAACCTGCCCTATGAAGACTTGCGCGCGGGATATGAGTTGATTGGCATGTCGCTGCGCGATGGCGTGGTTATCCTGGATACCGCCGCGGTGAAACAACCGTCGCTGGCCTGGGCGGCGGATCTGCTGGGCGACGAGCATCATGTCATTGGCTTTACGCCCGTTGTCAACGCCGATTATATGCTGGATCATCGGCTGGAACCGGATTGCGCCAGCGATGACTATTTTCATGACAGCGCCATATACCTCACGCCCGGCTTGCGCAGCCTGCCCGAAGCCATCGACCTGGCGGTGAACTTCGCTGTGATCCTGGGCGCCCAGCCACACTTCCTCGACCCGGCCGAACACGACAGCCTGACTGCTCTGACCGAAGGCATCCCGCAGGTATTGAGCATCGCAGCCTATAGCGCCGCGATGAATCACCGCGCCTGGGCAGATGCGCAGCGGCTTACCAACCCGCCCTTCAATGTGTTGACGCGCTACCTGCTGACGCACCATCCCGATGCGCTGCGTGATGAATGGCTCGCCAATCGCGATGGGTTGGGGCGCGCTATCGACCAGGTGGTTGCCCAGCTGCGAGCGTTGCGTGGCGCGCTTGCCGACTATGACGAAGACGCCATCGAAGCTTTCCTGATCGCCGCTTCCGATGAGTACCAGCTGTGGATCAACCGGCGGCACAAGGGAGACTGGGACGAGCAGCCCAGCGCATCTGTGGGCATCGAAAGCACGATCGCGGGCAGTTTGTTTGGTGGCGCAATCTCGCGGCGGCTGTTTGGCGACAAAGACAACAAACGCTAGGCAAGTTGTCCGTGTTTCAATAATTCCGCCAATTGTTTGACGACCTGGCGCAAATCGGTTAGAGTTGTGCCAAGAGAGTAATGGCAAAATGCAAGCAACTTATCAATTCGGTCACGGAGAAAAAGGGGGCGTCCCACCATGAAAGCTGTACCGAGCATGTTGATTCGATTGTTGGTCCTCACAGCGCTGATGTTGAGTTCGGCAGTGGCATTCGCGCAAGACGCAGCAGATACAGAACTTTCCGCCGTGCCTTTCATGGGCATTCGCTATACGGGCGTCGCAGAGGGCTTGTTCATCACCGGAGTCATTCCCAATACGCCAGCCGCTGTTGCCAATCTGCAGCCGAGCGACATCGTCACCGCCGTCAATGGCGAAGCGATCCAGGTGGAGACCGTGCGCCAGTTGGTCTGGATATATGATGTCGGCACCAGCATTGACCTGAGCCTGCTGCGTGATGGCCAGGCGCTGGAGCAATCGCTGACTTTGATGGCGCGCCCGGCTGATGTATTCAACAACCCCGACTATCCCATGCCGCTGGACCTGGCGAGCATCGGCCTCTTCGTTGGGCAGTGTGGCGACCATCTGCTGGTCATCGGCGCAGTTCATGGCTCGCAAGTGGCGCAAGCTGGCTTCCATCTCTATGATGAAGTCGTAGAAATTGATGGTGACCGCGTCAGCAGCATCCCGCAAGCCGATGCCGCTGTGGCCGATCTGGACGAAGGCGACCAACTGAGCATCGTCATAATGCGTGGCGACCGCGAAATGGTCTTCGAGACGCCCGTGGAAGACCAACGCAAACGGCGGAAACCGCGCCGGCGTCCGCATCCTCGCGCCGATATCCAATCGCATTACAACACCGACCTGATCAGCCTGGGTTATGGCGATGACTTCGTACAGGTTCTGGAAATCAGCCCGGCGCACGAACTCTATACGGCTGGACTGCGCGCCTACGATGTCGTTAGCGAAGCCAATGGCGAGGCTATCGGGAAAGCCGACAAGCTCTTCGCGGGCGAATCGATTGAGCTGACAGTCGCGCGCGCGGATGACAACCTGCGCTTTGAAGTGCCTGGCTCGACAGCCGCCCTGCTGATGCTGGGGCATGCCAGGCCAGCCGAGCAAGACCACAGCCAATGGCTGGGCCTGCACGAAAAGCAGGTTACGCTGGGCGTGCGTTATGTGCAGCTGGAGGCAGACAGCGAATACTTCGCAAACCCAGAGTTCGCCAATGGCGCGTACATCGTCGAGGTGATTGAAGGCTTGCCAGCCGAGGCAGCTGGCCTCCTGGAAGGCGACATCATCGTGGCGGTGGCTGGTGAAGCGGTCACCCAAGAGCTCGACTTGCGCAACCGCATCTACTTCCACGAGCCGGGCGAAGTGGTGAGCCTGGATGTGCTGCGCGGCGGCGAGCTGATGCAGGTCGAAGTGACCCTGCGCGTGGCGAAGTAAGCCCGCAGCAACATTCAGCAAGGCAAAAAACAAGCCCCTGCCACTGCGGCGGGGGCTTTTTTATTTGATTCACTGCTCATCCGGCCGGTTCGGGAGTGTAGAGTTTGTGGATAGGATAAGCAATTCCCCCAGCCCCAGACCTTTTCCCCCAGAACCGCTGAGGAGAGGACATGTTTCATTCTAGCCCATCCCCAGCCCTTCCCCATATCAACAGAGAAGGGTGACTTGTCGAGAAACCTGTGCGTTTATTGCTAATCTGCAAGAAATTGAGCATCAGATTTCATTTTCTCTGCATGCGCTCCCCCTCCCTGATGC
>JAJDZQ010000103.1 GCA_022824565.1 Anaerolineae bacterium | reverse complement strand
CATGCACATCGGCGACTCGCGTGGCGATCTCGGCGCGATTCATGATGTAGCCCACCTGGGGACCATTGCCATGCGTGATCACCACCTGCCAGCCAGCGCTAATCATATCGGCGATGTGGCGGCAGGTTTCGCGCACCGCTTGCCATTGGCTTTCGATATCGGGGTTGGCTGGGTCAGGGATCAGCGAGTTGCCGCCGATCGCCACCACCACCAGTTTGTCGATCATAACGCGCGCCCTTCAAAACCCTGCTGGCAAAAAAATTAGCGCATCGTCAGCGCCATGGCTGCTTTTTGCACATGCAAGCGGTTTTCTGCTTCGTCATAAACCACGCTCTGTGGTCCGTCGATGACGCTATCGGTCACTTCGATATTGCGGTCGGCGGGCAGGCAGTGCATATAAATAGCATGGTCGTTCGCCAGTTGCATCCGGCGGTCATCGGTGATCCAGTCGCTGTATTGCGCGCCGATTTCGGCCGATGCCAGCTCGTCTTCGGTGGTCAGCCAACTGCCCCAGCTCTTGGGATAGAGGATATCGGCGCCGCGGAAACCGGCATCAAAGTCTTCGACAATCTCAAAGGAGCCGCCATGCCGCTGCGTATTTTCGCGCGCTTGCTCGACGATATCGGGCATCAGCTGGTATTCTGGCGGGCGGGTCAAGCGCAGGTTCATGCCAAAACGCGACATCAGCAGCACCAGACTCTGCGGCACCGATATGGGCTTCTGATAGCTGGAGGCATAAGCCCAGCTGATATTGATGGTCTTGCCGCGCAGATCGCGCCCAAACTTTTCCATGATCGTCATCAAGTCGGCGAGGATTTGAAATGGGTGATAGACATCGCACTGCATATTGAGCACGGGCACGCGGCTGGCCTGCGCCACATCGTTGATGTACTGGTTGCCGAAACCCCAGTCGCACTGGCGGATGGCGATGCCATCTGTATAACGCCCGACAATCTCGCCGATTTCTTTGGCGGTATCGCCATGGCTGATCTGCGTCGTCGTGTGGTCGATAAACTGCGCATGCCCGCCCAACTGCGCCATGCCCGCCTCGAAGCTGATGCGTGTGCGCGTGCTGGTGAAAAAGAAGAGCAGCGCCAGCAATTTGTCGCGCAGCAGCGCATGCGGCTCGCCCAGCGCGCGTTTGCGTTTGAGATCCCAGGCGACATCCAGCAGCGTCTCTATCTCTTCGCGCGTCCAGTCTTGTGTGCTGATGAGGTCGCGTCCTCGCAAATCGGTTTGCATGGTTAGCTCCTGAGAAGTTTCAACATAGTCGGTTTTGTCCAATACGGGCGAGTTGCCGTCATGCCCCTGCGCTGTGCTATACCCATCAATTGCCGCCGTTCAAGGTCTGGCGCAAAATGGCGGGGAAAAGCGCGTACCATTCGGTCGAGCGCACGACATCATCCAGCGGCACCTGGTCGAGCACCGTATGCGCGTGGATCTCGTTGCCGGGCGCGAAGCCGATACTGGGTATGCCCGCCTTGCCAGCCCAATAGATGCCATTGGTAGAAAAGTCCCACTTGCCGGTATCGACAGGTCCATAGAGCACTTCGGCGGCGGCGCAACCAGCCTGTACGATGGGCTCGTCTTCTTCGTACGCCCAGGCGGGATAGATCTTGTCCAGCGGGAAGACAAAGCCGGTATAACTCGGCTCGTCATAAACCAGGATTTCCGCCTGGATGTCCTCGCGGTGTCCGATGATATCGCGCAGCCGTTGCAGTTCCGATTCTGGTTCTTCGCCAAAGGTGATGCGGCGGTCGACATAAATGGTCGCTTCGTCGGGCACGGCGTTGATGCTGGGCGTCTTCACAGCCATATCCGTCACGGTGATGCGCCCTTGCCCGAGGAAGTCGTGGTCGCCCAACTCTGGCTCGATATGGCTGATGCGCTCGATGATCGGCAGCAGTTTGTAGATGGCGTTGTCGCCCAGGTAATTGCTGGCGGCATGAGCGCTCTTGCCCTTGGCCACGATTTTGAATTCCACGCGCCCTTTGTGCCCGCGATAAATCTGCATCATGGTTGGCTCGCCAATCACGACAAAGTCGGGTTTGATGCCTTCGGTCTGTACAAAAGCGTGGGGCGCCTGGCCGTCGTTCCATTCTTCCATGTTGCCAAAATAATACGCGGTGAAGCCCTCCAGCAAGCCCAACTGCCGCGCCAAAGCCAGGCCATATATCATGCCCGGGGTGCTGCCTTTTTCATCGCAGGCGCCTCGCGCATACAAGATGCCGTCTTCAATCTTGCCCGTGAACGGGTCCCATTGCCATTCGTCAGGATCGCCTATGCCCACGGTATCAATGTGGCTGTCATACAGCAGGATGCGGCTGCCGTTGCCGATGCGGCCCACGATATTGCCCATTTTGTCCCAGAAGATCTCGTCATAACCCAGCGCTTCCATCTCCACGGCGATGCGTTCGCCACAAGCGCGTATCTGGCTGTCCATGCTGGGGATGGCGCAAATTTCCCGCAAAAAAACGATGATGTCTTCGCGCTGGCTTTCTACTTCGCGGCGCAGCGTCTGCAATGTTGTGTGTTGGACCATTTTTTCTCCGCCCAGGCGACTCGTCTACTAGCGCGCCATTGTAGTCAAAAAATAGTGTTTTCAAAAGCGCTGTTTGCGAAGATGCGCCGCCAGCCTGTTTAATCGGTAAAAAGATCGACAACCTGAAATTGTTCGACATCGACCAGCCCGTGGTCGGTCAGCTTCAACCTGGGGATCACTTCCAAGCCCATGAAGCTCATCACCATGAAAGGATCGGGCAGCGGGCTGCCCAGCGCTTGCGCCGCGGCGATCATCCGGTCATAGTCGGCGCGCACCTGTTCGATAGGCGCTTCGCTGAGCAATCCCGCCACGGGCAGCGGCAAACTTGCCAAGATGCGCTCGCCGGCCACCGCGACCAAGCCACCGCCCATCTGCTCCAGCGCCAAAACCGCCGCGCGCATGCTGCTGTCGTCAACACCGATGACAGCCAGATTGTGGTGATCATGCGCGACTGTCCCGGCGATGGCGCCACGCCGCAAGCCAAATCCCTTGATGAAACCCAGGCCGATGTTGCCGCTGGCTTGATGCCGCTCGATCATGGCGAACTTCAAAATATCGCGCTCGACATCGCTGACCGCGCAGCCAGCCACAATCCTGGCGCTTTCGACCAGATGCTGCGTAACCACCTGGTCCAGCACCTTGCCGATGACGCGGATTTTTTCGCCGCGCGCCGGAACCGTGAAATCGAGGGACTCGCTGGCGATATTGACGCTGCTTGGCAGGTCAATCACTCGCGGCCGCTTTCGCTCGCTGAGCATGACCCCGGCTTCTGCCACCAGTTCGCCACCGCGATACACCTGTTGGGCATGGAAATCGCGCAGGTCGGGCACGACCAGCAGATCGGCATAGCGGCCGGGCGTCACCGCGCCATATTTGCGCAAGCCAAAGTGCCGGGCTGCGTTGTAGCTGCCCATGCGGATGGCCATGACGGGGTCGATGCCCGCTGCGATGGCTTGGCGCAACATGAAGTCGATGGAGCCTTCGTCGATGAGATCGGCTGGCACGCGGTCGTCGGTGCAGAAGCAGATTGCGCTGTGATTTTCTGGCGTGATGAGTGGCAGCAGCGGCAGCAGATTGCGTGTGGTCGTGCCTTCGCGGATGAAAATGGTCAAACCCAGGCGCAGCTTCTCGCGCGCTTCTGCCACAGTCGTGCATTCGTGTTCGCTCTGGACGCCAGCCGCCACATAAGCATTCAGCAGCTTGCCCGTCATCGCCGGCGCATGCCCATCCAAGGCGCGCCCCTGGAAAAGGGTCAGCTTGTCCAGCATGCCTTCATCGCCCAGCGCCACGCCCGGATAATTCATCAGTTCCGCCAAGCCCGACACCCAGGCATGTTCCAGCAGCGGCGCAAGGTCGGCCGCCTCCAACCGGGCGCCAGAAGTTTCCATGTGCGTGGCTGGCACACAACTTGAGGCCATGACAAACATATTTTGCTGCCCGTGCTTGGCTTGTTCCAACATATAGCGGATGCCAGCGATGCCCAGCACATTGGCGATCTCGTGCGGGTCGGTGATTACGCTGGTGACGCCGTGTGGCAAGACTGCCCGCGCAAATTCTGGCGGCGTAACCAGGCTGCTTTCAATATGCACATGCGCGTCTATCAAGCCGGGCGTGACATAGCTGCCGTCCAGCTCAACTTCTCGCGCGCCAGCATAGCCAGCGCCAAGCGCCACGACATGCCGGTCGTGCACAGCGATATCGGTGCGATAAATCTCGCCGCTGACTACATTGACCAGGCGGGCATTGCGCAAGACGAGATCGCACTCCTGCTCTCCGCGCGCCGCCGCCAAGCGATCGACAATAGACATAAAATCGCCTCCGACCTAGCTCTCGCCGCGGATTAGTTGCAGGGACAGCTGGTTATGCGCCTCGACAAGGCGCGGCACATCGACCGTCAGCAGCTGTCCATCTTCGACGACTATGCGTCCGTTGATGATGGACAGGTCGACGCGCTGGGGCTGGCAAAATACCAGCGCGGCCAGCGGGTCGCTCAATGCGCCAGCCAAGGCGATATCATCCAGCCGATAGGCAACGATATCCGCCGACATGCCCGGCGCGATGCGGCCAATATCAGCCCGCCCCAGCACGCGCGCCCCGCCCACGGTCGCCACAGCCAGCGCCTCGCGAGCCGACAAGCCGGCCGGACCGCCCAAAGCCCGCTGCAGCAGCATGGCTTGCCGCGCCTCGCCCAGCAGATGACCGCTGTCGTTGGAAGCCGAGCCATCGACGCCCAGCCCGACCGGCACACCACGATCCAGCATCTCGCGCACTGGCGCAATGCCCGAAGCCAGGCGCATATTGGACGAGGGACAATGACAAACGCCGGTGCCAGTGCGCGCAAACAAGTTGATGGCGGCGCTGTCCAGCTTTACGCAATGCGCGTGCCAGACATCATCGCCAACCCAGCCGACATCTTCTGCATAATCGCCGGGTCGCAAGCCAAATCGCTCCAGGCTGTAGGCGACATCATCGGCGGTCTCGGCCAGGTGCGTATGCATTTGCACGCCATAGGCTCTCGCCAGCGCGGCCGATTCGCGCATGAGGTCGGCAGATACACTGAAAGGCGAACAGGGCGCGGCCACGATTTGTAGCATGGACTGGGGGGCTGGGTCATGCCAGGTTTCGATCAGACGCCGCGTATCGGCCAGGATGTGGTCTTCAGCCTCCACCATGTGGTCGGGTGGCAAGCCGCCTGCGGATTCGCCGACGCTCATGCCGCCCCGAGCCGCGTGAAAGCGAATGCCCAGCTCTTGCGCGGCGCGGATCTCGTCCTCGATCTGGACATCGTTGGAAAAAACATAATGGTGGTCGCTGGCGGTCGTACAGCCAGAAAGCAGCAATTCCGCCATCGCCAGCCGAGCCGCCGTATACACATGCCCGGCGCGCATTTGTGCCCAGATGGGATAACAGGTTCGCAGCCAATCGAACAGATCGCCTTGTTGGGCGAGGACGCGCGTCAGGCTCTGGTACATATGATGATGCGTGTTGATCAAGCCAGGCAAAGCGACATGCCGCGACAAGTCAATGACGCGGTCGGCCGTCTCGGGCGCTTCGCCAGTGCCCAGCCCGGCGATGACCTTGTCTTGCACGAGCAGCCAGGCGTTTGACAATTCCCGCCGCTCGGCATCCATGGTGGCCAGCCGCTGGATATTCTTCAGCAGCAGGGTCGTCATGCTTGCGCCGCCTTCAGGGTATTCGCCAGCAGCATGGTTATCGTCATGGGTCCAACGCCGCCCGGCACTTTGGTCAGCCAACCGGCGACATCGCGCGCCTGTCTATAGTCGACATCGCCCACATAGCGGTAGCCTTTGTCGCTGGTTGGGTCGGGCAGCGAATTCGAGCCGACATCAATGACGACCGCGCCGGGCTTCAGCCAATTCGCCTTGACCAGCTCGGGCTGACCGACGGCGGCAACCACAACATCGGCGCGCCGGGTCACCATCGGCAAATCGACAGTGCGGCTATGACAGCGCGTCACGGTGGCGTCGGCATTGGTGAGCATCAGCGCGATTGGCAAGCCGACGATATTGCTGCGCCCGATGACGACGGCTTCTTTGCCAGCCAGCTCAATGCCCGATTCGGCGATTAAATGCATGACGCCGGTGGGCGTGGCTGGCGTGAAGCTCGGCTCGCGCCCGCGCATGCCCAGGCGGCCCAGATTCACCGGGTGGATGCCATCTACATCTTTGCTCAGGCTGATTTCATGCAACACCGCTTCTTCGTCGATAGAATGCGGCAGCGGCAATTGCACCAGAATGCCATCAATATCGCTGTCGGCGTTGAAAGCGCGCACCGCGTTTTCTACTTCGGCTTGCGCAGCGCTGGCTGGCAGCAAGCTCGCGGATGACTGGATGCCCACCCGTTCACAAGCCCGCTGTTTCATGCGCACATACATGGCCGAGGCGGGGTCGTCGCCGACCAGCACGACGCCCAGGCCGGGCCGCCTGCCCAGACGAGACGCAACCTGGCCCGCCCCAATCTGGATTGCCGCCTGCATGCGCCTGGCGACTGCCCGGCCATCAATGATCGTCGCTGTCATTTCTCCACTCCCATTTTCAGGCTTGAACCTTGTACACGCTGGCTATGGAGAATGCGCCTCGCTCTTGCTACACTTGGCGCAACCACTGGCAAGTAGGATAACACAGAGTGAACCTATCCGAGAGCCTGCCAGGCGTCATTTTTGTGATGATCGGGCCAGGTGGCGCCGGCAAAAACGCGATCATGCGCGCCATTATTGCCGGCTCGCGCTGTGTTGCCCAACTGCCCACCGCGACCACGCGCCCCATGCGGTCGGATGAAAAGCAGGGGCGCGAGCATCACTTCGTGAGCAGGGAGACATTCCAAGCGTTGTTGAGCGAAGGGCAGCTGCTGGAATATCAGGAAGTTACCCCCGGCAAGTTTTATGGCATTCCGCGGCGGCTGGTGCTCGATTGCCTGCGGGCTGGCAAAGCGCAAATCGCCGATATTGATGTGCTGGGCGCGCAGAAGCTGGCGGCGGCCTTCCCGCAAAATGTCGTGCCGATCTTCGTGACTGTGCCCGGCGCAACATTGGCCGCCCAGCTGACAGTATTGGAAGAGCGGATGCGCCTGCGCGCCGATGCCGTCACCGATATCGACTGCCGGCTGCAACGCGCGGCTGCAATTGAACTGCCCTACCAAAGCTGTTGCGACCACATCGTCGTCAATGACAGGTTGTCCAGCGCGATTGAAGCGACCCGGCACATCATCGACCAGGAATTGGCAGCCCGCCACCTGCCAGCGACAACCTCATGACAGCCCTTGCGCAGTGGCACCTGTCGCTGGGCGCGCGCCTGGCAGCCGACCAGATCCCGCTGGATTATGGCGACCAGGCTGCCGAGCTGGCTGCGGCTAACAGCGGCGCAATTTTGCTGGATCGCTCGCACGAGGGGCGCATCTTGCTGCGCGGTCGCGACTGCCTGGCTTTGCCCAATCGCATGTCGACGCAAGACCTGCTGAGCCTGTCAGTCGGTCAAGGCGCGCCGACCCTCTTCACCAATGCCAATGCGCGGATTCTGTTTCGAGCGCTTTGTCTGCGCACGGACGCCGGGCTGTTGTTGATCAGCGAGGCGGGCGGTGGCGCGGCGCTGGCGGCTTATCTGCGGCGCAGCATTTTCTTCGGCGATCAGGTGACTGTCGAAGACCAGAGCGCGGAAACAGCGCAATTCGCCTTGCACGGACGCGCTGCCGACCGAGTCGCCGCTGCGCTTGTTGCCAGCTCGACCGCGCTGACCGTGCATGCCAACATGCAGACGGACAGCGAATTTGGCGCGCTCACGCTGGCCCGGCGGAAGTCCATCTGCGGCGATCACTGGCTAGTCATCTGCCCGGCAGAAAGCGCTGCCGCATTGCATGGCCGGCTGCTGCAGTTGGGCGAGGCGCAGAGCTTGCGGCCAGCTGGCTCGTTGACCTACAACAGCCTGCGCATCCACAGCGGACGTCCGGCCGGTCTGGAACTGTCGGCAGATTATTTGCCGCTGGAAGTCGGCTTGTGGGACGAAGTCAGTTTCAACAAAGGCTGCTACACCGGGCAAGAAATTATCGCGCGCATGGAGAGCCGGGCGCGGCTTGCCAAGACCCTGGTTCGCGTGGCGCTCTCGGCTTATGTGCCGGCGCCAGCCACAGTGTGGGCAAAGAGCCGCTTGGCCGGGCAACTAACCAGCAGCGTGCAAGCGGCGAATGGGGAACGTTACGCGCTGGCTGTGCTGAAAGTAGCTTTTGCTACACAGGGAACTGCGCTGGAAGTCGGTGAAAATCGGGCGCCGGCGCGGGTAATTGATTACGCGGGCGTGCAACCAGCCTTCATCACAGAAGCAGCAACTGGCCCAGCCTAGCTCATTTCTGGCGGTGGCGCGTCGAAGAAGAGCGCCCACCACAATTGCCAATTTTCGGGCTTGGGCGTGGTCGTTTCAAAAGCCACCAGGCTGGTTGTGGCGGTTTGCGCGTGGGGAGCGCTGGCGATGCTCTTGGGCATGATCAAGACTTCGCCTGCGCGGATCATTTTACCATCATCGCGCGCCCAGATTTCGACATAGGCATCGCTCTTGACATAGTCCAGCTGGGCGAGCAAGCGCTGCTGTTCGGCTTGCAGGTCGGCGATTTCTGCCTCGAACTGCGCGTGGATGCGCCCCAGATCGCGGTCCAGGCTGATGCGGCCGCTGAAATTGAGGATGAGCACCAAGCCCAGCGCCAAGGTAACCGCAAACATCACCTGCACGCTGGTCAGGCGCTTCCAGCCGGTTACTGGCTGAACAGGCAACTCGCTGCCGCCCGCCTCAGGGTTTTCCGCGCCAAGCGCATCGGTTTCGCTCATGCCTACTATCATAGGGCAGGCGCAGAAACCTGCCAGCGCATTTCTAAGCAGATAGTCGCCGTATCGCAGCGCCCAAACAAAAAACCCGGCGCATGGACCGGGTCAAAAAACATGCCGAAGGTGGGAGTCGAACCCACACTCCCCGAAGAGAACTACGCCCTGAACGTAGCGCGTCTGCCAATTCCGCCACTTCGGCTCGTGCTCGCCCAAGAGTATAGAAATCTCTTTTGGCTGTGTCAAGGCATGGCAGCAGGCAATCCAGGAAAATCGCAGCAAAACATAATCTCGCTATGACAGCGCCTTAGGTAATTAAACTCAACACAGCGGGTAATGAGAGCACAGAGAACAGAGCAGCAAGACCAAGAATTTTTGCGTAAACGGGCAACGCCGCTTTATTTCGAAACCTGTAGGGGCGAGGCGTTGACTCGCAAGTTAGTCTGCATTAGCAATCCAATCTCTGTGCCTCTGTGGCAATTAATAAAATGCAATCGCCCGGACTAGCCAGCGCGGCGAGATTGGGCTGGGTGGCATCTGTGATACAATGCACGACCGTCATGCAGGGCGACTGGGAGAAGATGCTGCAACAGAACTTCGCTTTTCTGAAAGCGATTGCACACTTGTTAGTCGGCAGTTTGCTGCTGTGCGCGGGCTTGGCCTGGGCGCAAGACGCGGCACCAGCTGTGCGAGCCGAAGCCCTGGGCAGCGCCAATCTGCGCGCCGCCGCCACCATAGAATCGCCCATCGTCGGCGAAATTCACGCGGGCAGCCGGTATCCTGTCATTGGACGCAGCGAATTTTATCCCTGGTTGCTGCTCGGCGAGCCAGCATCGCAGTTGCCCATAGGCTGGGTGTACGAAACATTGGTTACAGTGAGCGGCAACATCCAGCGCCTGCCACTCAGCCTGGTCATCGTGAACGAGCCGCCCCCGACAACCTTGCCAGCGGCGGACATCCCGCAGCCCGACGCGTCGGCCACATCTACGCCGGTTGCCAGCAGCTGGACAGTTTTTGGCAGTGTTTTCGGCGAGGTCAATGTCCGCCATGGTCCGGGCGTCGAATATCCACGAGCGGGTGTGGCTGCCCCCGGCGACCGCTTCGAGATCACCGGCTATCATACGCAATTTCCCTGGCTGCGCATCGTCTATGCAGCCAGCGCCAATGGCCAGGCTTGGATCGCGCGCGACCTGCTCAAAGTCAGCGGCGACATCTTCACGACCGCCCCGGTATCTCAGGCTCGCTTCGAGCTGCCGCCAGCCACAGCCACGCCACAAGTTGTGCGCGCCGCGGGCATCTATGGGGGCGCGCCCGTCCCGCTGGATCCCGCTTTCGCGGATTTGGGTGAAGGCTTGTGGACATTGCTGCTGGAAAATGGCTTTGACCCGCAAACGAGCCGCTTTGGCTCGCTCTTTGTACTCGATTTGCAGACGCGCCAGGCTTTTACATTTGGCGATGATTATGCCTTCAGCGGCACCAGCCTGAACAAAATCGCTATCTTGGCTCGCTTGTACGAAACGCTGCCTGCGCCGCCGACCTTGGAGATGGCCACAGATATCCTGAACACGATGATCTGCAGTGAAAACACAGCCACCAATCGCTTGTTGAGCGCCGTGGGCGATGGCAATGTCTGGCTGGGCGCGCAGTCGGTCAGCGACTTCCTGAACCGGCAGGGCTGGACGCGCTCCTTTCTGACCGCGCCATTCACCACCATTGGCACGCCAGAGCCGCCGCCCTTCCCCATAACCGCGCCACAAACCAGCGCCGACCAGGTCAAGGCACAGCCCGACTTCTCCAATCAGTTGGTCGCCTCGGAGACAGGCGCGCTGCTGGCCGCGCTCTATGATTGCGCCTATGGCAGTAGCCATTCGCTAGGCGCCGGCTTCGAAGCTCGCGAATGCCGCCAGCTGCTGCATGTGATGAGCAACAACACAGTCGATGCGCTGTTGAAATCGGGCGTGCCAGCCGAAACGCGCGTCGCCCACAAACACGGATGGATCCCCGATACGCATGGCAACAGCGCGCTGTTCTTCACACCGGGCGGGGATTATGTCATCGCCATGCTGCTCTTCCAACCCGACTGGCTGGATTTTCAGGAGTCGCTGCCGCTCTTCGCCGAAGTCTCGCGCCGTGTCTACAATTATTTCAATCCCCAGCAACCCTTCTTCGAAGAGCGCGAGTGGACCATTCCCGATGTAAACAGCTGCAACTATTTTGGAGACGAGCTGGCGGTCGATTTGCTGCAGTGGCAGTGGGACGATTGAGCGGCTAACGCAGCTTGTAGTGCTTTTCTGACGAGTCGCGCAGCCGCAACGCCGCGACTTCTGCTGTGATATCGCGTTGGGCTTCCGCCAGCATTTCGTAGCCGACCATGAACTTGCGCACTGTGGCCGAACGCAGCAGCGGCGGGTAAAAATGCGCGTGCAGCTGCCAGTGTCGCATAGCGCCCGCGTTGAATGGCGCGCCATGCCAGCCCATGGAATAGGGGAACGGCACCTCAAAGAGGTTGTCGTATTTGACCAGCAGCCGCTTTAATATCGCCGTCAGGTCTTTGCGTTGCCGCTCGTCCAGGTCGGGCAGGCGCAAGACATGCGCTTTGGGCAGCAGCAAGGTCTCGAAAGGCCAGACCGCCCAATAGGGGACAAGCGCCAGCCAGCTAGCGTTTTCGATGACGATTCGTTCGCCGCGCTCGGCTTCGAGCAGCGCATAATCCAGCAGCAGCGGAGCGTCATGCCGATCCAGATAGGCGCGCTGTTGGGCGTCTTCGCGCAGGGCGATGCTGCCCAGGCTGTCTGTCGCCCAGATCTGCCCATGTGGATGCGGGTTGGACGCGCCCATCATGTCCCCGCGATTTTCGAACACCTGCACCCAGTCGAAGCGCTCGCCAAGGTCGGCAGTTTGCGCCGCCCACAAATCGACCACCAGCCGAATTTCTGCCAGCGACATTTCTGCCAAGGTCAAATCGTGGCGTGGCGAAAAACAGATGACCCGCGCCTCGCCGCGCAGCGACCTGGCTTGCAGCAACGGACTGCCAGACATTTCTGCCCGTGGCACATCGGGCAAGACTGCGGCGAAGTCGTTGACAAAGACGAAAGTGCTGGTGTAGTCGGGGTTGCGCTCGCCATTGGCGCGCCTGTTGCCGGGGCACAGGTAGCAGGCTGGATCGTAAGACGGGCGGCTTGCGGCGCGGGTTGCTTCGGCTTGTCCTTGCCAGGGACGACTGGTGCGATGCGGCGATACCAGGATCCACTCGTCCAGCAGCGGGTTGTAGCGTCGATGCGGCTGTTCCTGCAATGTCAGGTTCATGCCCTACTCCACCACTTGCGCGCCCGCGTGGCTCAACACGATTGCAGCCCGTTCCTGGCTGTGCGTCTGGAAGCGGACTTCGCCCCCGGGCAGCGACCAAATCTTGGTGATCAGCGTCTCGCCAGGGAAGACAGGCTGGCTAAAACGCGAGCGTATCGAGCGCAGACGCGAGGCGTCGTTTCCGCAGCAGCATTTGATGATCGCGCGGGCCGCGAAGCCAAATGTGCAAAGCCCGTGCAGAATGGGCGCGTGGTAGCCGCCGCGAGCAGCCATCTGTGGGTCGGCATGCAGCGGATTGGCATCGCCCGCCAGGCGATAGAGCAGCGCCTGCGTTGGCAAGGTAGCTTCTTTGTGCATGAAATCTGGCGGACGCGCTGGTGGTGGCAGCTTGACATTTTCGCCGCGCCGACCGCCGAAACCGCCGATGCCGCGAATGAAGACCGCTGTGCGCGCGCTGGCCAATTTTAGGCCCGCTTCTGTCGCGCTCTCCACCGCAAATTTGATCAAAGCGCCGCTGCCTTTGTCCTGAATATCGGCTATGCGCAGGCGCGATGTCACTGTTGCGCTGGGCGGCAAGGGGCGATGCAAGTCCAGCTCTTGCTCGCCATGCAGCAGCCGCATCGGCTCGTATTGGATGCCCGCGATGCAGCCCGTCAGCAACTGGCTGATCAGGTCTTTGCTGAAGAGGACGGCGAAGGTCGGGAGAACCTGAAAATCGGGGCTTAGCTCGTAGACCGATCGCAACTCGCCGGCATCTAGCGGATCGGCAGGCGCGCCAATGCCCAGGGCATACAGCACCGCATCGCGCTGGTTATAGCGAAAATGCAGCTTTGGCAGCTCCTGGCCGATGGCGGCGGCGACTTGTCCCAGCGAAGGCGGCGGCATGACTAAGCTAGCCCTTGACCGCGCCCTGAGTCAAACCGCCGACGATCTGCTCTTGCAGCATCAGATAAATCGCCAGGCTGGGCAGCGCGCCGATGATTGCGCCCGCGCCAAACACGCCCCAGTCTTGCGCGAAGTTGGCGCTGATGTATTGCCAAAGCCCGACCATCAAAGTCCAGGTGTCTTTGTCGCGCAGCATCACCCGCGCCAGCACGAATTCGTTGTAGGTGCCGACGAATGACAAAATGCCCACCACGACCAGCACGGGGCGCACCAACGGAAAGATCAGATACCAATAGACCTGCCAGTGACTCGCGCCGTCGACCAAGGCCGACTCATCAATATCGCGCGGGACAGAATCGAAGAAGCCTTTCATCAGCCAGATGTTGATGCCCATGCCGCCGCCGATATACACCAGCATCAAGCCGCCAGCCGTGTTCAATCCCAAAAACGGGATGTGATTGCCAATCTGCTGCAGCATCAGGTAGATGGCAACCAGCGCCAGCAAGTTGGGAAATACCTGCACGAGCAGGATCAACACCAGCAGGCTGCGGCGGCCATAAAAGCGAAACCGCGAAAAAGAATAGGCGCTGAAAGCCGTGACCAGCACGATGGCGACCGCGGAGAGGCTGGCGATGACGCAGGAATTGAACATCCAGCGCAGGAACGGCTTGCGCGGCGTGTTCAGCAAAGTGTCGAAGTTGATGAAATAGCTGGAGCTGATGTCGTAGAGCGCAGCGCCTTCGGCATAGGCTTCGCCGACAGCGATGCGGATATTTTCTACATAGCCATTTTTGATGGCGCGCAGCTCTTTTTCTTTGCCAGCGACTTCTACCAGCAAGACCAGCTCGGCGCTGCGTTCGACGCGTGTGCCATTGGGCGCGGCAATCTGCAGCAAAGTGCCGGGCTCTTTGGCATAGACGACGCGGACCTCGGGCAAGGGCGGGATGATGGACTGCGTCACCATAGACTGGGCGGGGTTCAAAGCCGCAGAAGCCACCCAGATAATCGGAAACAAGGCGAAGACCACCGCGGCGATCAAGATGATGATTTGCAGCGCCAGCTGGGCATTTTGCGCCACCGTGTAGCGGCTCCGCTTGCGCTTGTGGGCAGGGCTAGACATTTTCCGATGTCTCCTCCCAGCCCTTGGTCAGCCGATATTGCAGCAAGGTGACACAGGCGACCATGGCGAAGATGACGATCGTGATTGCCGATGCCAGGCCAAAGTCTGAGCCGCGCCCCGAGCCAAATGCCAGCCGAAAAGCATAGCTGATCAAAATATCGGTGTGCCCGGCCGGCAGGTTGCCCGCTTCTTTCATGGGCGGTCCGCCTTCGTCATAGGCCTCGATAATCGTGAAGTTGTTGAAATTGAATGTGAAGGACGCGATCAACAGCGGACCCACCGCCACCAATAGCAGCGGCAGGGTCAAATCGCGGAACTTGCGCCACCAGCCCGCGCCATCCACCTCGGCGGCTTCGTACATATCGGTGGGAATAGCCGCCAACGCGCCACTGCATACCAGCATGAAATAGGGGTAGCCCAGCCACAGATTGACCAGCAAGATTCCCAGCTTCGCCCAGCCGGGATCGATGAAAAAGGGCGGCGGCTCCAGGCCAAAGGCGCGGATGATGTTGGAAACCACGCCCAGATTCTCATTGAGCATACCCCGCCACACGGCTACGGAGATCAAACCGGGGATCGCCCAGGGAATTATCAGCAGGGTGCGGAAGGCTTTGCGCAGGGGGATGCGCTGGTTTTGCATAATCAGCGCGAAGAAAAGCCCCAGCGCGAAGGTCGTAAATACAGAAGCCAGCGAAAAGCCGATCGTCCACAAGAAGATGCGGATCAGCGGACCGCGGATTTCATCGTTGTCGATGAAACTAATGAAGTTCTGTGTGCCGATGCCCGCGCGAAAACCCGTGCGCAATGTGTCGCCCTGGTCGTTGACGAATTGCCCGGTCTGATAGGGCTCGCCAGTTGTTTCATCGCGTCCATACTCATACACTGCGCGATACAGCGAGCCTGTTTCCATGTCGAGGATGGCGTCTGTCTCGGGCTGATACACCAAGCGCTGCGCGAATTCGCCGGCTTCTCTGCGACCAGCGATGCCGATGGGCTGGTCGGCCGTGCCAAAGCCAAGCTCTTCTGCTTCGCGCGCCGCCTGCAGCGCTTCTCTGCGCCCAAGCAATTGATAGCCCCGATATTCCGCTGGCAAGTCTGCGCCGGCCGCCACCGATTCTACCGCCTCGAATTCCCCCAAAGTAGCGAAATAATAGCGGTCGCCAGCGTTGCGATCGGTCAGCCAGAGGGCATAATCGCCAGCGGCATTGGCATAGATTGCCCAGGCATACACCTGGCCGCCTTCGGGCAAATAGGTCTCTTGGGAGAGGATGCGGATGACTTGCTGCTTGGTTAGCAGGTTGCCATCGCCGAAGTTGGTGAAAGACACATAGACGGTATAGACAATGGGGTAAACGACCATCAGCACCATCAGCGAGAGCGCCGGGGCGATCCAACGCAGCGCATACAAACCCTGGCGCAAGTTGATGATGTTGACGCCGACGGTGACGACGCCCACCGCAACCGCCAACTCGATGACGCCGTCCGCGGCAAATACATAGATCAGATAGAGCGCGAAGGCATCCACCAGCGCCAGGGCCAAATAGGTGACGAACAGCCGCAGCACATCGCTGCCGCCGCGGTTGCGCCGAATGGGATTGTCCGCTGCCGCTTGACGATTCATGACATCTGCAAAATGGGCAACAAGCGCGCAAAAAAAGAAAATAGCAGGGGGCGCTCTTGCGATTGGCGCTCCCCCGCTCCTACACTTGCGCTTTTGTCAACGACCGTGGTCGCCGCCGATTATTCGTCTGCCAGCAGCGAACGAATCTGCTCGCCAGCGTTGCTGAAGGCGGTTTCGGCATCCAGCTCGCCCGTGCGCACCAGTTCCATGGCATTGCCCCAGGCGCTCCACACCGACGACATTTCTGGGATTGCCGGCATGGCCAAGCCCTCGACACCAGCGTTGGCAAAGCCGACCGTGAGTTCATCTTCCATCGCCTCGCGGACTTCGATCATGGCGGCCGGGCGCGGGCTGGCGCTATACAGCGATTCGATGCCCTCGGGCGTGCCAACATAGTCGAGCACGAAGGTCTCGGCGGCCAGTTTGTTCTCGCTGAAGGCGCTAATCATGAAGCCCCAAACACCCAGGAATGGCTTGCCGGCGCCACCTGGACCAGCGGGAATGCTGGCTACCTCGAAGTTGACGCCCGATTCCAGGATGCGCGGGATCGCCCAAGGTCCGGTGATGATCATGGCGGCATCGCCCGATTCAAACATCGAGTGCATCACTTCGTAGTCGATGCCCGTCGGCATCAAGCCATCTGTGCCATAGGCTTCCAGATAGGCGGCCGCGGCGATGCTGCCTTCGCTGTCAATGCCGACATCGTTCGGGTCATAGCCGGCCTCGGTCAAGCCAAAGACATAGCCACCAAATGCCGTTTGCAGGGGGAAGAAGTGGTAGGGGTTGTTGTCGAACATGATAAAGCCATACTGCGCATCGCCGCTGGCTTGCAAGCTCTCGCTAATATCGCGGACATCGTCCCAGGTGGCCGGGTTGTCTGGCACCAGGTCGGTATTGCGCAAGAAGCCGACATTTTCCGCCGAGGTGGGCATGCCATACTGGACGCCTTCATAGACGAATGCCGCCACAGCCGAGGGCAGGAATTGGTCGACAATGTCTGTAATGTCGATCTCTGCCAGCAAGCCGTTGACAGCCATCTCGCCCAGCCAGTCATGCGGACCCATCAGCACATCGGGACCTTCGCCAGCCGGTGCCGCGGTCTTGAATTGATCGCGGATATCGCCAAAGCCGATCTCGTGCACGACGACTGGAATATCAAAGTCGGCGGTGAACTGCGCGGCAATCTCTTCGACAACCGGCGCATGGGCTTCATCCGCCCAGACGACCAAACCATCGTCCTGCGCCGAAACGACAAATGCGCTCGCCATCAGCAAAATAGCGAGGATCAAGCATAACTTCGCGAGTTTCATGGGATTTTCCTCTGTCTCGTTGGCATTGTGAAACACCTGGGTATGACGCACAGATTATAAACTTTGCTGTCGTTGGCGCAAGCGATTGCTTACTTTTCAGGCTGCTGCGGCGACAGGTGGCGCAGGTAGTCCCAGGTGTAGATGCCGGTGTGGTGGCCATCGTCCCAGCTGGGCTGCAGCGCATAATTGCCCACCGCGCTCAGGTTGGTGATGCCATACGAACGGGCGGGCGTCAGGGTGAGCAGGTTGTCGGGCGCGAATTCCAACCCCATGTTGGCATGGCCGCCGCGGCATTCAACGCAGGGACAGGCTTCGCGCAGTTGCGCCAGCGGATAACGGCTCACCAGTCCATCGTCCCAGCAAATCGTCAACTCTGCTTCGCTCTTGTTCAATGTGATATGGCTTGGCTTGGCATCCACCGTGGGCACATCCTCTCGCAACCGCGCCAGCTGCCAGCGCGTACAGGCTGCAAAACGTCTATCACAGCTTTTTTCAGCCGCTGCGTAGGCATTGTAGCACACAGGCGGCCAGGCCTTCGCCGTTGTCTTGGCCATCTGCATAGGCTAGAGTTCTGCCATCCAGACGAAAGCAAGGTGCGCCATCAGACAATTCCAGCACTTGCGGCGACAACAGCTCGACCCCGCCAAGCCATTTGACTATGTCATCGCGGCCGATGCGCGCGGCAGCCGCACAGATTATGGCGATGACCAAGCCTGGCGCGTGAGCCTGGGGGCGCGAAACGAAGCAGCGCTGGCCTTCCAGACACAATTTGGCGGTCGCGCCGACCTCGTCAGCCTCGAGCCCGTTTTCCGATTGGGCGATCAAACCATTCAACAGCAGTGGGCTTATGCGCAAGGTCCTGTCATCACGCATTTTGCGCCCAACATGATCCAGCTTGAGGCCTCGCCACGGGCAGATTTGCCGGTGGTCGCGCGCTTCTGGGCGATGGAATCGCGGGCTGCTGGCGGCGAATTCCAGCTGAGCAATCACAGCGGCGAAGCTTTGTCTGTCCAGTTGGAATTGCGCGGCAACGTGATTATCGGCGGGCGCAAACGCAGGCTGAATGTGCTGACTTTGGCGGATGGCACAGTGGCGCTGCACCTTGGCGAAATCGGCAATATCAATCCGGTGGTCGCTTTGAAAGGCGCCAGTATGGAAATCTACGGCGGGCGCATCCGTGGCGCCAGGCTGGGCGCGCGCTTCATGCTAAAGGCCGGGCACGCGGCGCGCATTCCTTTTGTTTGCGCGGGACTAGCCGATATGCGCGATTCGTTCAGCCTGGCCATGAACTGGCTGTCGCGCCCCTGGGACCGGCACTATGCGCAGATCGACCGCCAGGCCGCCGCTGTGCCGACAATCAGCACGGGCAACGCCGCTTGGGATATCGTCATTGATTTGTCGTATGCCACTGTGTTGAAAGCCTTTATGAATGCCACCGATGCGCTGACGCAGCCGTCGTTTGTCGGCAGCCGGGCAGACAATCGCGGCTGGAGTCGCAATGGCCGGGGCGATGACCATATTCGCGCCTGGGCTGGGCAAGATCCGCCGGCGGCCTATCTCGCGCTACCCGCCATCGCTGGCATCGAGCCGTCGCTGGCCAAGGCGGTCATCCGCAATTACCTGGCAACCCAGGACGCGAGCGGCTTCATCGATCGCCAGCCCGGTTTGGGTGGGCAGCGCCAACAGTTGCTGATGATGCCCTTGCTGGCGCGACTGAGCTGGCTGGTAGTTGAGCACACGGCTGATGAGGAATTCGCCAAAGAGATTTATCCGGGCTTGCGAAAGTTCTTTTTGCGCTGGCTCGCGGACGACATGGATGCCGATGGCGATGGCGCGCCAGAATGGCAATCGGAGCGGCAGTTGGGTTATGTGGCTTTTCCGACCTTTGGGTTGGGGCGCGGTTGGGCGCAGGGCGTCGATATCCGCCTGCTAGAAACGCCCGACCTGCTCGCTTATATGATTTCGGAAGCCGCTGCGTTGTGCCAACTGGCGGGGAGATTGGGCGATGCCGATGCGCAGGCGATGCACAGGCAACAGCTCGCGCAGTTAGAGGACTTGTTGGAAGAATTCTGGGTGGGCTCGCGCTATGGGTACCGCGACCGCGATACGCACACGCACAGCCCAGGTATAACGTTGCTGCGGGGTGGCGCTGGCGACGAGCGGCATGTCATCAACGAGACTTTTTCACCGCTGGCCCGTGTGATTGTGCGCATTGTCGGCGGTGTGAGCCAGGTGCCGCGCATCCGCCTCATGCTCGTCGGGCAAGACAAAGACGGCGCGCCTTGCACGATCGTGGCGGGTGTCGACGAATTTCGATGGCAAAACCGACAAGGCGTATTCACGGTTCCCCTGCCGCTTTCGGCATTGCACAGCCTGGAAATTGCTGGGCTAAGCCGCGTATACAAGGTCTATGCCAGCACCATCGACAGCAGCCGGCTGGATATCAACGCGCTGTTGCCCTTGTGGACTGGTCGCCTGCCGAAGCAGCGGTCTGAAGCAATTGCCGCTTTGGCGCTGGATGAGGCGCACTTTCTGCGACCCAACGGCTTGTCCATGGTAAGCGCCAGCGACCCAAACTTCGACCCATCCAATGCGCGCGGCGGTGGCGGCATCTGGATGTTTTGGCAGGCGCTGCTGGGCGAAGGCTTGCTGGCCACTGGCTTTCGCGCCGAATCCTCCGCCCTGCTACAGCGAATTTTGAGGCATCTGGCGCGTGTGCTGGAGCGCGAAGGCCGGCTGTCGCAATTTTATCATGCCGATGAAGTGCAAGGTTTTGGCGAAGCGCATCATGTGGCTGGCATCGCGCCGCTACAGTGGCTGAGCGATGCGCTGGGCGTGCAGATTCGCAATGCAGAATGTGTGCTGGTCAGCGAATTCAGCTGGGGCGCGCCTGTCCGCATCGTGCAGCATGGCGTCATCGTGCAACGCAGCGAGGCGGGCACCGAGATCAGCTTCCCATCTGGACACAGCGCAATCCTGCCTGCCAATGCGCCCGCCCAACTGGTGACCGACCCCGCGCCTGCCAGCACCGAAACAGATGAGCTACCCGCCCTTTCCGCCCCGGCTGTAGCGGCCGACCCCGACCGCGGCACAGTCGTCATTGAAATCGAAGACAGCGATGACGGGACCTAGCGCGCAATGATGCGCATGCGGACGCGCGGCAGGAAAAGCCAGAAGGATCGCGAAGTTCCGGCTGTGCCCATGCAGTGGCGGCGACTGTTGTCTTATCTGGCGGGCTACAAGCTGCGCCTGCTGGCAGCGACAATCGGGTTGGTCTTCGCGGCCGCGCTGAGCCTGGTCTTCCCCGCTGTCATCCAGCAAGTCGTCGATTCGGTCTTCAGCGATGCCGATGTGGCGTTGCTGGATGCAATCACACTGGCGCTGCTGGCTGTGTTTCTGCTGCGGTCGCTGGCGAGCTTCGTGCAGACCTACAACATGAATTATGTCGGCGAAAAGATCGTTGTCGATATGCGCTGCCAGCTTTACGCGCATTTGCAGACGCTGTCTTTGCGCTATTATGCCGACAGGCGCGTTGGCGAATTGATCAGCCGCTTGTCGTCCGATGTGACCGTGGTGCGCACAGTGCTCACCGGCAACATCGCCACCGTGCTGCAACAGGCGCTCACGCTCATCGGCGCGGTGGCAGTCATGTTCTGGCTGAATTGGCGGCTGACCCTGTTCATCATCGTGCTGATGCCGCTGGTGGTCGTGGTGGGCACGGTGCTGGGCAGAGCCATCCAGCGCACCAGCACGCGCGTCCAGGACGAGCTCGCCGGCGCGACTGTCGTGGCAGAAGAAGTCTTGCAAAATATCCGCGAAGTCAAGAGCTTCGTGCGCGAGCAATACGAAATCAACCGCTTCGCCAGCGCGATAGACCTAGCTTTTCGCGCGGCGGTCAAGCTCTTAACAGTGCGCTCGGTCTTTGGTCCCATCATCGCCTTTATCGCTTTCTCGGGTTTGGCGCTGATCTTGTGGTTTGGTGGTCGCGAGGTCTTGGACGGGCGTCTGACGGCGGGTGAATTGATCGCCTTTTTGATATATGGCTTGACTGTGGCGGGCAGCTTTGCGGGTGTCATCGGCGTATATTCGCAATTGCAAGAAGCGCTGGGGGCGACGAAGCGCGTCTTTGAAATCCTGGATACGCAGCCGGATGTGCAAGATGCGCCCCATGCGCGCAAGCTGGAGCCGGTGCAAGGCACAATCGCGCTGCGTAGCCTCAGCTTTGCTTATGAAGCAGAACAAGTTGTGCTGCGCGATATCAACCTGGAGATCGCCGCCGGGGAGGTCATCGCCCTGGTTGGACCCAGCGGCGCAGGCAAAAGCACCTTGTTCAACCTGATCCCGCGCTTTTATGATCCCGATTCTGGCGCGATCTTGGTGGACGGTTGCGACATCCGCCAGGTGACCCAAGCCAGCCTGCGCGAACAAATCGGCATTGTCCCGCAAGAGACTTTGCTCTTCGGCGGCAGCATCCGCGAAAATATCCTCTATGGCAAGCTGGCTGCCAGCGAAACAGAGCTGGTCGCCGCAGCCCGTTCTGCCAATGCCCACGATTTCATCAGCCAGTTGCCCAGGGGCTATGACACCGTGGTCGGCGAGCGCGGCATCAAGCTGAGTGGCGGGCAACGTCAGCGGGTCGCCATTGCGCGCGCCTTGCTAAAAGACCCGGCCATTCTGCTGCTGGACGAAGCGACCTCGAGCCTGGATAGCGAAAGCGAGCAACTGGTGCAAGAGGCGCTGGGGCGGCTGATGCGCAACCGCACCACCCTGATCATCGCCCACCGCCTTAGCACCGTGCGCGTGGCAAATCGCATCGCCGTGCTGGACGCAGGGCGCATCATCGAGCTGGGCACGCATGCAGACTTGCTGGCGGCACGGGGATTGTACGCCCGGCTCTATGCAATGCAATTTCGCGAATCCGATCTGCTCGCCACAACATGACCTTGCTCGCATGGGCGCTCGGGCTGGGCATCGCCTGCTTCTTGATCTGGTGGCTGCTGATCGAAACCGAGGGCGTCTATTTGGGTAGGCGGGTTGTGATCGCGCTATACGATTTGGTGGCGCATCGCTACGACCGCATCAAGCAATTCGACGAATACGCCGATCATATGCTGGTTTCGCAGGCTTTGCTGGCGGCCATCGCGCCTAAGACCGATCCGCTCGTCCTCGATGTCGCGACCGGCACGGGCCGCGTCCCCCTGCTGATGGCGAGCAGCGCCGGCTTCCACGGGCATGTCGTGGGCATGGATGCCAGCAAGCGCATGTTGTCTGTGGCGCAATCAAAACGGATAGCACAGGGATTCGACAGCTTTAGCACATTGCTGCGGGCTGACGCGGCACAGCTGCCCTTCCCCGCTGAGCATTTTGAGGTGGTAACCTGCCTGGAAGCGTTGGAGTTTATGCCCGACCAGGCGGCTGTGCTGGCAGAGATGGCGCGCGTCTTAAAAAAAGGCGGCATCCTGCTGGCCACCATTCGCATCGACACACGCTGGATGCCCGATCGCACCTGGAACGAACCGAAAATGCGCACTGAGCTGGAAGCGCTGGGCCTGCGCGATATTCACTTCGCCATCTGGCAGGAAGACTACACGCAAGTCTGGGCGCGCAAGCCGCTGTGAGCCCCCCCTCAATCCCCCCGACGAGCCTGGGGGCAGGCATGTTTCATTCTACCCCATCCCCAGCCCTTCCCCGTATCAACAGGGAAGGGTGACTTGTCGCGAAACCTGTGCGTTTATTGCTAATCTGCAAGAAATTGAGCATCAGATTTCATTTTCTCTGCATGCGCTCCCCCTCCCTGATGCATCGGGGAGGGGGTTGGGGGGTGGGGTAGACCCTCACATGTGCTCCCTTGGAAACCTGTCCTGTCCTCAGACGAGCCAGGGGGAAGGATTGTGCTCGCAGATGCTGGCGAATGCTTGGCGGGGCTACTTTTTTATTGCCTTTGCACTGGAAAAAGTAGCCCCTACAAGCATCCAGGCGCCTTTGCTAGACTGCGCGCAGTGCCCGTCTGTCGGGGAAAATCCGCTTTGGAGCAACTGAACAAGACACTGGAAGCCGCCATAGAAAGCGCCTTGCGCTCTGCGCAGCAGGCTGGCGAACTGCCGCAATTCGAGATTCCGCGCATCCCTGTCAGCCCGCCCAAACGCGCAGGCCAAGGCGACTGGGCCTACCCGGCCATGGGCTTGGCGCGGCTGGCTCGCAAGAGTCCGCTGGATATCGCCCGGCTCATCGTCGACCGCCTGCCGAAGTTGGGTTTCGCTGGCAAGATTGAAATTGCGCCGCCCGGCTTCATCAATTGCACAATCGCCGATGACTACTTGCGCAAACAGATTGATGCCATGCTGGCGGCTGGGACCGTCTACTTTCGACTGGATATCGGAGAGGGCAAGCGCGCGCAAGTCGAGTTCGTCAGCGCCAACCCCAGCGGTCCCATCACGATCGGGCACACGCGCAATGCCGTGGTTGGAGATGCCATGGCGCGTCTGCTGGAAGCGGCCGGTTACGCCGTCCAGCGTGAATATTATTACAATAACGCCGGCAACCAGATGATCATCCTGGGCAAGAGCCTGCAACTGCGTTACTGGCAGCAACTGGGCGATGATGCGCCGCTGCCCGCCGATCATTATCAAGGCGAATACCTGGTCGATATTGCGCGCGACCTGGTGGCAGAGCATGGCGAATCCCTGCGCGGCCAAAGCTGGCATTTTTTCAAAGAGGTGGCCGAGCAGGTGATGTTTCGCTGGATCAAGCGCTCGCTGGCCGCCATCAACATCCAGCACGATGCCTTCTTCAACGAAACCTCGCTCTTCGACTCAGGGCAAATCTGGTCTGTGCTGGATACCATGCGCGAGCATGGGCATATCTACCAGGCGACGCATTGGGAAGGCGCGGACGCGGACGAAATCGCCGATGTGACCAGCAAAGGCTATGAGCCAGCCACCTGGTTCCGCAGCAGCAGCTTCGGCGATGAAAAAGACCGCGTCATGGTCAAGAGCGATGGCGTGCCGACCTATACTCTGCCCGATATCGCCTACCACCGCGACAAGCTGGAACGCGGTTTTGATATCGCCGTCAATGTGCTGGGCACAGATCACTTCTCCCAGGCGCAGGTCGTCAAACATGGCCTGCGCGCTCTGGGCATGGACCCCGCGCCGATTGATGTCATCTTCCTGCAGATGGTGCGCGCCGTGCGTTGGAATGCCGAATTGGGCGACTTTGAAGCGGTCAAGCAATCCAAACGCGCCGGCGACTTCGACACATTGGATGACCTGGTCGCCATGACCAGCGCCGATGCCGTGCGTTATCATATGCTGGCGCGCAGCCCCAATTCGCAGCTGGACTTTGATGTAGACCAAGTGGTCAAACAGAGCAATGAGAACCCGGTCTATTACATTCAAAACGCCTATGTGCGCTGCGCCGGTATCTTGCGCGAGGCGGCTGACCGCGGTTTTGATGGCGATGACGCCGACTTGAATCTCCTGGGCAAGGAAGAGCTGAAGTTCATCCGCAAGGCGCTGGAGATGGGCAATGTCATCGAGCAGGCGATTACACTGTATGAGCCGCACAAAATCGCCTTCTTCGCGCACGAATTGGCGGGCGTTTTTCACCCGATATATGATGAGGTGCGCGTGCTGCACAGCGAAGTGCCCGCAGAGACGGCCAAGGCGCGGCTGCGTTTCTACCGGGCAGCCAGCACAGTCTTTGGCTGTCTGCTGCAGTTGATGGGCATGAGCGCGCCAGAACGGATGTGAGGTAGCGCTGTGGGATTAAAACCTGATCACTGGATCAAAGACATGGTGCGCCGCCACCGCATGATCGAGCCCTTTGTCGATGCCCAGGTGCGCGATGGCGCGATAAGCTATGGCGTTTCTTCGTATGGCTATGACATGCGCGTCTCGGACGAATTCAAGATCTTCACCAATGTGCGTTCGGCGGTGGTCGATCCCAAGCAATTCGACACAGCTTCTTTTGTAGACTTCCGCGGCGATGTCTGCATCATCCCCCCAAATTCTTTTGTGCTGGCGCGCTCGGTAGAATACTTCCGCATCCCGCGCAAGGTGCTGACGATCTGCCTAGGCAAATCGACTTATGCCCGCTGCGGCTTGATCGTCAATGTGACGCCCTTTGAACCGGAATGGGAAGGTTTCGTTACCTTGGAAATCAGCAATACCACGCCCCTGCCCGCCAAGGTATATGCCAACGAAGGATTGGCGCAGGTGCTATTCTTCGAAGCCGACGAAGTCTGCGAACAATCTTATGCCGACAAGAAAGGCAAGTACCAGGGACAAACTGGCGTGACGCCGCCGCGCATGTAGACGATCTTCATCTTGACGCGCGCGATTGCCATACGCTACACTGGGATTCGCAGCGGGCGATTAGCTCAATTGGCAGAGCATCCGGTTTACACCTGGAAGGTTGTAAGTTCGAGTCTTACATCGCCCACCTCGTAATTGGCAGGCGCAACCTGGGCTGGAAGCGCTGCTGCCCCCCACCACAAAGCCTTCCCCCAAAGATGCTGAGGACAGTTTTTTCTACCCCATCCCCGGTCCTTCCCCATATCAATGGAGAAGGGAGACTCGTCGAAAAACCTGTGCAAAACTCGCTAAGCTGCAAGAAAATGGGCAGCAGATTTCTATTTCTCTGAATGCGCTCCCCCTCCCTGATGCTTCGGGGAGGGGGTTGGGGGGTGGGGTAGACCCGCACAGGCGCTCCTTTGCAAAACTGCTCTGCCCTCAGCCCCAAGATTGCTGAGGACAGTTTTTTCTACCCCATCCCCGGCCCTTCCCCATATCAATGGAGAAGGGAGACTCGTCGAGAAACCAGTGCGTTTATTGCTAATCTGCAAGTAATTGAGCATCAGATTTCTTTTCTCTGCATGCGCTCCCCCTCCCTGATGCTTCGGGGAGGGGGTAGGCCCGCACAGGCGCTCCTTTTTTTCGACATTCACTGCCGAGCGGCAAATTGACAGGCGCGCGCGGCTGCATTATGCTAGGCGCAATCCAGCAGCGGAAAAGAGGGCGGGCCGATGACAGACAAGGAAGCGGGACTCTACGAAGCGATGCGGGCGGTGATCGACCCCGAGATCGGCATGAACATCATCGAGCTGGGCTTGGTGCGCGGCGTGGAATTTGATGACGAAAGCGCCCATGTCAATATGATCATGACGACGCCCTTCTGCCCTTATGCCCCGCAACTGCTGGAGCAGACCCGCCGCACCGCGCAAGACTTCCTGGGTGTCCCCACGACAATCGAGATGGGCATGGAAATGTGGGACCCCAGCATGATGGAAGAAGGCGCTGCCAGCGACTGGGGTCTCTTCTAGCGCGCTAGATGCGGTGCTTGCGGATCCAATCCAGCGGGTCAATATAATTCTTCATAAGCGCGCCGAAGTTCATTTTTGGCCAGTTGCCAGGCTGCCGCTCCAATATGGTTGTCGCGCTGAGGTCGAAGTGCAGGTGCGGCACGAAGCGCCCAAAAGCATCGCTGATTTCACAAATGCGCTGGCCACGCGACACCCGTTGGCCCACCCGCACACGAATCTGCTGCACATGGCCATAGCGGCTGTAGAGCACTCTGCCCGAGGGTTCATACAGCGGATCGTGGCGAATGACGACCACATTGCCCCAGACCGCCAGCGAGGCCGCAAAAGTTACAATGCCGCTGGCGCAGGCATAACAAGCCATGCCCTTGTCTGCGTAGGGACTGCCAAAGTTCAGGTCGGCACCCGTGTGATACGCTTCGCTGGGTGTGCCGCGAAAATAGTGCTTGCCAAAAGGAGCGGCATCGCGCCAACCCGGCGGCCAAAGCGTGTCGCCGCGGCGCTGCTCGCTCGTCCCAACCGGCGAGTCATAGCCATCGGCAACATGCACGCCATTGATAAGCGTCCGGCGGCGTTGGCGCGTCGGATCGGGCGCAGGCAGATACCCGATGGGCGTGGTTACGATACGGCGAAAACGGATGGCGTCGAAGGCGATGAACTTGTACTTCTCGCCGGTTACATCATTGAGGAAGACGCGCCCGGCATTGTCTTGCCCGCGGTCGAGATCGAAGATGCCCAGCGAGACCCAGCTGTTGCGGTGCTGGTGCTGGTTGATATCGATGACCACTTCGCTGGCAGCGCCGACCACGCCATGCACTTTGTAGCGCGCGCGGGTTGTGGTGGCGCGGCGGTTGGGAACAAAGACCGCGATCTCGTATAGTCCATTCTGAGGCAGCTTTTGCCGCCATTCTGCCCAGACTTTGCTGGTGCGCTCTTCTGTGCCCACATACAAATACTCCCAGCCCCAGGTGTTTTCACGAGCGCTGAACTCGGCTTTTCCCGTGTAGGTGCCGCTGCGGAAACCGGACTTGCTGGGCAGGATGATGACTTCGTCGGCGAAGTTTTCTCGGGGTGGCGGGTCTGGCTCGGCTGGCGATGTTTGCAGCTCGATGGGACGGTCGACCGCCTGCCAGCGCGCAATCGTGCCATAACGCCACCAGCTTAAGCCTTTCGCGCCATGCACCTGGATGGCCAGGGTATGCGCTTCAATTTGCTCTTGTGTGGGTGCGCCGCCGGGCAGCACCGGGATGATGGGCTTATTAAAGCCGCCCCAAGTCGTCCAAAGCGATTTCAAGGCAGCTTCTGGCGACTTGCGGAAGATCTGCCAGTAGGTCTGGGGGTGAACGCTATCGACAAAAGGACTCCATTCGTGCGGGAAGACGGTATGGTATTGTTGTGGGCGCGGGTCCATGCTCATGCCGATATGGAAGCGCGTTCCCAAGCCCCGCCGCAGCATCAACATGAAAGGGCGCACGGCCGCGGCACCGCCTTGCCAATAGTTGCCTTTCTCGCGCTCAATATCCAGGATCAGCGATTGTACGCCAGCCCGCGAGCAGGCTTCGATGATGATGCGCGCCTCTGCCTCGATGCGCAAGCCATGCGGCACACACCAGGCATGAAACTCGAAGCCGGCGCTATGACAAGCCGCCACCCAGCGGTCAATGCTTGCGCGCCCGCGGATAGCCAAGTTGCCACTGTCGTATTCGCCCATCCAGTGCACGCCATCAGAAATCTTGACCCAAATCTGGCTGATTTCTGGGGCTTTGGCGCGGATATCCGCCAGCAGCTCGGCGATGCTGCTTTGCGGGACCGCCAGGCCTTTCCAGTGCCAAATCGCCACCTTGCCATCATACGGCGTCTTGGGATGCGGCGATGGTTGCGCGCCAATCGCCGGAACAAACTCGACATAGCCAGCGAAGAGCCAGCCTTGCAAGCCGCCTTTTTCCACCCAGATCCAGTTGTCTTTTGTGCGCGTGTCGGGATAGTGCACAAGCAGGGTATTATCCAGGATGTCGCCAATATCCTGGTAATTGATGCCCGGTCCGCGGCGGATGTTGCTCAGCGCATATCGCGTCTGCGCCACCGCTACCAAGCCTTCGCCAGCCTCCGCGGGCTTCGCTACAAATCGTTGTTCGCTCATGCTCTGCCCTTCTCTTGGCTAGCCGAACTATAAAACGATTAGAAAAATTTCACCACAGAGGCCCAGAGGACACAGAGAAAAATACGAGGGCAGTATACCCGAACCCGCCAATTCGACACGGAGAACCACTCGCTGCATCCGTGCCCAGCTTGCAAGAAAAAAGCCGCCCGAAGGCGACCTTTTACTCACACCACTTGCGATGCATTTTCCGCTAGCTATTTTGACTTGGCGGATTGTATCGATATTGCGCGAACTCGGTGCGTTTGTTGTTGTCGGAGGTACGGACAAACAGCTTGAAGTCCAGCGAGATGTTGCTAAAGCCGACGAGAGCGCCTCGCCAGCTTAGATAGCTCTTGCCAGTATCACTATCTTGCCAGTACCAGACCTTGCCATGCGAGCCAACTGCGCTGCGTTTTTCTCCCTTTGAGCCTTTAATGCGATCCCACGCGTCGGCAGCCAAGGCACCGTTGGTGAACTTCAGGTTCCACTTCTTTTCGTTGGTAACGGTATTCCATTCAGCGAGCCAGTGGTCTGCCTTGTCGCTACCGGTTACGTAGGTAACCGTAAAGCCAGTAGGCGCGTCTAGAAGTTGCTTTTGCGCGCTAACCACAGGTACTACGAGCAACAACATGACGAGCGCGATGGCAATGTATCGTTTCAACATGGAATCCCCCTTTGGGATGATATGGCTAAGCATAAAGAATATTAACACAAGATATCGAATCGACAATACTTACGAGCTAGCCGTTTTGAGGGCACTGACATCAATAACCTTGGCACGAGGGGCGCTTAGACACAGCCCGTCTACACCGAATCCTCGCGCGGTCTGTTGCCCGCTGTTGATATGTGTGAGGGTCTACCCCAGCCCGGCCCTTCCCCATATCAATGGAGAAGGGAGACTCGTCGAGAAACCAGTGCAAACCTTGCTAAGCTGCAAAAAATGAGCATCAGATTTCATTTTCTCTGAATTTGCTCCCCCTCCCTGATGCTTCGGGGAGGGGGTTGGGGGGTGGGGTAGACCCGCAGCCCTAAGCCAGCGAACGCGCCGCCGCCAAAGCCGCTTGGTAGTCGACCTCGTCGCCAATCACCGGCACATATTCGGCGTGGCGCAGCAAATTGTCGCGGTCCAGCACAAAGACAGCGCGCTGGCAGATGCGCCATTCTGTATCGTGCACGCCATAATCATCGGCGAATTGCATGTCGCGCTGGGTCGTCAAGGTCTCGGTATTTTCGATGCCTTCCGCGCCACAGAAGCGCCCCAAAGCAAAAGGCATATCGGCGCTGACTGTCAGTACGACAGTGTCGTTCAGCCCGGCCGCTTCTTCATTGAAACGCCGCGTTTGAGCCGCGCAGACGCCCGTGTCGATGGAGGGGATGACGCTGATAACCTTGACTTTGCCCGCATAATCCGCCAGCGAGCGGCTGCTGAGGTCGGTGGCGATCAAGGTAAAGTCGGGCGCTGGCGAACCTGTCGCGAGCATTTCGTTTTGTACGGGGTGTTCATTGTCTCCGACCATCATGCCTTTGCGCGCCATGCGGAGTCTCCTTTTGGTTTTTTCACAATTTCTGGCTTATCAATGTGCCACAAGGGCATAGGGATTATAATCGTGGTGCCCGATGTGGCAAGATGGCAGTTTAGAGGATGGTTGACTGGGGGGTGGAGCATGTCGCGCAAATGGATTCTAGCTGGGCTGGCAGTCGCGCTGGTGGTGGTGGCGCTGGCCATAACGCAACCCTGGCTTTACTTTGTCAATCGCGAGGTCGATGAAGCTTTCCCGAGCTTGACCCAAACCCAGCGCGATGCCGTCGATAGCATGCCAGACGCGGAGAAGCGGATGTTGCTGGACATGGCGAAGGACAACCGCGAGATGGCGGCGCAGACTGCCCTTGCCCAGATGGAAGCGGGCAACGTTGTGCCCGAAGCGCAACAAGCCATGCCGACAGAAATGCCGGCTGATCCCATCGAACAAGCCAGCGGCGAATTCATTCACATCGACCCCATCCATGGCGCAGACGGCTTCGCCAAGATCTATGCCCTGCCCGATGGCAGACATTTCTTGCGCTTCGAGAACTTCACTTCCAAGAATGGTCCCGACCTGCATGTGTATCTTTCGCCAGAATACCCGACCACAACATTCGCGGGTTTGGGCGAAGAGCCGCTGCATCTGGGCGCGCTGAAAGGCAATATCGGCAGCCAGAATTACGAGATCCCGGCGGAGACCGACCTGGCGCGCTTCCAAAGCGTCGTCATCTATTGCAGACCATTCCGCGTTGTCTTCAGCTCGGCAGAGTTGACAAGCAGCTAGTCGAAGTCACGATAACGCCAGTCTCCGCCAACCATCGTGCCCAATACGCGCAACGCGGGGATCTCGTCGGCCGGCACGCGCGTGATATCGCGGTCGAGCACGACCAGATCGGCAAGGTAACCGGGGCGCAGCCGGCCCAGGCGGTCTTCCATTTCGGCGGCATAGGCAGGACCTTGCGTATAGCCCAACAGCGCCTCGTACAAGCTGATGCGCGCTTCGGGATGCCAGCCACCGGCCGGTTCGCCATCGCGTTGGCGAGTAAGCGCAGCATGAATCCCCAGCAGTGGATCGAGCGGCTCGACAGGCGCATCAGAACCAAAGGCGACGCGCGCGCCATGCTCCAGCTGCAAACGTGGATTGTATGACCACCTGGTGCGCTCGCCCCAATAGCGGTCGGCGGTGAGCATGTCGGAGGTGGCGTGGATTGGCTGCATGGAGGCGATGACATCCAGCTGCGCCAGCCGATGCGCATCCTGGGGGTGGATGATTTGCACATGCTCAATGCGATGGCGGCGGCTGGAGCGCGTTTCGCCCCGCGAGGCTTCTTGCGCCCGCGCAATCTCGAACACATCCAGCACATCGTGCACCGCTTTGTCGCCGATGGCGTGAATGCTGGAGGGCAAGCCACCAGCGCTGGCGCGACAAACATAGTCGACCATTTCTTCTTTCTCGACCAGTGCCATGCCAGTATTCCAATCTTCGCCGGCATACGCTTCGAACATGAGCGCGGTCTTTGGTCCCAGCGCGCCATCCGCAAACAACTTCAAGGCACCGATGCGAATCCAGTCATCCCCAAAGTTGCGGCGAAGCCCCGTAGCGAGCGCCGCGTCCAGCCAATGTTGATTGATCTGTTTGACGACGCGCAGGCACAAATTGCCGCGTTCTCGCAAGATCTGCAGCGCCACCAGGCACGACGGGTCATCAAAGTCGTGAATCATGCAAAGCCCGCGCTGCAACGCATGCTCTTGCGCAACCTGCATCATGTCCGCCAACTGTTCGGGACCTGGCGATGGCACCTGGGCGCTGACGATATCCATGGCCGTCTCCAGCAAGATGCCGGTGGCCGCGCCCTGGTCATCGCGCAAGATCTCGCCGCCGTCGGGATCGGGCGTTGAGTTCGTGACGCCAGCCAAGCCCAGCGCGCGCGAATTCACCCAGGCGGCATGTCCGCTCTTTGCCGACAGATAGACGGGGTTGTTGGGGGCGACCGCGTCCAAATCGGCTGAGTTGGGGAAGGCGCGGTCCTCCCACAGGTCCTGCGCCCAGCCCTGCCCGGTGATCCATTCGCCGGCTGGTGTCTGCTGCGCGCGCAACTGGACGCGTTCCAGCGCTTCGGCTTTGCTGGGCAGTTCAAAGACATTGACCGAGCGCATGGATTCCGCCTGCGCCTGCCAATGCAAGTGGGCATCGGTGAAGCCTGGCAGCACAGTTTTGCCGTCCAGGTCGAGTGTTGTTGTGCCGGGTCCTGCCAGCCGCGTGACCTCGGCATCATCACCCACAGCGACCAGCCTGTCATAGCCGATGGCCATGGCGCTGGCGCGAGGCCGAGCATCGTCCAGCGTGATGATGTTGCCATTAAGCAGAATGGAGTGAATCATGCTTCTAGCCTGTTTAGTTCGCGTTCAATTTCTGCCTTGGTGGGCGCGCTGTCCAGGCTGGCGCGGGTCACGGAATAGGCTGCCAGCCGTCCAGCCAGGCGCACAGCCGCCGGCACATCGCCATTAAGCCGCTGCAAACTGCCCAGCAGCGCCGCCGCGAAGACATCGCCAGCCCCGGTCAAGTCGCGCGCGTCAACTTCCAGGCTTGCATAGCGCATAACGCCGCCAGCATGATAATGGCTGCCGCCTTCGCGACCGTTGGTCACCACCAGGTGCTGGCAGACGCGGCGCATCTCGTCGGTCAACTGCGGAGACAGGCGGATGTCCTCTTCGCTGTAGACGACGATATTGATCTTGCGCAGCGCATCGGCATCGAACCAGCGCCGAAATTTGACCAGGCCATCGGCATCCCAGCGCCGCAGCATGCCTTGCAAAGTCAGCATCTTGGTCGCATTGGGGAAGCGGCTGGCCAATTCCAGCGGGTCTACCTCGGCCGCCAGCGGTCCCATGTGCAGGTAAGGCGCATCTATCCAGCCAACTGGCACATGCGCATATCGCAAAGGCTTGGCCGTGGCACGCACGAATTGCTGACGGCCCGCATCGGAATAGACATTTTCATAGGTCAATGAGTTATTGGCGGGCAGGCTGACCAGTTCGCCATGCGGCAACAAGTGTTGCAGCAAAGGCTCGGCGTACGCTGCGCTGGTCAGCACGCCGACTCGGTGTCCAAAAGCGGCATAAGTCGGCGCGGCATAGGCGACAGTGCCGCCCAGCATGCGACCGCCCGGCACCAGATCGGCAGTCAAATGTCCGATGGTCAGAACATCAATTGGAGAGGGCATGGCTATGGCGCGCCGCTGGGTTTAGTTGGGCACGATGGTAACTTTGCGCGCGCGGCCTTCGCCAACGCTTTGCGTGCTCACATCTTCGCGGTCGCGCAGAGTCAAATGAATGATGCGCCGTTCGCTGGGCTGCATCGGCTCGAGCGTGATGGTGCGCCCTTGCTGAACAGCTTGCTTCGCCATGCGTTTGGCGAGCCCGCGCAGCCGGTTGGATCGTCCCGTCTTGTAGCCTTCGGCATCGATGATGATATTGGCGCGTCGCTCCAGTTTGCGGCTGCAGATCAAGCGCACGATATGCTGCAGGGAGGCCAGTGTTTCTCCGCGCCGCCCGATGAGCCGGTTGATGCGCTGGCCGGTGATATTGAGCATCCAGTGCGGGTCATCGCCCTCATCATCGTCGCTGCGGTTTATGTTGATTTGCGCGTCAATGCGCATGCGCGTCAGCAACGCTTCCAATACTTCTAGCCCAACTGTCGCGTCTTCGTCCAGCTCGACATCGGCGACCACAGTGATTGCGCCGGTGGCTGGCTCTTCGTTGCGAGGCTCGGCGTATTCCTGGTCGTACTCCTCGTCCAGGTCTTGGGGAAGCTCTTCGGGTTCAGGAGCTTGGCGCTGGCCGATCAGCACCAGGCGCACCCGCGCCTCACGAGCGCCGAAACCGAACAAGCCGGTGTTGGGTTCTTCCAGCACTTCCACCATGACATCGGCGGGCGCGGCCTTGAGCTGAGACAAGCCCTTGCTGATGGCTGCGTCTACCGAGTTGGCGGTAACTTCGATCATCTCCATCGTTCGTTCCTTTGCGTTGGCTGCGGCGGACGCATTTATTTTTTGCGCGGCTTCTTTTTCTTGCTGCGGCGCGGTTTCTTGGGGCTTGGTTCATCGTCGGCGAAGTCCACTTCCACCGGCGCTTCATCCCCCTTGCCACCGAAGACTCGCTCCAGCACGCGCCGTCCCTGGGGGCTGTATTGCACCATGCCGATGAGATTGGATGTCACGAAGTAGAGCGACAATCCCACCGAAAACGACAGCGAGAAGAAACCGAACATAATGGGCATGATGGTCGTCATGCTCTTGGTCATGGCGGCTGCCTGCCCGCCGGGGTTGCTGTCTTCTTCATCGTCGTCGTCGTTTTTGCTGGACTTCTGCCCGGTCATGGACATGGTCAGCTTCTGCTGCGCCCAGGTGGTGATTAACACCAGCAGCGGCAAGGCCAGGGCATATGGGGGGTTTTCTGTCGGCGCGAGTGTCAAATCCAAAGTCGGCAGCACGTCTGTCAACTGGGGGATGGGCGACCACATGCGTTGCAGAGGAATCAGCGAATCCAAGCCCGGGATGAGCAGCCGCTCGGACAAATCGACCAACTGAAAAGGCGTGGCCGCCAGCGCAAAGAAAATCGCCTGATACAAACCGATGAGGATCGGGAACTGAATCAACATGGGGAAGCAGCCGCCAACGGGATTGACTTTGTTTTCCCGATACAGCTTCATCTGCGCCTGCGACATTTTCTCTTTGTCGTTCTTGTATTTCTCTTGCAGTTTCTTCAGCTGCGGCTGCAATTGTTGCATACGCCGCGAAGATTCTTGCTGTTTGGCAAAAAGTGGCCAAGTCAACACGCGGATAATCACCGTTAGCACGATGATGGCCAGGACGATATCCTGGTTCAGCGCCGAATAGAGCCAAGCCAGTATGGTGACAAAGGGGTTTAATATCAGATCCCACATGCAGGAATGCTCCCGTAATGGCTCAGCGCGGGTAGACCCAGGTTTGGCGGCCGTCAACGCCAAATGCGATTAACAGGCGGCCGTCGTGCACCGATGTAACCAGCAGCAGCGGCTCGTCGATAGCCAGTGTTTCGCTCGGTTCCAGCAGCAGCATATCGCCCAACAGCTCGGGGCGGTCGTCAATTTCGCGGGCATTGATGAGCGCGCCGTCATAGCGGTCGAGCCAATACACCTTGCCATCGCGCGAGGCGACCACAACGCGGTCATCAAGCACCAGCGGACCTGCCCGAATGCCGCGCTCGGCGATCTGCTGCGACCAGCGCAAAGCCAGGCCCGCTTCCGCGTCCAGCGCATGCACATAGCCGCTCAAATCTGCCAGATAGACAAAACCGTCCTCGTCGATAGCTGGCGTGCCCCAGACCCAGTTCTGGGTCTCATAGCTGCTGAGGATCGCGCCATCCAGCGAAATCTCGAAGAAGCGCTTGTTAAAGCTGCCGACATACAGGCGATCGTTGGCCAGCAGCGGCGTCGAAGCCACCGCTCCGCCCAGGTCGACCGTCCATTGAATCGCGCCGCTCTCGCGGTCAACCGCGTACAGGTGATGGTCGAGCGAGGGGAAAATGAGGTTGTCGCCCACCAACAGCGGCTTCGCCCAGATGCCTTCTTCGGTGGGGACGCGCCACAGTTCTCGAAAACCATCCAGGCTATACGCGCCCAGCCCGCCATCCTGGAATGGCACATAGAGCACGCCATCGGCCGCAAGCATGCTGGCGACGACTTTGTCTTCGATTGGAATCGCGCGGACCAGCTCGACCACCACCGAATCGACGCGCAGCAGGCGCTTGTTGTTGTCGGCGATGAGCATGGTTTCGCTATCGATTGGGATAGGCTGGGCATAGAATTGCCCGCCACCGTTGTCCGAACCGCGGAAAATCCAACTGCGTGGGTTGCCATCGTTGTCGCGCAAGGGCTGCCCGTTGACCGGGTTGAGCAAGCGCGCCGGCAAGCCATTGGACGGCGTCAACAGCGCCACATCGTTGTTGTAGGCCAGCGCGATATGCTGCTCGCCATTCAGGTCGATCAATCCGATCGAGGGCCAGCTGACCCCCATGCGCGCGCCGACGCAGGCGGTCAAGCTAAACAGACACAGCAGCAATAGCGCCAGGCGCAATGTTTGGGAGGTCTTCAAGCTTCACTCCTTGGTCGGGACAGGATCATAACCGCCGGGGTGCAAGGGATGACAACGACAGATGCGCCGCAAACCCAGCCAGCTTCCTTTGATCGCGCCATACATTTCGATCGCCTCGTATGCATACACCGAGCAGGTCGGCGTGAAGCGACAAGCGGAAGGCAACAATGGCGAGACAAATCGCTTGTAGCCGCCGATCATTCGCAGTAACAGCCACTTCAAGCGGTCACCCGCTTTTGGACCAGTCGCGCTTGTGAGAACATACGCTTGATTATACGCTGCAACTGGGTAAAAGGTTGCCGCAAGACCCCGCGCCTCGGCAGCAGCACAATATCAAAGCCTTGACGCAGGTCTTTGTGCACGGTCATAAGCAGGGCGCGCAGCCGCCGTTTGATGCGATTGCGCTCGACAGCGATGCCCAGCCGCCTGCCAGCCACGATGCCATAGCGGTTGTGCGCCAGAGAATTCTCACAAAGACGCAACAGCAACAGGCGATGGCGGTAAGACCTGCCCTGTCGCCGGACACGCGAGAAATCTGCCGGTCGCCGCAGCCGCAAAGCGCGTTTCATCGCTTTAACTGGCGTTCCAGTTCACCTTTTTGACATGGTTCGGGGTAACCGCCAACTGGTGGCGACCACGATGACGCCGTGCCTTCAGCACATTGCGCCCAGAGCGCGTGCTCATGCGCTTGCGAAAGCCATGCACTCTTTTACGCCGGCGAACCTTGGGCTGCCAGGTACGTTTAGTTGACATCCGTTCAGCCTTTTTCTACTCACGCTTTTCAGACTTGCGAGACAGTATAGTCCAGCGCCGCCGACAGGTCAAGCGCGGCTTGGCGGCATTGCGCGTTGCCAACAGCAGAATCCACAGACAGCTAACCTGCGCTTGACGATGCGCGCGCGGCTGGCTAGGATAGCGGCTGCAACCAGCAGATTTGGAAGGTGGCGCACCGTGCTGCCAGCACACCATTGGGCGTATGACTTCGCTATTGGCGCTGATGATATTGAAGGCATCACCAACCTGCTGCTTGACAATGAGACCCCCCTGACCGCTATCGAGTTGGCGTCCGCCATCGTCAAAAGGCGCGAGAACGAATCCCGCCGCCGCCTCCAGCAGCAATACGCAGGCACGAAGCTCTATCGGCCCGCCGACAGCTACCAGGTTGGCGATCGGCTGACCTTTGCTGCGCTGGACTATGCCACGGGCAAAATCACCAAGCTGCGCAGCGGCACGAGCGCAGACTTCAGTTCTATCCAGGTCGCGGCTGTCGAGTTCGACGAAGCCAGCCATCAGACCTTGGGCGCGCGCGAATTTGTCGTGGAGTTCGCTGGCGACCACCCGCTCAACAACGCGCAGCAAAATAGCCACCCCAGCCAGTTGAAAGCCGACTACACGTTGGATGACATCATTCGCGACCCGCAGACGACGATTGTCGAACAAGTCAACGACTCGCTCGAGCGCAACCCCGATCTCGTGCGTATCGCCGGCACCTGGTTCGTGCGCGAGCTGATGATTGAGGTCGATATCGGGCATTTGCATCTGGCCGAGGCTGTGCTGGATATGCATGCTGGCGGACCGCTGAGCCCACAGCAGATCTTGGCCGAGATTGGCGGTCTGGGTGATATGCCCATCCCCTTGCAGATTTTTTCGCTGAATTATGCGATGAATCACGACGAGCGCTTCGACGAAGTGGGACCAGCCGGGCAAGTTCTGTGGCATCTCAAATCGCTGCTGCCGCGCATGGTCTTGCAAGTGCCGGCGATTTTGCAATATGCGCCGCTGGCATACGACCGTCGCCAACTGACTCGAGAGATGCTGCAGCTGGAATATGACCTGGATGACGAGCATTCGCCGCTGACATCGCCGCGCCCAGAAGATGAAGTCAGCATTACCTTGATTTATCCGCATCGGCGCGTCGGCACATTGCCCATCAATTCTGAAACGCGGCACATCTTCCCCGATGCCAAGACGCCGCGCATCGCCGTCACGCTCGTTGATCTGCTGGACAAAAGCGAATATCGCTGCTGGGTGGTGCACGAGCACAAGTATGTGTTTGGTTTGTCGCCGCTATATCAGAAGCATCATCTGCCGGTCGGCGCGTATGCCTATCTCAACCGCACAGACGACCCCGCTCGCATCGAAATTGAATTTGATAGTTACCGTCCGCGCACCGAGTGGATCCCGCTGGCGAACCGCACCGAAGACGACCGACTGCGCTTCCAGACCGCCAAACGGGCTGTCGGCGCAGATTATGACGAAATGATTATTGTAGGCGTTGGCAACCTGGCAGAAGTCGACAAATTGGGCAAAGATATCCAGACCAAGCAGGTCGCTTTGCTCCGCTTGCTGCGCAGCCTCGTCCACGAGCTCAGCCGCCAAAATCCGCAAGGCACGGTGCATGCCAAGGTGCTCTATAGCACGCTCAATATCTTGCGGCGCTGCCCGCCCGCGCCCATGTTCGCCGCGCTGCTTTCCAGCCCCGACTTTGAGTATGTGGGTGGCAATTACTGGAAGCTGAGCCACTAAGCACAGAGGAAGGCGCATGGCGCTCAATTACCTGATCAAGCCCAGCGTCGAGACCAAATTCGCTATCGACTACGACTGGTGGGAGCAAAGCCGCGATGACCTGCAAGTCTATCTGCTCACGCATCTGACGCCCGAGCAGCAAAACACCTTGGCGGAAGGCGACCTGCAAGAAGTCTTTGACTATGTCGATCCCCAGACCGGCGAGGTTTTTCAACGCGACCGACTGGGCTTGGCGCTGACAGAATCGGCGCAGCAAGCCGACCTCTTCCCCGAGCACATCGGCTTGATCGACAGCGTCTTCCGCGCGCTGCTGATCAATGGCAACCGCCCGCTGAACGCGCTGGAACTGGCGGAGATCACCGGGCGCGCTGCAGCAACCATATTGAAGACCATCGGTGGCGTGCGCATTTATCGCGGCATTCGCCCTTTCCACGGCGTCTGAAAGCCCGCCCATGTCCCGCGTCATCAACACCAACAGCCCGGGCAAACGCCGCAATGCGCAGTTGCGCACCATCGCCGAGATCTTGCGAAGGCTCAGCCAGCAGCGCGAAGTGTCGCCGGAAACCAAAGACATGGTGGCAGCGCTGGTCTATTGCCTGCGGGTGATTGACGACACTGTCGAAGAATCGACGCGCGCCTGGGAAAAACGCGGCTATTGGAAAAAAGCCGATGACTTTCAGCAGAAGTGGTGGTGGGCATCGCTGGAGGCGCAAAGCATCGAGAAGTTGGTCAAAGACGGCAACTGGCAGCTGCTGCCCGAAGCGATGATCAAGCTGCTGCCACGAGTCGCTCACATCCAGCTCAACCGGATGACACGCGACCCGTCTACCTGGTCGGGCGCCTACGAAAAGCTCGCCGGACACCGCCAGGACTGAGCCAAGGGGGTGGTCTGAATCGCGGAGATGCCACCAATCCGCCCCCCACCCCAAACCCCTCCCCCAATATGAGGGAGGGGCTTCAAAACCAGCTGACATCGCTGAAAACTCCCCTGCCCTCGTCCTGGGGGAAGGAGCCGGGGGATGGGGGCTTGATAGCGTGTCCACAGCATTCGACAATCCGCAATACTGGGCAACTTGCCCAAGACCCTGTATACTCTATCCAAGCTATCATTGGCCATTGTGCGCAGGCTGCTCCTGGCAGCGCTGGTGATGCGCGCGCTGATGCCAAGACGGACAGCGCCATGCCCCTAAACCGAACACACAGCCTGACAATCGAAGAGATCCGCAAGCTGGCATTGCCTTTGAGCGCCCGCATCATTTCTGGCGAGGGCTTGCTCGACCAGCCGGTAGCCTGGACGACGATTATCTATCCCGAAGACGATATTGACGCCAAGTTCGTGCAAAAGCGCGAGCTCATCTTGATTGCGCCAGTGAGCAATCCATCCAAAGCGCATAGCGATATCGAGTTAATCCAGTGGGCGGTGCGGGTTGGCGCGGCTGGTGTGGCGGTATATGGCGAGATGAGCGGAACAGCGCTGGCGGTGGCGAAGGCGCAAAACTTGCCGGTGCTGGCGCTGGCTGACGACATGCGCATTCGCGAAGTCGAACGCACGATCGTGAGCCTGCTGGTCGACCGCAAAGGGCAGATCGAAAGGCGCGGCACACAGATTTATCGTCAACTGACGCAGATCTCATCGCGCAACGCAGGCATGGACGGGCTGCTGGCGGCTATGGCGCGCTTGAGCAAGAAAAATGTCATCGTTCACGACAAACGTCTGCAGCCTATCTCACAAAAGCTGCAGCCAGAATTCGTCGGCTTTTGGGACGACATCGAGTTCTTCCTCAAGAAGCAAGACAACCTGCCAGTCGAGTTGCACGACCGCCACCGTGTTGTCGAGGTCGACCCGCCGGTGCTGCTGCAAGCGCTGCCCGTGTCTGGCGTGGCCAGGCTGATCGCGCCGATCATCACCAGCAATCTCGGGCGCGGGTATCTTTCCATCATAGGGCGCGAACGCGAACTGGACGAGATTGACCAGCTAATCTGTGAACATGGCGCGGCAGCCTGCGCGCTGGAAATGGCCAAGCAGAAAGCCGTCAACGAAACAGAAAAACGGTTGCGCGGCACCTTTCTGGACCGACTGCTGCTGGGTGATGTCAGCCCGCAAGAAGCGATCCGCCAGGGCGAGCGCTTTCAGCATGACATGACGCGCACCCATGTGGCTTTTGTGCTGGCTTGGCGCGGGGCGAGCAAACCATCATTGCGCCGGCTAGAAACGATCGTCAATACCACCATTGCCGCCCAGGCCGCCGCAGCCCTGGTCTGGATCCGCGAACGCGAGCGCGAAGTTGTCGTCTTCCACGCGACCGATTACAAGAATCCTATCGACAACAGCCTGGCGCTTGCCGAAGCCTTCAGCCACGAAATCAGCCGGCAACTTCCACAAAGCCGCGCGGCAATCGGCCTCGGCCAAGTGGCGCGCGATGTCAATGCCTGGCGCTCCAGCTATCGCGATGCGGTGCAAGCCAACGAGCTAGCAGTGCGCCTGCAGACCGAAATCCCGCTGTTTATTGGCGACCTGGGCGTGTACCAGTTGATCATGAGCCTGAGCGACCGCGAAAAGCTGAACGACTTCTGCGCGCACACCTTGGGCAAGATTAGCGACTATGACGCCCGCCAAAATGCCGATCTCGTCAAGACCCTAGAAGCGTTCTTCATCTGCCACGGCAATTTGTCGCAAACGGCAGAATCGCTGATTGTGCATCGCAATACCTTGCTCTATCGCATGAATCGCATCAACGAGATCGCGGGCATCGACATGAGCCGCCCCGAAACTCGCCTGGCGCTGCATTTGGCGCTCACCATCCGGCGGCTGCTGGGGCTGGAATAGACAGACGCCTGGTGATAGCCGAGGCGTCAATCAGCTTTCACCTATGCAAATTGCACAAAGGATTGGCGTATATGTCCATAGTTCCTTCTAAAGCGCGCGAGTTGCCGATTCGCCGCCATTCTGCTAGGATGGGCGTATAGATGGCGGAAAGTCGCGCCTCGTTTTGCTTGCCGGGAATCGCTTTTTGACTAGGTACCCCGAAGGACACACCATGAATGCGCAAATGATGACAGCGCCGACCGATCCATTCGCAGACTTGCACCCGATAGACCGTGAGCACCGCGATGCCTGCGCTTTGATTTGCTCTGTGCGCAAGGGCGGTCAAGCCACGCATGGCAATGTCAAGCGCACGATCGAAGCGTTGACGCGCATGGGCCACCGCACGGGTTACATCAATGGCGAAGGCGATGGCGTGGGCGTGCTCACCGATATCCCACGACAGTTGTGGACGAAGTGGCTGGCTGCGGCTGGTCTGCGCTCTTCCCTGGCGACCGACCGCAACTTCTGGGTGGCGCATGTGATGATCCCGGCGCACGACCGCAACCGCGCCCAATACATCGTCGATCAGATTTGCCATCAGGTGAGCGAAGCTGGCTTGCATATCCTCATCGACCGCGCCGGACGGGTGAATCCACAAGTGCTGGGACCCAATGCCGAGAAGAACGAGCCGGTATTTTGGCAGATCGCCGGCATCAACGGCCAAGTCGCTTCGGACGAGCTCAACAGCGCGTTATTTGAACTGCAAGTGCAGCTGGAGCGAGAGCTGCAAGTGCATTTTCCTTCTTTTTCCGCGCACAGCGTCGTCTACAAAGTGCAGGGCACCATCGAGATCCTGCGCCGTTATTATCCAGAATTGCGCGATCCCGACTATGCCTCGTCAATCACCATGGGGCATGCCCGCTACAGCACAAACACCAACCCGATATTCGAGCGCGCCCAGCCCTTCAGCCTGATCGGCCACAATGGCGAGTTCAACACCATCTCGCGCTTCCGCCTGGAGTCGGAAATGCTGGATATCCCCATGGTCGAAAACGGCTCCGATTCACAGGATATCGACCGTACCATCTACGCCTTGTGCATGCGCAAAGGCATGGATCTGGTCGAGGCGATGGAGCATATTTTCCCGCCCTTTGAGCACGACTTGATCCAGTCTGCGCCCGAAATCCACGAAATGTACGCTGAACTGCGCCAAGCCTTTGGACCATTCGCGCAAGGACCGGCCGCTGTCGTGGCCCGCCTCGGCGACCAGGCTGTTTTCAGTGTCGATGCGCTGGGCTTGCGGCCCTTGTGGTATGGCGAGACAGAAAAAGAGCATTTCATCACCTCCGAGCGCGGCGTCTATGCGCTAGATTCCATGTCTGTCAGCCCCAAACCGATGGCGCCCGGCGAGAAGATCGCCATGCGTGTTCGCAGCGGGCAAGAAATCGAAGTCATGGACTACCCCGCTATCCAGCAATATGTCTACAGCCGCTATCGCGATCGCCAGCCCGACAGCCCGGCGGCCGGCGGCATCTGGCACTCCAATGGCGATGGTGCTGCCCTGCCAAACATGACCAGCTATCCCCTGCACCCACAGCCCAATGGCGGTGGCATTGGTTTGCAAGCGCAGGCCGCGCCGGTCGCCGTGCTGGAACGCACCCAAGCAGCGCCAGCGACCGCCGTCAAGCTGCCGTGGACGCAAGCGCCGATCAAAACCAATGCGGCTGTCATGTCGGGCTTCGGGTGGGAACGGTATCATGTCGAGATCGTCAAGGCGCTGTCCGAGAATGGCAAGGAGCAGATTGGCTCGCTGGGCTGGGATGGTCCGCTGGCGGCCCTGAGCAATACGCGCGCCAACCTGGCCGACTTCTTCAAAGAAACCATCGCGGTCGTGACCAACCCGTCTATCGACCGTGAACGCGAGCAAGCGCAATTTTCTTCGCAGGTGCTGATAGGCTGCCGGCCCGAGGTCGCCAGCGGGCGTGATCAGAACGACAGGTTGGTCCGCTTGCAGATCCCGCTGCTGCTCGAAGCGCCGCCAGAATTTTCCGATGCCGAACTGCTGCGCGATATCGCTGCTAAACAGGGCACCCTGCTGATCGAAGACCTGGCGGAGATGTTCGCCGGCAAGCTGGAATGCCTGTCGATGGGCTGCCCGGCTGATATCAATGTCGACCAAGCGGTCGAGGCGCTGCAGGCGCGCGCTATTGACGCCGTGCTTGCGGGCGCGCAGTGCATCATCCTGGACGACAGCGCAATCGCCGCGGGCGAAGAATTGTATATTGACCCGCTGCTGGCTGTGGCTGCCGTGGACAAAGCGCTGCGCCAAGCTGACCACAACCCCAATCTGCGCCGGCGCAGCGGGCTGGTTGTCCGTTCTGGCGCGCTGCGAGACTTGCACGACCTCGCGATTTGCCTGAGCCTGGGTGCGAATGCCATCCTGCCCTATGCCATGTACGCCGTCAGCCTGGGCACTGCGCCGCGCGGCAGTCGCAAACCGCTGATACCCGAAAAAGTGGAGATCGCGCTGGGCAACACGCTCAAAGCCGTGTACGCGGGTTTGCAAAAAATTACCTCGACTGTTGGCTGTCACGAGCTGCGCGGGTATGGACACAGCTTCAGTTCGATCGGCTTGTCGCGCAATATCGCCAACCTGTTGGGCACTCCCAACTACTTCGGCTCGACTGGCCGCGGTTTGACCTGGGGCATGCTGCATGATGACGCCCAGGCGCGCGCCCAGGAATTCCGTGGCGAAGTGCGCGCCCGACTCAAAAACCCCGAGCGCTTTTATCCCAAGATGTGGAAGAAAGCCGAAGCTGTCGCGCATGGCGAGCTGGACTTCGACGAATACACAGAGGCTTTGCTGAAGCTGGAAGACAATATGCCGGTGTCGTTGCGCCATGTGCTGGGGCTGAAAGAAAGCGAGCGGCACATCGCGCCCGAAGAAGTCGACATCAGCATAGCCGGCTATGATATGCCGGTGCTAATCAGCGCGATGTCATTCGGATCGCAGGGCGAGCTGGCTTATCGGTCGTATGCCGAAGCGGCGCACTTGCTCAATATCATCTGCATGAATGGCGAAGGCGGCGAAGTGCACGACCTGCTGGGCAAACACCCCCGCAATCGCGGACAACAGGTGGCATCGGGGCGCTTCGGCGTGAACATCGCCTTTTTGAATGCTGCCGACTACATTGAAATTAAGATCGGCCAAGGCGCAAAACCAGGCGAAGGCGGTCATCTGCCCGGCTACAAAGTCACCGAGCAGATCGCGGCTGTCCGCAGCACCACGCCGGGCGTCGGCTTGATTTCGCCCAGCAACAACCACGATTTGTATTCCATCGAAGACCTGGCGCAGTTGATTGACGAGCTAAAGACCGCCAACCCGCACGCCAAGGTATCGGTCAAGCTGCCGGTCGTGCCGGGCATCGGCATCATCGCGGTGGGCGTGGCAAAAGCCGGCGCAGACATTATCACGATCACGGGTTACACCGGCGGAACGGGGGCGGCGCGCGCGCATGCCCTGCGGCATGTCGGGCTGCCGGCCGAAATCGGCGTGTGGCTGGCGCATCGCCACTTGATCGAAAGCGGCTTGCGGGATGATGTCGAGCTTTGGGTCGATGGCGGCATGAAAAGTGGGCGAGATGTCATCAAGATGGTCTGCCTGGGTGCCAACCGAGTCGGCTTTGCGACGCTGGCTATGGTGGCGGTGGGCTGCACGATTTGCCGCGGTTGCCAAGATGGCACCTGCCATGTCGGCATCACCACGCATGTCAAAACCGCAGAAGAAGCCGAAAAGCGCAATTTCAAAGCCTTCCGGCCCTTTGAAGAGCGCGGCTCTGCCCACAGCATTGTCAAAATGTTCGACGAATTGGCAGACGATATTCGCAAGTGGCTGGCGAAAATGGGCATCAGCAACTTGCAAGAGATCGTCGGGCGCGCCGACCTGCTCTATCAACGTTCGCATCACGATCGCATAGATTTGGGGGGACTGCTGAAGTCGGTGCCGCGCGCGCAGAAGACGCCCGCCCAGCCCGGTGGCCGCCGCATTAGCCGGCCTCGCAACACCGTCAGCAAGCAAATCACGGATATCGTCGGTGAATATGTGGCGAGAGGCGACTATGAGCTGACCTATGACGACGAGCAGGTGATGGCGATGGACCGCGCGCTGGGCACACATCTGGCTGGCGCGATCAAACGCCAGGCTATTCCACAGGCGAATCGCATCCGCGCGATCAACCTCAGCTTCAGCAATTCTGCCATTCCCGGCAACGGACTGGCCGCTTTCATCGATGACCCCGTCAATGTGCTGGTGGAAGGCGGCGCGCAGGATGGCGTTGGCAAATGCGCCGCGGGCAGCAAAGTCGCCATCCTCAAAGGCTTGAATCACAACGGAAAGCGGCTGGATGGCTCGGTGGGCAAGAGTTTTGCGTATGGCGCGCAGGGCGGTCTGTTCATCGTACAGGGCGATGCCGATACCCGCGCCTGCATCCGCATGAGTGGCGCCGATGTCGTCTTCGGTGGCGAAATCCGCGAGCCGCTTACCGACTCGCTGGGCGGTTTGGGTGCACGCGCCAACCTCAAGGGCTATGCCTTCGAGTATATGACGTCGGGACGGGCAGTTGTGTTGGGCGATCCTGGTCCCTGGATGTGCGCCGGCATGACCGGTGGCGTCGTTTATCAGCGCGTGCAGCCAAAGATGGGCTTGACCATTGACGCGATTCGCAATCGCATCGCCGCTGGCTCGGTCGTGCAGATCGTTCCGCTGGACGACGAAGGCGAAGACGATCTGCGCGAGCTACTGAATGCCTACATCCGCACGTTGGAAGAGAATCATCAGTCGCGGGCTGCCGAGCCGCTGTATGCGCTGCTGCGGCGTCCGGGCGATCACTTCGTCAAGATCGCGCCGCCCATGGCGCACAAAATCGTCAACGAAAGCTAGCCAACCCGCGTAACCCCAGGTAGGGGCGAGGCGGTGACTCGCCCGAAATCCCAAAATAGAGATTGTTCGACATTTACTCCGGGATGGTGGCCAATACGCGCTGCGTCTTCAAGGCCAGGTGCAAGATGAGGCGGTTATCGGCGTCGTCCAGGTCGAGCTTGGTGAGATCGGCGATGCGCTCCAGCCGGTAGACCAGTGTATTGCGGTGCACATCCAGCTCTTGGGCTGCCCGCGCCAGATTGCCATTTGCCGCGAAGAATCCCGTCAAAGTGCGCACCAACTCGCTGCGTCTGCTGCGGTCGTGCTCTAGCAATGGGCCCAGGGCATCGACATGAAATTGCTGCAATTGCGGCAGATTGCGCTCTTTCAAAGCCAGCAACAGTTGATAGAGCTTCAGGTCGCCATAGAAAGTGGCGGATTCGTGCTCGCCCAGTTGGCAGGCGATGCCGATGGCGTCTTTGGCTTCGCGGTAGGCATCACGCAGAGCCGAAAGGCCTGTTACGGTGCGACTGATGCCTGCGGCGACCGGCTCTCGCGGCGCGCGCGTTGCCAATTGATCGCGCAGCGACTCGACCAGCGATCGCAGCCTGGACAGGGAACTGCTGTCGGCTTCGTCAATCGGGTACAGCGCCACGATGGCATCGACATAGCTGCCCACAGCGCCTTCCAGTTGACGGCGCGACATGTCATCGCGGACGAGCGAAACGAGCGACGCCAAAGTCCGCGATTGACCAGATTCGTTGCCCGCGCGGAAGACCACCGTCGCATAGGCTGTCTCAGCGGCGAAACCGGCTTGCTGGGCGCGCACACGCAGCAAATCATCATCGGCTGGCGTGCCACTAAGCCACATCTGGATCCAGTCGCCGCGCGTTTGTTCGACAGCCGAGGCGATTGCGCGGTTCTTTGCCATTTCAATCGCGCAAACATCAGCGCCATAAGTCAGCACCAGTCGGTCGAACTCGGTCAAGCTGGCTGCGCTATCCACCAGCGAGAGGTAGCCAGCGACGCGCTTTTCTACCTGGAGCACAGTCGTATAACCCAGTGGGCTGGCGCTGATTACGCCTTGGCTGGATGGCGCTTCATGACCCAGCCAATCTTGAAAATCGGCGAGTTGCGCGGCCGTTTGCGTTTGCCCGTTGAAGCTGCGACGTCCGACATAGGGCAGCGCCTGGGCGATTAACTGGCCAGCGCCATCATGCGCGACCAACGCCTTGCCAGTCGAACGCGACATCACCTGCAACAGGCTGGGCAAATCACGATTTTCGGCAGCCAGGCGAGTCAGCTGCCGCTGGATTTCGATTGCGCGCTCGGTCAACCGCGCCGACTGATTGAGTATCAGCGAATTTACAGCGCGCTCGACCGTGGTCAAACTGGTATCTGCGGGGACATTCAACAGCGACACGCCGCATTCATTGGCTGCCTGGATGGCTTCCGATTGTGCCGCGCCAGTCGCCAGCACCGCGTTCACACCGACTGCGACCAACTGGCGCAGCACACTGGCCAAGGTCAACCGGCTGTCAAAGCTGCGCAGCACATCCATCGAAACCAGCGCCAGCTCGCCCCCATAGATATCCGGGAAGACCGGTGGCTGCGCGCGGATCGTAACCGCCCAATTCACCTGCGTTTCTGGGTCGCCAGCGATGAGATTTGCGCCAAGCGGCAGCGAATAGCGCAGCAGAGATTGCAAGGTGGCTGTATTTTTATCCGACATGACCAAATCCTGGATGTTTGCCGGCCAGTGCAAGCGAAAATTATGGGGCTAGCCATTTGGCATTGTTCGCGATGGCCCGCAGATTTGTACAATATTGACAACTATAGCATAGTGGGAATTGTCTGCAAGAGCAGTTGAAGGCAACACTGGCGGATTCGCTTGGGAGATTTAGCTAATCCGCTACACCACATCGTCATCCAAAAAACTGGGCCTGCCCTGCGCGCAAAGAAGAGGAGGGAGGAACTAACGCGCGCGCCGAACGCCGATGGTGACCACTTGACCTTTGACATCAACGGTCTCGCTCACATAAGCGGGAGACAACCTGCCCGACTGCAGTGAGTCGGCCAGCGTCTCAGAGCTGATGTAGCCGCGATACAGTTGCAGCACATCGTCAACCTCATCGCTGGCCTCGCAGTAGACGATATCAATGCGGTCGTCGAGGGCGAAGTCGGCGCGTTTGCGCAGAGTCTGGATGCGGCGGATCAATTCGCGCGCCAAGCCCTCCGCCACCAGGTCGGGCGTCAGCTGCGTATCCAGGATGACCATATAGCCGCCATCTTCTACAGCGCCTGGCGGTGTCTCGACATTGACCTTGACTTCGCATTCCTGGTTCAAGATCTCAAATTGCGCCCCGTCCAGCTCCAGGGTGATATCCTGTCCGTCCAGCAGCTGCAGGGCGTAGGGACGTACAAAATCCTGCTCGCCATCGCGCAAGGCAGCCTGTACAGTTTTGAAGTCTCTGCCGAACTTGCGCCCCAGAAAGCGCGGCAGCGGGTTCAACCGATAGTGCGTGGTCGCGCTCATTTCGCCAGCTTCGTCCGCGCCCATCACATCGAGTCGTTTGAGGTTCAACTCGGATCGGATCAAAGCGGCGTGACGCCCGACCACCTGCGCTTCGGCAACATCGCGCAAGGCGAATTGTGCGCTGGCCAACGGCTGCCGCACACCCAGCTGAACCGCGTTGCGCGCTGCCAAACCAAGGCTGACCAAGCGCCGAACCAGCGCCATCTCGTCCACAAGCGCGTCGTTCAGCAGCGATTCGTCGACCGGGGGCCATTGCGAAAGGTGTACGCTTTCTGGCAACGCCTTGAATTGCTCGGCAACCAGATTGCGATACATCTCTTCGCTGAGGAAGGGCATGGTCGGCGCGAGCAACTGCGCGATAGTGCAGAGCGCTTCGTACAGGGTGGCATAGGCAGAAAGCTTGCTGTTGTCGGCTTCGCTCTTCCAGAAGCGGTCGCGGCTCAAGCGCACATACCAATTGCTGAGGCGCTCGACAAAGTCCTCGATGGGACGGGTGGCATTGGTCGCGTCGTAGTCCTCAAAGGCGTCGGTCACGACCTTGATTAGCTTGTGCAATTCGGCCAATAGCCATTGGTCGAGCAAGTCGCGCTGCGCGGGTTCGGGCGCGGGTTGATCGGGCAGCCAGCCATCAATATTGGCATAAGTCACGAAGAAGCCATAGGTATTCCACAATGTCGACCAAAACTTCTTGATGACTTCGTTGACCAGATTGATAGAAAAGCGCCGCGGCTCGCCAGGCGGTCCCGAGGTGTACAGATACCAGCGGAAGGCATCGGCGCCAGTCTGCTCCAGGACTGTCCAGGGATCGACGATATTGCCTTTGCTCTTGGACATCTTCTGCCCATTTTCGTCCAGGATGTGCCCCAGGCATATCACATTCTTGAATGCGACTGTCTCAAAGAGCATGGCAGAGATGGCATGCAGGCTATAGAACCAGCCGCGCGTTTGGTCGACCGCCTCGCAGATGTAATCGGCGGGATGCTGCTCTTCGAGGATGTCGCGGTTGTGTTGTGGAAACGCCCATTGCGCCAGTTGCATGGCACCGCTGTCGAACCAGACATCGATGACTTCGGGCACACGGCGCATCGTGCCACCTTCGCCGGTCGGGTTTTCAAATGTGATGTCGTCGACAAAGGGCCGGTGCAGGTCCAACTCGCTAAGATCTTTGCCGGCCAGTTCGCCAAGCTCGCCGATGCTGCCCACGCAGATCATGTCGCCGTTGGTATCATCCAGCCAGACGGGCAGCGGCGTGCCCCAATAGCGTTCTCTGCCCAGCGACCACTCTTTCAAGTCGTCCAGCCAGTTGCCAAAGCGGCCGTCGCGCACATGCTGCGGCACCCATTTGACAGTCTGGTTCAAGTCGACCATGGTCTGTTTGTACTTGAGCGTATCGATGAACCAGGTTTCACGCGCGAAGTACATCAAGGGCGAGCCATCGCGCCAGTTGTGTGGATAACTGTGTTCGGTGGTTTCGCGCCGATACATCAAACCGCGCTCGGACAAGTCGGCGATGATATGGCGGTCGGCATCTTTGAACCACATGCCGCGAAAGGTCGAAACCGCATCGACAAAGCAGCCGCTTTCATCGACCGTAATCAGCACGGGCAGGTCGTATTTGCGGCCCGTCGCCAGGTCATCCACGCCATAAGCTGGCGCCGTATGCACGATACCGGTGCCATCGCTGGTGCTGACATAATCGGCAGCCACCACATAGGCATAATCCTGCTCGACAGGCAAGAATGTATACAGCGGCTGATAACGCCAGCCCAGCAGGTCTTTGCCGCTCATGCGGTCGACAACGCGGTAGGCGGCTGGATCGCGCAGCACCTGTTCCAAAAGCGCTTCGGCAAGGATCAGCTGCTCGGTGTCTTCGCCGTCGGGCGCAGGACCTTCGACCAAGACATACGAGACATCTGCGCCAACAGCCAACGCAGAATTGGCGGGCAGAGTCCAGGGCGTGGTCGTCCAGGCGAGCATATACACGCCGGGTCTGTCGCGCAGCGGGAAGCGCACAAAAACGCTGGGGTCAGTGATGGTCTTGTACCCCTGCGCGACTTCGTGACTGCTGAGCGGCGTGCCCGATGAGGGGCTGTAGGGCACGACCTTGTAGCCACGATATAGCAAACCTTTATCCCAAAATTGCTTGAGAATCCACCAAACACTTTCGATGTAATCATTGGAAAAGGTCACATAGGCGTCATCCAGGTTGACCCAAAACCCGGTGCGTTCGGTCAGTTTTTCCCATTCATTGATGTGGCGGAAGACATTTTCGCGGCAGCGCGCATTGAACTCGGCGACGCCGTATTCTTCAATCTGCGCTTTGCTGTCGAAGCCCAGTTCTTTTTCCACCTCGATTTCGACCGGCAAGCCATGTGTATCCCAGCCGCCGCGGCGCAGGCAATAAAAGCCTTGCATGACCTTGTACCGCGGGAACATGTCTTTGAATGCGCGCGCCAGCACATGATGGCTGCCCGGTTTGCCATTGGCTGTGGGCGGTCCTTCATAGAAGACATAGCGGGGAGCGTCGTCGCGCCCTTCCGTTGTGCGTTCAAAGATGCGGTTGAAGCGCCAAAAGTCCAGTTGCTGCTGCTCGAGCCGGTTGATCGACTCGCTGTTGACCCTGGTATCGACTGCCCTAAACATGCGCGCATAGTCCCCGCAGACAAACGGATTCGGCAGCGATTATGGCTGAACTTGCCAAGCGGCGAAAGGGTGGAAGTCAAGCGGCTGGCTGGCTACTGGTCGCTGCCCAGGCGCGCACGAGTTGGCGCAGGTGCTCGCCGTATTCCGTGTTGGCGGCTTTCTGCGCTTCGTGGCGCCAATACTGGATGGTTTCGCTCTCGACATCCGGCGCTTGGGCGACTCCCAACTGGTGCAAGTAGCTTTCCAGCAAGGCAACCTGTTCGGGCGAGCCCTGCAAATGTGGGCGAACGGCGATAAATTGTTGCCGCGCGGCTGGCTCGTCGCCGCCCAGGAAGTGGCACTGTCCCAGCTCCAGGCGCACGATATCTGGCGAGCCAGCTGCCAAAGCCGACTCGATGAAATCCCTAGCGGCAGGATACTTTCCCTGCATCATCAGCAATTTGCCCATGCTGAAGAGCGCGAGGTGATGCCGCGGCTTGTTGTCCAACGCGCGCTGCAAAGCTCGTGCAGCCTGCTCAAATTGTCCCAGATTTCGGTAGCTGTTGCCCAGCAAAACCAAGGCATCGACCGACTCGCGTCCGTGTTCGGGCAGCGACTCGAGCAGCGACCGAGCCGCCGCATAGTCGCCCGCGATAAAATGCTGCTGCGCCTGATGATAAGGCGAAACATCGCGGCGGTTGCCCCACAAAAAGAGCAACTGCAGCGTGACCAGCAAGCCAAATGCGCCGATGCGCGCTGGCAACTGCAATTGCGGCGGACCTGCCAACCCCGCAGCCAGCAAGATCACCAGCAGCGCTAGCGCCATCATCACCGCAAGACGCGTCTGTTTGTCCCATTCCGGGCTGCGCCGCGTCAAATCTCGCAAAAAATGACGCAGCATCATGCCGGTTGCTTGCTCACCGACTGCGCCTCGCCGATCGCCACCTCGATCTTTTCCAGTTCATAATTGAGCAGGCTGCCATAAGCCGTGCCTTCCAGGGCGCGCAGGGTCGACTTCCAGGCTTGCAAGCCATGTCGCGTGTCGATCATCCGATTGGTCGCGCCGCGGGCATCATCCTCTTCGCCCAGTTTTTGAAAATGCTTCGACAGATAATAGTTGACGCGCACAGCATACATGGACGGCATGGAATAGAGCGCGGCATGTTTGAAGGACTCGATGGCTGAGTCGTGTTCGCCCGCCAACTGCTGCACAAAGCCCAGTTCTGCCCAGATAATCGGCTGCGTAGGGGAAAGCTGCGCGGCAGTCTGCAATGCCAGCGCCGCCTCGCCATAACTGGCTTGCATCCGATAGCCATTCGCCAAAGTCATATACGCGCCCGCATCGCCGGGGAAAAGCTGCACAGCGCGATCGGCAGTTTCTTGCGCTTTTGCCAGCTGGCCATTGTACGCATAGGCGCTGGTTAGCAGCATCAGCAGGTCAGGCGTGATCTTGCCGCCAGCCAGCACGCGCTCTAGCAACTGGATCGCCTGCGGAAATTGCATATTCTGTATGAGTCGATAAGCCTCGCCATAGCCCGCGCCATAACGCCGCGACTGCCGCGCCAGCAGGATGCCCACCAAAAAGAAGCCCAGCAAGATCATGCTCGCCGACAAACACAAGCCGGCCAGCGACATCTGCGCAACTGGCGACAAATAGGGCTCGAGCGGCTGGGTGATGCCATCCGCCAGTTCGATCAACATGCCGATTACGAAGATGATAAAGCCCAGCGCGGCCAGTCCAACGCAGACAAAAACCGCAACCCAGGCCAATAACCGTCGCAGCGACATCGTTCGCTCCTAGCCTGGTATGGATAGCGGCTCGCCAGCGATCAGTTGGCGCGCCTGTTCAATATCGTCTTCCAGCACCGCTCGCAGCGCCTTCGCCTCGTCTGCGCTCATGATAACCTGCCATTCTTCTTGGCCCGCGCGCTCCCGCCGCAGCGCTGCCAACGCAGCATCCGCAGCAACAACATCATCCAGCCGGCTATGCGCGCGCCACAAGTATAAATGCGCCAAGAGCCGATGTCGAGAATCGGGCATTTTTGCTGCCAGCGCCGCTTCGATGTGACGAATCACGGCGTGGCTATCGTGCAGACGGTCTTCAATCATGCCCAGATTGTAAGCGGCTACCCATTCGTCCGGCGCAAGTTCCTGGGCTTTGCGCGCCGCTTCACGCGCTTGCAAATAACGCCCCGCCTGCAGCTCGACTTCCGCGAGGCCGTTGTGCGCCACAGCCGAGCCCGGTTCCAGTTCGACCATCCGTCGATAATCCTTGCGCGCGGCTGGCAGCCTGTCCGCCAGGCGATGCAGTTCGGCGCGAAATCGGTAATGTTCGGCTGCGCGGGGTTCTTCGGCAATCTGCGCGTTCATGGCGGCGATAGCGGCTGCATAATCGCTTTTGCGCATGGCTTTGATAGCCGCCTTGACATGGCCCGAACCCGTGCGGCGGAAGATAAATAGGCCAGCGACGATCCAGCCCAAGCCCGCGCCCACAAACAACCCGTTTAGCTGCGGCGCGACCAAGCTGCCAATCCACATCGCCAGCAGCGCCGGCAGCGCTACACCGAGCCAACGTTTGCGTTCCTCGCTGGGCAGTCGGCTGAGAATCAGGCCCGACGCGCCCAAAAGAAAGACCAGCAGCAACACAGTCTGCAACGCAGTCGCCCAACCTTGATCGCCGCCAATTGCCGTCAACGCCAGGCTCGCCAAGCCCGTGGCAGCCAGCAAGCCCAGCAAAAAGCGGAAGTTGCGCGGACCCAAGAAGATCTGCAGTCGCTTCAACATTTAGCCGCCTCCAGTTGCCCCGGCGGCGCGACATAGTTGCTTATTTGCACGACGATTTCTTGTTGTTGAAAAGCGCTGATGCGGCGGATGATCACCGCGTGTTTGTCCAGCCAATAGGCAGCCGCCTGGTCATGATACCGAAAGCGCCGCGTGGCAATCGAACGTTTGCCCAGCATGAGCGTCTCGGTCCCGGCCGCGGCAACTGGCGATACCACCTGCTGCAATGTGCCGGGCAGCAACTTGGCATAGTCGAAAACCGGCACGAAGAGCCAGGTCGGCGCATTGCCCTGCGCAGCCAACACAGCGATCGCGCGGCCACGAAATGGCAGCAGCGGCACATCAATCAACGTGCCGGGCGGCAGCTCCAACTCGCGGTATTGGCGTTCTGCGCCATTCAATTCATAGCCAACCTGCAGGTAGCCATCCGCCAGTTGATAAGTGGCGCGCAGATCGCGAACGCCGCCTGGAAAATGCGCGTTTTCATAGCGAATATCCAGCCGCGCCAACCCTCCAGCCTGGTCCAGCAGCGCCTCCGCCAAGACCGACCGGCCTGCTTCGCGCAGCGAATCGGCATCGACGCGGACAAATTGCTCGCCGTCGGGATGCGCGTGAATCGTCCAGGTTTCGCTCTTTTGCAGCGGAGCGCCGCGTTTGCTGAAGTGATAACGCCCACCCGCAACGAAACTTTCGTGTGCCTGGACGGGATGCAAGCAGCGCATCAGTCGCCGATCTCCACATACAGCCGTTTGTTGATGCCGCCTTTGCTCTTGTATTTGCTGATTTTGATGCTGCCGACTTCGTTGGTGTTGGCGACATGCGTGCCGCCATCGGCTTGCAAATCCAAGCCGACAATTTCGACCGTGCGCACTTCGGTGATGCCTGGCGGCAGCAGGTTTATTTTTGTGCGGATGAGATCGGGGATTTGGAAGGCTGCTTCGCGCGGCAGGATGTCAATTTTGACGGGGCGGGCCTTGGCCACTTCTTGGTTAATCTTGTCTTCAATATCGCGCACAGTATCGGGTGACAGCCGTTCAAATTCAAAGTCCATACGCGCCGACAGCACAGCCATGTTGCCGCCGGTCACGCTGGCTTGATAGTCGCGCCAAATGACGCCGCAGAGGATGTGCATGGCTGTGTGCGTGCGCATGATCTGGTAGCGCCTCGGCCAGTCCAGCTCCGCCTGCACAATCGCGCCGATGGGCGGCAGCTCGCCAGCCACGATATGCCAGCCGCCGCGCCGTGTCGTCTTGATGCGGAATTCGCCGCCGTCCGTGCGCAGCCAGCCGCGATCGGGTTCTTGCCCGCCGCCGCCGGGATAGAAAGTTGTACGGTCGAGCAAGACGCCGCTTTGCCCGACATCGTGGTCGGTCACCACTGCGCTGAAAGTCCGCAAGTAGCTGTCGCGCAGGTACAGATAGTCGGTCATGAGTCTTCTCCGGGGATTTCTGCTCGCATGCGCAGCAAGGTAACCTCGCCGCCCACAGTCCTCCAAAATGCCAGCGCGCTCGGGTTATGAGCGCTGGTAACCCATTCAAAGCTGCTTACATCGCAGGCGCGAAACCACAACATCAGCCGCTCCAGCAGCTGGCGTCCCACTCCCTGTCGGCGCTTTTCCACACAGACGAATAGTTCTGTGATTAATCCACAGCGCAGCGATTCAAACATTTCGTTGGTGATATCGGCGATGCCGCCACTGATGTATCCGACCAGTTCGCCATCGACTTCTGCCACCAGGATGCGCGCAAAAGAGTCGTGCAGGCGGTCTTCGATAAAGCGCGCGTATAAGGCTGCACCATCGGCGGCTGGGCGAAAAGTTGCCGCGTCCAATTGGGCGTGAAAAGCCACCATCTGCGCCCACAATTGGCTGATGCGCTGGACATCGGATGGCTGCGCCAGGCGGATCATAATGGCAGCCAATAGCGCTTGGAACGCGGACGAGCGCCCCGCCCATGCCAAAAAGCCGCTTCGACCGGATAGCCGTTTGGGGCGTCAATCTCCAGCGCATCGACATCATGCCGGCGCAGCCAAATGCCGACCCGTTCCAGTAGCTGGCTGCTCAATGCGGCATGCGGCTGGTGCAAGTCGACAGCCATCGCCAATAGCCTGCCCAGCCAGGCGGGCCGCAATCCCGCTGCCCCCGCGCGAATGCCCACCGCCACAAATCCAGCCAACTCGTCTCGCACTTCCGCGACAAACATGGCGGCTTTGTCGTCGGCAAGCCAGTCGCTGGCGCCTCGCTGCCACATCGCCAGCGCATCGGGCGCAAACTGGATGAGCGATTCGCTCTGCTGCAACAGGCATTGTCGCTCATACCACAGCTGGCTGGCGGCTGGCAAGTCTGCAGGAATAGCCTCGCGGATGAGCATGGCGCAAGCAACCGGTTCTCAAGATGGGCGGAAGCATAGCACCGGCCCGCGCGGGCAACAAGCCACGGGCTGACAATGGCAGCGCGGCGACAACGCGTTATAATGCAAGAAAGAAGGGCAGCGCGAAGGCGGCAAAGGAGCAATCAGATGTCCACGATGCCAGCAGCGGAAAAAATCGGTCAGGCTTGGCGGATGCACCGCGACAATGACAACGATAGCGCCATCCAGATGTTCAACGACATCTTGGCAACCCACCCCGAAAGTGTGGACGCGCTGTATGGCCTGGGCTTGTCGTACCAAGCCAGCGGCGAGCATGCCGATGCGGCGAGAGCGTATGAACAGGCGCTGGGCATCACCGAAAGCGCGCTTTCTGCCGTCATACAGACTTCGCATGCCGAAGGGCACCAACACGGCAACAACCTGGAAACGAACTTCGACGACCGCTACATGATGCTCTCGCGCATGCTCAAACAGCGCATCGAGGCTGTGTCGCAAACCTGAGCGGCATGCGCAAGCGGGAGCGCCTGGAGCGGGCGCTGGCGAATGAGGCTGTTGACCGTGTGCCGGCGGCGCTGTGGCGTCATTTTCCCGGCGACGACCAGCGCTTCACCGACTTGGCTCGTTCCATCATAGATTATCAGTACGACTACAATTGGGACTTCGTGCGCGCCATGCCGTCGCGCAGTTTTCTGGTCAGCGATTATGGCCTGAGCGATGCCTGGCGGGGCGATGCCCGTGGTCTCCGCGAGATCACCAAGCGGACCGTGCGGCGCTCGCTGGACTGGACCGAGTTGCGCCCCTTGACGCCAGACCGTGGCGCTTTGGCACAGCAGGTTGAGTGCCTGCGCATGGTGGGCAAGGCGCTGCAATCGGACGCTACGCCGCTCGTGCAGACCATCTACAGCCCCCTGGTGCAGGCGGCGCAACTGGCGGGTCCGCAGAAACTGCTGCGCGATTTGCGCTTGCGTCCCGACCGCCTGCGCAGCGGGTTGACGCAGTTGACCGAAAGCACCCTGCGCTTTATCGAGGCGCTGGCCAAGCTCGATAGTGTCGCTGGCATCTTTCTCGTCACCGAATTTGCCAGCCACGACATCATGGCAGAAGCGGAATATGCGTCAATCGCGCTGCCGCACATCCGCAACATCCTGGCTGGCTTGCCCGGGCACTGGTGGCTGAATATCGTGCAGGTCGCCGGAGCATCGCCCATGCTGGGGCTGATTGACGTGCTGCCCTTCCAGGCGATGAATTGGGATATACAAGCGGCCGGGACGGCGCTGGAAGCTGCGCGCAACACCTATTCCAGCGCAATCTGCGGCGGCTTGAGCGACGATGAGTTGCTGCTGGGCACGCCAAGTTTGCTGCGTTCTGCCATCCAGCAAACCGTCCGCCAATGTAAATCGCGGCGGCTGATCATCGGCGGCAGTGGCAGCGGCATGATCACCACGCCTTTGTCCAACATCCGCGCCGTGCGCAGCGCTGTGGAAAGCCCTGCCTAGCTATGTCCCTGCGAGTCATCGCCGGCAGCGCGCGCGGCAGAAGATTGAAAGCGGTGCCCGGCGCTGGCACGCGCCCGATTATGGACCGCGTCAAAGAGGCGCTGTTCAGCATCATTGGCACACAAATCCGCGATGCCGCCTTCTTGGACCTTTTTGCTGGCACGGGCAGCGTCGGCATCGAAGCGCTGAGCCGCGGCGCAAGGCAGGCGCAATTTGTGGAGACCGACCGAGCCGCCCTGGGCACAATCCGCGCCAATCTGCAGCGCACGAAATTGGCAGATAAGGCGCGGGTCATCCGCCGCAGCGCGTTTGCCATCCTGGATGATGCGCCAGACCAGCCGTACGACTTCATCTTTGTTGCGCCGCCGCAATATCGTGGCCTGTGGCTGAAGACATTGCGGGCGCTGGAAAATAACCCGGCCTGGCACGACCCGGCCTGCCTGGTCATCGTTCAGATCGATCCCAAAGAGCTCCAGCCAGCGCCTGGATTCGTGCGATTGCAGCAGATCGACCAGCGCAAATATGGGCGGACCATGCTGCTATTTTGGCAATTTGCAGATCAATAAGCGCCCAGCCCCCCAACCCCCTCCCCGAAGCATCAGGGAGGGGGAGCGCATGCAGAGAATATGAAATCTGAAGCTCAATTTCTTGCAGCTTAGCAAGGTTTGCACCGGATTCTCGACGAGTCTCCCTTCTTCATTGATATGGGGAAGGGCCGGGGATGGGGTAGAAAATCTGCCCCCTGCATGCGAAGCAAGAAGCTCATAGCCGCCCAACAAATGTTTGCGCCTCGTCCCGCGTAGACACATCGCCAAGCACTTGTGCCTCGCGCAGAGCCGCCAGTGTCGCGCCGATCTGCGGACCCGTCTGTATGCCGAGCAGGTTTTTTACATCATGGCCCGTCAGCAAGGGCTTGGGTTTGACCAATGTATCGTAGTGGTTAAACCAGCCATCCAGCAGTTGCGTAATCTCGTCGACGCGCTGCAGCCAGTCGTCTTGATCGAGCGCCACGCCCTGGCTCGCCAGCAGTTTCGCCGCGCCCAGCAAGCAGGCATCGATGCCGCAATCGCCCAGTCGCTGCCAAAAACGATGCTGCTCGAGCCGCTTGACAGGCCAGGCCCGGCTGACGAGTTGGCTGCCGGCCGCCTGACCGAGAAGTCGCGCTTCGTTTGTGCCGAGGCGCAGCGAATCTGCGACTGCCGCGGCATGACCACCATCTTGCAGCAGCGCAGCCAGCACCAGCAGCTGAGCGCGCTTGCGTCCGTTGCCGTACTGTTGGTCGAGGTGCGCTTGCAAGTGGGAACGGAAGCGGTCGAGCTGGATCACCAGCATGCCCAGGTCAAAGGCCGCGGCTGTATTGTCGGTGCGCAGGCGGCTGATAGCGGTCAATAGCGCCGACAGTCGTTCCACATGCGCCAGACAGCGAGGCAAATCGGCCGGCGGGATTTCTGGCACGATCAATGGCAGCAGCCCCAGGCGCTCCAGGACTCGCAAGCCACGCGCCGCTCGCCGCAAACCCAGCAATTTGAAGAATTCGTCACGGATGCGCTCAGCCGAGCTCTGGCGGAGTGAGTTGGCACAACGGCGTATGTCGGCGACTGTGGCGGGCTCAATCTTACAATCGAATTGCGCGCTCAATCTCACCGCGCGCAGGCCACGAATGGGATCGGCTGCGATCGAACTGGGCGAGCAGCGCCGCAGAATCCTGGCTCGCAAATCGCTCTCGCCAGCCAGCGGGTCGATTAGCGCGCCGATATCGCCCAGCAAGTCGGCAGCCATGGCATTCATCGTGAAATCTCGATCGCGCAGGTCGTCTGCCAGAGTCGCGCCGCGTTGATCGGCGAAGTCCAGGCTGATTGTCCGTTCCGCCGCTTTCACAAAGACGCGCGCCACGCCTCGTTCGCGATCCATCACATAGATATCCGCCCGCAGCCAGTCGCACACGCGCCGCGCCAGGGGGATGGCTTTGCCTTGCACAACGATATCAATGTCGTCAGTGGGCTTGCGCAGCCAGGCATCGCGCACTGCGCCGCCAACCAGGTAGACAGGGGTTTGCAAGCCGCGCGCGCGCAGCAGATCGGCGAGGTCGCGCACGAATTCTGGCCAGGCCAGACGCGCAGGGTGGTCACGCATCGGTCAAGGCAGCGGCGTTGGCGACAGCGACAAAGGGCAGGTTGCGGAAGTGTTCGTCCAGGTCCAGCCCATAGCCAAACACGAACTTGTTTTCGATTTCAAAGCCGATGTAGTCGACATCCAAAGTTACTTCGCGCCGCGACTGCTTGTTGAGCAGGGCGCACAGGCGCAGGCTGGCTGGCTGGCGATTTATTAGGGTCTTCAGCACAAATGCCAAGGTGTGACCGCTGTCGATAATGTCTTCGACCACCAGCACATGTTTGCCGCGCACATCCATCTTCAAATCCATGTCGATGCGCACCGAGCCAGCCGTTTTGCGCGCGCCCATGCCATAGCTGCTGGCCGCCATGAAGTCGATCATGTGCGGAACATGAATATGGCGCGACAGGTCGGTCAAAAACATGACGCCGCCTTTCAGGATGCACAGCAGCAGCAGATCCTCGCAATCGGCATAGTCGCGGCTGATCTGCTCGCCGAGCTGGGCGATGCGTTCTTGCAGCGTCGCTTCGTCAATCAGCACTTCGGCAAGGTACTTCTGATAGGCTGCCGGCATTTGCCCGCCCTCCGTCTAGTTGACCAGCGCGTAATGAGCTTGCAGGCTGCGCACGCTGAGCGGCTTCTCGCGCAGATGTTTGATGCCTTGCGCAGTGGCCGCCGCTGCGCTCATGGTGGTGACGATGGGGATGCCCAGCGCATAAGCCTGGCTGCGAATGGTCGCGCCGTCTTCGTGGGCTGTCCCACCCCGCGGCGTGTTGATGATGAGGTCAATTTCGCCTGCGCGCATCGCATCGAGCACATGGGGCGAGCCCTGCGAAAGCTTGTTTATGCGCGCAACCTGCAATCCGATCTGCCCAAGCCAACTGGCGGTGCCGTCTGTGGCGACCAGGGCAAAGCCCAAGCGCGCCAGATCCCGCGCCAGCCTGGCGACAGCGGCTTTGTCAAAGTCGTTGACGCTGATGAACACACTACCCGCCGTTGGCAAAGGCAGACCCGCCGCCGACTGCGATTTGACAAAGGCGTGGCTGAATGTCGCAGCATGTCCCATCACTTCGCCAGTGGAGCGCATTTCTGGTCCCAAGCGCGTATCGACGCCCGGGAACTTCTGAAAAGGGAAGACAGCTTCTTTGACGAAGAAGCCGGATACCGGCGGTTCTTCTGTGAATCCCAGCGCCGAGAGGGTCTGCCCACAAGCGATTTGCGCCGCATAGCGAGCCAGTGGCTGACCGGTCGCTTTGCTGATGAAGGGCACTGTGCGGCTGGCGCGCGGGTTGACTTCTAGCACATAAACCTGGTCGTCCTTGACGGCGAATTGGATATTGAACAAGCCGCGCACCCCCAGCGCCAAACCAATGCGCCGCGTGTGTTCGCGGATGATATCCAGGTGAAAATAGCTGATTTTGTAGGGCGGCAGCACACAAGCCGAATCGCCGCTGTGCACGCCGGCCTGCTCAATATGCTGCATGATGCCGCCGATGGTCACTTGCTCGCCGTCGCCAAGGGCATCGACATCAACTTCGTAGGCATCGTCCAAAAATTGGTCGATCAAAACGCGATGCCCATGCCATTGGACATGTTCATCCAGCCAGGCCAACAACTGCGCTTCGTCAAACACGATCGCCATGCCCTGCCCGCCCAGCACATAACTGGGACGCACCAGCACGGGATAACCGATCGTTGCGGCGGCTGCGGTGGCTTCTGCGCGTGTCGTGATGATGGCGCCGGCCGGCTGCGCGATATTGAGCTGTTGCATGAGCGCCTGACACCGTTGGCGATCTTCTGCCAGGTCAATCGTATCCACCGATGTGCCCCAGATGGGCGCGCCCAGCCGCTCCAGCTCGCCGGCGATATTCAATGGCGTTTGCCCACCAAATTGCACCAGCAGGCCCGCGGGCTGCTCGCGGTCGACGATATTCATGACATCTTCGGCGGTCAACGGCTCGAAGTAAAGCCGGTCGGCTGTATCGTAATCGGTGCTGACTGTTTCGGGATTGCAGTTGACCATGATGGTCTCGTATCCCAATTCCTTGAGCGCGAAGCAGGCGTGCACGCAGCAATAATCAAACTCGATGCCCTGGCCGATACGGTTGGGTCCGCCACCCAGGATCATCACTTTGCGCGCGTCGGTCGGCGCAGATTCGTCTCCCATCTCATATGTGGAATACAGGTAGGGCGTGTGCGCCGGGAATTCTGCCGCGCAGGTATCGACTCGATAGAAGTTTGCCGAAACTCCCAGTTCTTTTCGCCGCTGCCTGACCGCTGCCTCGCCTGTGCGCAACAGCCGCGCCAGGGTCGCATCGCTGAAGCCAACTTGTTTTAGATGGCGCATCTCGTCCGCGCAGATGTCGCTCAGCCGCCGCCCTTCGCCCGCAATCGTGCCATACACGCGCATCAATTCGCCCATTTGCTGCACGAACCAGGGGTCAAACTGCGTTTCGGCCACGATGTCCTCAATGCCGAAGCCATCCGCCAGCGCCGCCGCCACCTGGAAGAGCCGTTGGGCAGTGGGCACGCGTAATGCCTCTGGCCTTGTCTGCGCGTCGGGTTCGCTGACGAAGCCGTCCATGCCAATATCCAGCGCGCGCACAGCTTTTTGCAGCGCCTCGGGGAAGGTGCGTCCGATAGCCATCACCTCGCCAACCGCTTTCATCTGCGGACCCAGCACGGGGTCGGCACCTGCGAACTTGCGAAAGTCCCAGCGGGGGATTTTCACCACGATGTAGTCCAAAGATGGCTCGAAGCTGGCTGGTGTCTGCTGCGTGATGTCGTTGGGGATCTCGTCCAATGTAAAGCCTACCGCCAGCAGCGCGGCAATCTTGGCGATAGGGAAGCCTGTAGCTTTGCTGGCCAGCGCAGAAGACCGTGAAACGCGCGGATTCATTTCAATGACGACTGCATCGCCCGCAACCGGGTCAATGGCAAATTGCACATTCGCGCCGCCCGTGGTGATGCCGAGGCGGTCGAAAATCTGCCGCGACATATTGCGCAGGCGCTGGATTTCTTTGTCGGTCAGGGTCTGCGCGGGCGCAATGGTGATGCTGTCGCCGGTGTGCACGCCCATGGGATCAAGATTCTCTATGGAGCAGACCACCACGAAATTGCCTTTGGCGTCTCGCATCAATTCCAGCTCATATTCTTTCCAGCCCAGCAGGCTGCGGTCGACCAGCACTTCGCCGACCGGGCTTTGATGGATGCCATTGGCTGCGACTCCCCGCAGTTCTTCGGCATCATACGCGACGCCGCCACCCGCCCCGCCCATGGTGTAGGACGGTCGGATCAAAATCGGATAGCCGATCTCGTCTGCGAAGTCCAGCGCGCCATCGACGCTGTTCACGACGCGGCTTTCGGGCACGCGCAGGCCAATCTCGCGCATGGTGTCGTTGAAAAGTTGCCGATCTTCTGCCAACTGGATGCTGGTCAAGTTCGCGCCGATCAACTCGACGCCATAGCGGTCCAAGACTCGCTTCTGCTGTAGCTGCACAGCCAGGTTGAGAGCGGTCTGTCCGCCGACTGTGGGCAGCAGCGCGTCTGGGCGTTCTTGCGCGATGATCATCTCGCACAGCTGGGCGGTCAGCGGCTCGATATAGGTGGCGTCGGCAAGTTGGGGGTCGGTCATGATCGTAGCCGGGTTGGAGTTCACCAGCACAACACGATAGCCCTGCGATTTCAGCGCTTTGCAGGCTTGCGCGCCACTGTAGTCGAATTCGCAGGCTTGCCCGATGACGATGGGTCCCGAGCCGATGATCATGATGCTGTGTATGTCGGTTCGTTTGGGCATCGGCGTTTTAGACGTTTGCAGCGACTTCGTCGACAAATTCGTCAAATAGATAAAAAGAATCGTGTGGACCGGGCGAAGCCTCTGGGTGGTACTGCACACTGAAAGCGCGCAGACCACGATGCCGCAAGCCAGCGACTGTGTTGTCGTTCAGGTTAAGGTGGGTGATCTCGCCGCCGCCAAGTTCGCCCTCTGCCGAAACCGCAAAGCCATGATTGTGCGCGGCAATTTCGACTGCGCCACTGTCCAGATTTTTTATGGGCTGGTTGCCGCCACGGTGCCCGAAGCGCATCTTTTCTGTCTTGCCACCCAGCGCCAGCGCCAAGATTTGATGCCCCAGACAGATGCCAAATATCGGCAGCGCCCCCAAAAGCGCGCGCACATTGGCGATGGCGTATCCGACAGCAGCAGGGTCGCCCGGACCGTTGCTGAGGAAGACGCCAGCCGGCTGCATTTTCAAGATATCCGCCGGGCAGGTGCGGGCTGGCACGACAGCCACCCGCAAGCCACGATCGGCCAGCATGCGCAGGATATTGCGCTTGATGCCAAAATCATAAGCGACAATCAGGGGACCGCCGCTGTTGTCTTCGTGCACGCCATACCATTGCGCGTCGCTGCCCTGCGTCCAGTTGTAGGCTGCCTCCGCCGTCACCGCATCCACCAGATTCGCGCCGGACATATCTTGCGAATTGCGCGCGATTTCGGCCAGCGCTACTTTGTCATCCGCCAGCGAGCCATGCGCAACGACAGCGCGCATCACGCCACATTCGCGGATATGCCGCACCAGAGCCCGGGTGGCGACGCCAGTCATGCCGATGATGCCGCGTTCGCCGAGGTAAGTCGCCAGATCGCCGCGATTCCGCCAATTGCTCACCAGCGGGCTCAACGAGCGCACGATGAAGCCCGAAACCCAAACCCTGCGCGATTCTGGATCTTCCAGGTTGATGCCGGTGTTGCCGACATGCGGCACAGTCATCGCGACAATCTGGCCGTAATACGATGGATCGGTGAGGATTTCCTGGTAACCGGTCATGGATGTATTGAAAACGATCTCGCCGGTTGCACAGCCTTGCGCGCCAAAACCCTCGCCGGGGAAGACCCGCCCATCTTCTAGCACAAGCGCCGCTTGCATGTCTGCCCTCCGTCAGGAGCGATAGTCGCCGTTGATGGAGATGTATTCGTGGCTGATATCGCAGGTCCAGATCGTGGCGCTGCCCCGCCCCAGCCCACAATCCAGCTTGAAGGTCATGGCTGGCGCGGACATGATGGCTGCCGCTTCCGCCTCTTGATAGTCGGCCGGCATGCCACCAGCGAAAATCTGCAAGCCCGGCTCTGGCGGAGACTCGCCAGCCGCCACCCACAGCGAACTGCGATCGGGGTCAAAGTCGCAACCAGCGCGACCAGCCGCCGCCACAATCCGCCCCCAGTTGGCATCGCTGCCATAAAATGCCGATTTGGTCAGCAGCGATGCGCCGATGGTCTGGCCAATCTGTTCGGCAGCGGCGACAGTGGCGGCATTGACGATATCCAGCGTGACGAACTTGGTGACGCCTTCGCCATCGCGGACGATTTCTTGCGCCAGGTAGCGCGTCAAAGCATCCAGCGCCGCTTGAAAAGCCGCCAGGTCGTCGGCATCCTCGACAGGCACGCCGCTCTGGCCATTGGCGAGCAGCAGCACGGTATCGTTGGTGCTGGTATCGCCATCGACGACAATGCGGTTGAAACTCTGTTGCGTGGCTGTGCTCAGCGCATTTTGCAGCTCGCCCAGTTCCAGCGCGGCATCGGTGACGACCACGCTGAGCATGGTGGCCATATCCGGCGCGATCATGCCTGCGCCCTTGGCGATGCCGGCGATTGTGTAGCTGCCGCCAGCGCCTTCGACTTGCAGCGATGCCAGTTTGGGGCGCGTGTCGGTGGTCATGATGGCTGCCGCTGTCGCCGCCCAGTCATCGCTCAATCTGGCGCTGGCTAGGGCTATGCCGCGCGCGATAGCCCCCATGGGCAGGTGCTCGCCGATGACGCCGGTCGACATGACCAGCACTTGTTCAGCCGAGACAGGCAGCGCATCCGCCACCAGACCGGCTGTCGTTCGCGCATTTTCCAGGCCGAGGGCGCCCGTGCAGGCATTTGCGCAAGCCGAGTTTGTCACCACCGCGCGTATGCTGGTAGGATTTTCTGCCAGCCGCTGCATATCCAGCAGCACCGGAGCGGCTTTGACCTTGTTGCGCGTGAAGACGCCAGCCGCCACACAATCGCTCTCGCTGACGACCAATGCCAGGTCCAGCGCGCCATCTTTCTTGAGCCCCGCAGCTACGCCAGCGACCTGGAAGCCGGCCACCTTGTCAATCGAAGGGCTAATCGCCGTCATCAATCGCCTCCAGAATCTGCGTCAGCTTGTCGACCAACTCATCTACATGCGCCTTTTGCACGATCAGCGGCGGGACGAAGCGAATGACATTTGTGCCCGAGCTGACCAGCAGCAGACCCTGCTCGTAGCCGGCTTGCACAATGCCGCCGGGCGCAATATCCAGTTCGATGCCAGCCATCAGGCCGCGTCCGCGCACATCGACGATATGCGGGCTGTTTAGCTCTGCCAGCCGTTCCAGCAGATACTCGCCGACCTCGCGCACATGCTCCAGGAAGCCCTCGCTGGCGATGCGCTTGATTACGACCTGCGCAGCTTGCATCACCACTGCCCCACCAGAAAAGGTCGAGCCGTGATCGCCCGGGCTCATGGCGCTCGCGATTGCGTCCGTCGTCAGAATCGCGCCAATGGGCAAGCCACCGGCCAGCGGTTTCGCCAGCACCATGATATCTGGCGAAACGCCAGCGATGCTGTGCGCCCACATGTCGCCGCTGCGGCCCAAACCGCATTGAATTTCATCAAAGATCAGCGCGGCATCGTGCTCGTCGCATAGCGTCCGCAAAGCCTGCATGAACTCGGCGCTGGCCACATTGATGCCGCCTTCGCCCTGGATCGGCTCGACAATCACCGCGACTGTGTCGGCGTCTATCAACTCGCGCGCGCTTTGGATGTTGTTGAATTCGCCAACGACCGCGCCCGGCACCATGGGTTTGAACGGCGTCTGGTATTTTGCTTTTGGCGTCACGGCCAGCGCGCCCATCGTGCGGCCATGAAAGGCATCGCTGAAGCTGACGACCTTGGTCTTGTTGGCGCGTTCATTGACATAGGCATGCTTGCGGGCGAACTTCAGCGCGCCTTCCACCGCTTCTGCCCCGCTATTGCAGAAGTAGGCTTTGTCGGCGAATGACATGTCGCAGAGCGCCTGCGCCAGTTCGACCATGGGCTGGGTGTGATACAAGCCGCTGACATGGATCAAGCCCGTGTCCATTTGCGCAGCCACCGCTTTTTGCAATTCTGCATCGCCATAACCCAGCGCATTGACGGCGATGCCAGCCACCCAGTCGGTGTAGGCTTTGCCAGCGGCGTCAAAAACAGTAACGCCCTCGCCGCGCGTCAGCACGAAGTCTGGACGGGCCGCCACCGGCACGCTGTAGTCTTTGTCTTTTTGAATGACATCTGCTGTGATTGACATTATCCCTCGCTGACCATTCGTTCGTTTTCTTCCGTCACAAAGCTGGTGCCGCCGCCGCTCGCCCAACCCGCCAGGTCGGTGATCACCGCGCGCCGCACGCCCGATGATAGCACATCCAGAGCCGACCGCACTTTGGGAATCATCCCGCCCGAGATGACGCCGCTGGCGATTAGTCCTTCTGCTTCCCGCCGCGTCAATTTTTTGATGAGATCGCCATGCGCCTGGACGCCGGCGACATTTGAAATATACACGACCGTTTCCGCGCCCAGCGCCGCCGCAATCGCGCCTGCCACGGGGTCGGCATTCAGGTTGAAATTGCTGGACTCGCCCAGGCTGACCGGCGCAATCACCGGTGTTACGTCCAGCGCAAACAAGTCGCAAAGGATTTGTGCCCGCACAGCAACGACTGTGCCCGTAAAGCCCATATCGACCTGGTCGTGTTGCATCTGCCGCGCGCGCACCAAGCCACGATCCACACCCGACAAGCCTTGCGCATCCACGCCAGCCGTCAACAGATGCCGCACCAGTCGCTTGTTGACCGTGCCGCACAGCGCCATCTCGACCAGCGCCAGCGACTCGGCATCGGTTACGCGCAGACCATCGACATAGCGCGGGGCAATCCCCAGCTTTTGCTGCAGCTGCGTAATCTCGGTGCCGCCACCGTGCACGATGACCACTCGCTCGTCCGCGCGCGCCACACTGCGGGCGAATTGCCCCAACAGCCCCTCGTCATCCAGGTAATGGCCCGAGATTTTGATGACATTGACAGGCTGGCGCACTACAGCAACCCCGTGGTCTCGTCGATGCCAAACATCAGGTTCATATTCTGCACCGCCTGGCTGGCCGCGCCCTTGCGCAGGTTGTCCGTGACGCTGGTGATATGCAGATATTTTTCCAGCACGGGCGTGATGCTGATGGCGCAGCGGTTGGTCTTGACGGCGTGTTTGAGAGTCGCCTGTTCGCCCGGCGGCAGCAAGTCTACGAGCGGCTCGTTTGCATAGGCTTCGGCAAATAGAGCCTGCGCCTGGTTGCTGTTGAACGAGTCAGCCAGCGTGACATAGATGCTGGCCATCAAACCGCGATCGACGGGCAGCAGATGCGGGCAGAAAATAATGGGACCCATGCGCGGCATCAGCTTGTGCGCCTCTTGCTCAAGCTCGCCGATGTGTCGATGGCTGCGCCCGGTCTTGTAGGGGACGAGGTTGCTGTAGACTTCGGCGAAGTGCGTGGCCAGCGCTGGTTTGCGGCCTGCGCCGGTCACGCCCGATTTTGCGTCTACGATGACAGGCGCATCGGCAGAAAGCGCGTTGTGCCGCAGGAGAGGATAGAGCCCCAGCAAGGTTGTCGTCGGGTAACAGCCGGGCGTGGCGACCACATCGACGCCAGCCAAATTGGCGCGGTTGATCTCGGGCAATCCATACGGCGCTGGCAGCAGCTCGGGATGCGGATGCGGCGTGTGGTAGTGGGCTGCGTAGGCTTCGGGCGTGGACAGGCGCAGGTCGGCAGACAAATCGACAACTTTGACACCCGCCTCGATGCCGCGTTTGGCCATGCTGGCCGATGCCTTGTGTGGCAGCGCCAGGAAGATGACATCGACAGCCGTCAGCGGCGCTTCATCGGGCCGGACAAAACACAGCTCTGCGCCTGGCACCGGCTCGCCCTGGTAGCTGTTGGAAGTGGCGAAGACCAGCTCAATGACGGGATGCCCAGACAGAATCTCGACCAGGTCCAAGCCCGCATAACCCGAACCGCCATAAACTCCCGCATAGATTGGTTTCATCACTGCGCACTCCATAAATCAAAACGCCCCGACCATTTCGAGATCAGGGCGCGGCTGGGCACTGTTTCAAGTCCGACATCGCTTCAGCAACCAGGCAGGTCTGCGCCGATCTCCATTCTTGTATAGAACCTGCGCCTGCGCCTGGTCATGCCAACATATCCTTCCGCATCCAAAGTAGATTTCAAATGTGGATGCGCCAGCAGTGTAGTGTCGCCCGCGCGCAATGTCAACGCGAGGCTGAATCCTTAGGCATTTTTCAATTCTGGTTGTGCAAGTTGCACGAAGTATCGGCTTTGTCGTCAGCGGCTGAGGGTTGGCTGTCGCGCGGGATTAAGACGCCATCTTCGCGGATCATCAGACGAGCTGCCGCCAGTTTCTGCCGCAGGCGGGCGCGTTCTGCGCGGGACAAGTCGGCGAGGAAAGCCGATCGCGCCGACAGGTCTGTTTGCCGTTTCAGCTTGCGCTTGCGTTTGATCAACAGGCTGGAAAGCGAATCCAGTGTGATGCCGGCCAATCCCAGCGCGCCAGCCAGTGGCAATGTCGCGACCAGCAGCCCAACCGCCAGCAGTTGCAGGCCGCTACTGAGCGAAGCGAGCGGCGTGATATCATTGACCGCGCCGTACATGAGCAGCAATGGCGAAAGCACCAGCAATGCCAAAGCCAGCAGGAAGACCAGCGCGACCCCCAACATCAACTTGAGCAGGTCGTGGGATGGTTCGCGAGATCGGCTGAGCAAGAGGCACCGCCGCTTTGTTTGCCTGAATGAATGCGCACAGTGTAGCATAGACTGGACGAGCGACACACAAATTGGACTTTGTGAAAAACTTGACAAAGGTCAAAATTGGGTTTACATTGGCTGCTGGGAGCGCGACCATTTTTCCGCGAACCAATGTAAGCCAGCCAGAATAGTCCGTAAATTCTGCCGCCACTGTGTATTAGACTATGTGAACAGGCGGTGTCGAAGACTGCTGAATAATCATTAGCTTCAACTCTTGGCAGATAAGTGAGTTTGCTGCAAGTTGCAAGTCAACCTGGTGTTGGGTTGCCAATCGGTCATGTGGAAAGGCGAGTCAGTGGAAGCAGTGCGAGAAAGCGTAACGAATCTGAATGGGCGCGACGAAGCGCGCAAGGAGCTTGTGGGTCGTCTGCACAAGCAGCTTGTGCATAGCGCCAACGAACGCGGCTTTGTTACGCATAACGACATCTTGCGGCTGGTGCCCGATGTCGAAAACGATGTCGATTTGCTCGATGACTTGATGGACGGCTTGGTCGAAGCGGGCGTGGAGCTCGTCGCCGAGCCGACCAAAGCCGCTGACGATGACGACGCAGCCGATGTCAAGCCGATGGCCGAGGCTTTGATCGACGAAGCGGACGAAGATATCGAGCAAAAGGACGAGCGCGAAACGCTCTATCGCGTGCTGCGCAAAGACCTCACCGCCGATGCTGGCTATCAAGCGGCGCTCGATACCGATGATGTCGTCGGCTTGTATCTCAAAGAGGCTGGCCGCGTGCCGCTGCTCACCGCCACCGAAGAAGTCCTGCTGGCGAAGCGCATGGAAGCGGCAGAATTCGCGCGTGAACGACTGAATGACGCCGACAGCCAGATGTTCGAGGTCTTGAGCTGGAGCGAAGAGCAATTGCTGCGCGAGACGATGATGGATGGCGAACAAGCCCAGGAGCATCTCATCCGCGCCAACGCCCGGCTGGTCATCAGCGTGGCCAAGAAATACATCGGACGCGGCGTGCCCTTCCTTGATCTGATCCAAGAAGGCAATATCGGTTTGATCCGCGCCACCAACAAGTTCGAATATCAGCGCGGGCACAAGTTCAGCACCTACGCGACCTGGTGGATCCGCCAGGCAGTCAGCCGCGCTGTCGCCGACCAGGGGCGGACTATCCGTGTGCCTGTGCACATGGGCGACCAGCTCAACCGCATGCGCCGCGTGCAATTGCAGCTGCAGCAAGAATTCGGCCGCGATGCCACACCTGCCGAAGTCGCGCGTGAGATGGACACGACGCCCGACAAGGTAGAAAACCTGCTGGAAATCTCGCGCAGGCCGGTCAGCCTGGAATCGCCGATCGACGACGAGGGAGATTCCAGCTTTGGCGACTTCGTAGAAGACAGCAACAGCCCGGCACCATCGGAAGAAGTCACCACGCATCTGCTGCACACGCAATTGCAGCAAGCGCTGGACAAACTGCCCGACCGCGAAGCGCAAATCTTGCGTCTGCGTTATGGTCTGGCCGATGGCCGCGTCTATACGCTGGAAGAAGTGGGCAACACCATCGGCGTCACCCGTGAACGCGTCCGCCAGCTAGAAGCCCAGGCGCTCAATCGACTGCGGCAGTCATCTGCACATGTCATCTTGCGGGATTACCTGTACGAAGTTTAATGGCAATTCCACCTGCATAACCAAGCCCGCTCGGCAGTTGTCTTGTACAATGACCTCACTTGGATCGTGGTGAGGTTTTTTTCTTTGTGGCGCAATGTGCCGCCCAGACTTCGCTGAGGAAGCGCAGGTTCAATATGCTCAACATTGATGGACATGTCCCCGTGCAAAGCCCTGGTCTGGACCCAGCCAAGCTCATTTTCCGCGATGCGATTGAAGACGATCTGCCCCGCTGCCTGGAGCTGGATGCCAGCTTTCACTCCGATTATGTTTGGCAGATGCATGTGGACGACGGCGGAGACGATATCCAGGTCAACTGCCGCAGACAACGGCTCCCCCGCCAGTTGGTTTCCCAGCACCCGGTGGACGAGCGGCAACTGTGGATGGCTCTGCGGCAGGACAACTGCTTTGTCGTGGTCGAAGACCCACTCAGCAGACAGATCGTGGGCTATATAACCATGCGTCTGGATATGAGCGGGCGAGTCGCCTATCTGCAAGACCTGGTCGTCGACCTGCTGCATCGGCGGCGCAGCCTGGGCGCTCGGCTGGTGCATGTGGCGCGGATATGGGCGAGTGAATTTCGCTTGCAACAGATCATCTTTGAGATACCCACCACCAACTATCCCGCCATCCGCTTTGCCCAGGCGCAGGGATTCGCTTTTTGTGGCTTCAACGACCATCACTTTGCCAATCGTGAGATCGCTCTCTTCTTTAGCCTGTCGATTTGAGCGCGCCGCTGCGGCTGCACATTTCGCCTATGCTTGTACAATGATTGGTGACAGGCGTCGCTGCCGCAGAAAATCCCAGGCGCTTCGGCGCAGGCACCTTGGGCTTCGATTACCCGGCATAGAGGCGCAACTGATTTGGATTTGCTGACAGAATTGCTGCTGACGGTCAACGAGACCTTGACGGCTGGCAATGCCCTGACCGCTGTATCGCTTTTGCTCTTCAACTTGACGCGCAATTTGAACAATCGCGTGGCCAAGGCGGGCGCGGCGGTGCTGGCTTGCGTGACTGTCGCCTATGTCGCCGATGCCTTCATTTCGCTCGAGCCCGAGCACACTGCGCACGAAATCGCCACGCGCTTGCAATGGATTGGCATAGCTTTCGTGCCGGCGGCTTTGGCGCACCTGTCCGATGCGCTGCTGGCGACGACGGGCCTGCCATCCCGCGGGCGGCGACGGCGCGCGCTGCGTCTGCTCTACCTGGTTGGCACGGGCTTCTTGCTGGCAGCGGCGCTTTCCGATTCGTTGTTTCAGTTTGTGCTGGCCAATGGCGAGCTGAGCATTGTCGCCGCGCCGTTGTTCGCTTTGTACCTGCTGTATTTTGGACTGGCGACCAGCTTCGCTTTCTACAATGTGCAACGAGCGCGCAAACGCTGTCTGACCAGCGCCAGCGCCCGCCGCATGGCTTATTTGCAGATCGCATTCCTCACGCCCGCGCTGGGTATTTTCCCCTATTCGGTCTTGCTGAACCCCGGCGATGAATTTTCGCTTTTTGGCTTGCTGCTCATCAACACAGCCAACATCGTCATCATATTGATGCTGCTCTTCTTGTCCTATCCCCTCTATTTTTTTGGCTCGGATATCCCCGATCGACTGGTCAAAAAACAACTGCTGGACTTTTTGCTGCGCGGACCCGCGACTGGCTTGATCGCGCTGGCGGTCGTCAACTTCACCGCGCAGGCAACGCGCATATTGAGCTTGCGCGGCGACAACTTTACCGCCCCGGCCGTGGTTGGCGCGGTGCTGCTGTGGCAGTGGTTCGTTTCGCTCGCCCTGCCCTACATCGAAAAGTTCTTTATCTATCGCGATGAAGATGGCGAGCAGATTAGCAAATTGCAGACACTCGGCGACCGTGTGTTGACCCACCGCGACCTCAGCCAACTGGTTGCGGCGACAACCGAATCAATCTGCGACTACCTGCGCATCGACCGCGCCTTTGTCATCAGCTTCGAGCGCGCCCAGCCAGAATTCATCAGCAAAGTCGGCAGCCTGGACTTTGCCGAGGCAGATTTGCTGGAAGAGACGCAGCTGCTCGAACAGATCGGGGGGCCTGCGGACGAAGCCAAGCTGGCCAACTTGTTGCACTGGCGCGAATATGCGTTGATCGCGCTGCACAGCAATCGCTTTGGCGCAGAGGGAACGCAAACCCTGCCCATCGGGATTTTGGGCTTGCGCAACGGCAGCGATGAACTGGCAGACGAGATCGCCAGCGGTCATCTGCACGCATTCATACGGCGCGTCGAAACCAGCCTGGACGACATGCGCCTGCAGACCGAGATGTACAACCTGATGGAAGGCTTGCTGCCGCAATTCCAAATGACGCGGTCACGAGCGCTGCAGCTGGAATATCGGCAAGCCAATCCTGCCTGGCCGAACCACAGCAACCTGCCCGAGCGCGACGAATTGTTCGAGCAGGTGCGCGCGGCGCTGCGACATTATTGGGGTGGCAGCGGCATCACCCAGAGCAACCTCATCAAGCTGCAGGTGGTGCAAAGCCGCATCCGCCAGAGTGGGCTGACGCCGGTTAATGCGCTGCGCAAGCTGCTGGAAGACTCGATTGGCGAACTGCGCCCGCAAGGCGAACGCAAAATGATGAGCCCCGAATGGACGCTCTACAACATCTTGCAGCTGCGCTTTTTGGAAAATCGCAAGGTCCGCGAAGTGGCGCGACGCTTGAGTATGAGCGAAGCCGATCTCTATCGCAAACAGCGCGTGGCCATACAAGCCGTCACCGACCTGATCTTGCAGCAAGAGCAGCAGCAATAGAGGCGCTTTTGACCGTTATTTTGCCCATCGCGCCGGCCAAACCTGAGTATACTGGTGGGCAGCCAGCCAAGAGAAAATCTGCGAGTACGCGAGTGCAGCAGCCAAGCAATTCGTCATCGTCATCGTCCAATCCAAACGATGCCTATAGGCCAGCGCCACAGACATCGGCCGACGAAGTGATCCGCGCGTTGGATGATGCGCCGCCAGAATTCGACTTTTGGCAAGACCTGCGCGAAAGCATGCCGCCCTGGATCAGCGAAGTCGTCGGCTTCGCGCTGATCGTCTTCGGCAGCTTGTCGTTCTTTTCGCTATTTGTGGCTGGCGATGCGTTGGTGGCTGTCAGCTGGGCAGATATGTTGACCTCGCTGTGCGGCGACGGCGCGGTATTTGTGGCAGGCGCGCTTTTTGCCATGGGCGCGGTATTGTGGCTGCCCAAAGCCGGCATCCGCATCTCGCTCACAGCCGGGCGTATGCTGGCGCTGGAGCTGACCTTCTTGTCTTTGCTGGCCATCTTGCATCTTGGCAGCGGAGACAGCGAATTGCGAGCATTGGCGCGGTCGGGCGGCGGCGGCGGCATGATCGGCTGGGGACTGAGTTATCCCTTCTATTGGATTATGGGCAGAGAGCTGGCGCTGGGTCTCTTCGGGCTGGTTGTGGGCGTCAGCAGCATCGTTGCGCTGGGCTTGCGCGGCAGCACATTGACCAGGGCATTGGCGCGGCTGGGCGAGCGACTGCAACTGGCAAGTGATCGCGCAGACCCCGCAACGCCGCCTGCAAACGACCATCTGCAAGAGCTGTACAAGCAATTGGTCGATCAGCCCGGCTATCGAAAGCCCATTATGCGCATCCGACCCAATCCAGACAGCCTGCCCAATCAATCGCAATCGCAGCAAGCAACTGGCGTTCCAGCAACCCCCGTGGTCGAGCGCGTCCGCCCCAATCCGCCTCGTCCACAGCAGACGCCAACTGCCGAGCCGCCAGCAGCCGATTTTGCCGAGCCAGCGGCGAACGAAAGCCCAAAAACCAACGGGACTGTGGCAAAGCGGCGCGCGCGCAATGCCACAAAGCGAAACCATAATGCCCAAATCGACAACGCGGAAGTCTGGCGCAACTCGCTGCCTGCCATCGATAGCTTGACCGCGCTGGACCTACAAATGCCCGACGCCGACGAGACCGAACACAATGCGCGGCTGATTGAGAATACGTTGCTGGAATTCGATCTCGATGTCACGGTCGCAGAGGTGCAAGTGGGTCCAACAGTGACACGCTATGCCCTGCAGCCACACAAAGACGATGGCACAGAGCGCATCCGCATGAGCAAGATCGCCGGGTATTCGCGGGATCTGGCTTTGGCGCTGGCGGCGAAACGGCTGCGCATGGAAACGCCTGTGCCCGGCACGAACTTCATGGGTATCGAAGTGCCCAACCGCGAGCCCAGCACGGTCGCGCTGCGCAATGTGATGCAAAGCGAGGCCTATCGCCAGCAATCAGCAGCCGGGCTTGCTCTGGGCATCCCGCTGGGCAGAGATGTGACGGGCTGGCCGGTCGCATTCGACCTGGCGCAAATGCCACACTTGCTCATCGCCGGCGCGACAGGCTCTGGCAAGTCGGTTTGTATGGCGGCCATTGCAACTTCGCTGCTGATGCAATTTTCGCCAGCCGAACTGAACCTGGTGATGCTCGACCCGAAGATGGTAGAACTTGCGCGCTTCAATGGCATCCCCCATTTGCTGGGTCCCGTAGAGATTGTGCCCGAGCGCATCGTGGGCGTATTAAACTGGTGCGTGCGCGAGATGGAACGGCGCTACAAATTGCTGGAACGAAAAGGCGCGAAGCACCTTGATGAATACAACGCCGCCCTGGCTGCCAATGGACCAGCGACCGATCGACTGCCGCGCATCGTCATTTTGATAGACGAAATCGGCGATTTGATGCTCACCAACCCAGAAGAAACACAAGAGTCGGTTGCGCGCCTGGCACAAAAGGCGCGAGCGGTGGGCATGCATCTGATTGTCGCCACGCAGCGACCCAGCGTCAATATCATCACCGGCGTCATCAAAGCCAACTTCCCGGCGCGCATCGGATTTGCGGTGGCCAGCAGCGGTGATTCACGCGTGATTATCGACCGGGTTGGCGCAGAAAACCTGTTGGGGCGCGGCGATATGCTCTTCTTGTCGCCAGATGCCGCTGCGCCGCGACGTCTGCAGGGCTGCTTCGTTTCTGAGGACGATGTGCGCGAAGTCGTCCAGCATTGGCGCGATGAGTTGACCCTGCGCAAGCAAGCCAGTGTGCTGCCAGCCAATCGCAGCGCGCCCTGGGAAGCTGCCTTGAAACGCCGGCAATTTCTCAGCGAGACCGACCCCAGGCTGGAAGATGTGCTGCGCCTGGTCACAGCCAGTGGCGAGGCATCGGCCTCGTTGATTCAGCGCAAACTGGGCCTCGGTTATCCGCGCGCCGCCCGCATCATCGACTTGCTGGAAGAACTCGGCGCAATCGGCGAAGAGACGAATGCGGGACGCAGCCGCCAGGTGATCATCCCGCCCGAGGCCGATCCGTTGCAATTTGTGCTCAGTCGCTATCAACCCGGCAATTCAGCGAGATTGGGATAATGGCAAAGCAGCCCGCCGAAGATCGGCGCAGCATCGCGCAAGTAAACCGCGCCCTGCGCAGCATCGTCGAAGCCGAGACGCTCGAGCAATTCTTCTGGACCGGCGGCGTAATCCAACGTTTCCACCAATCCGACCTCGGGCATTGTTACTTCGACCTGGTCGATGACAAGACGCGCATCCGCTGCATGCTGCACGAAGAACGCCGCGGCAATATCCAGTTTGAACTGGAAAATTTCCTGGAAGTCGAAGTCTATGGCGATGTGCGTTTCTATGCGCCTGCGTCGATCGTGCAGATTGCTGTGCAAGCGATGCGTTTGAGCGCCTCCGCGACCGCCAAGAAACCAGCCATCAACAGACTGCGCGCTGCGGGCTTGTATCCGCCGCAGAGACGACCGCCACCCCAGCGAATCCGCCGCATAGGCTGCATCACCGGGCGCAGCAGCCGCGCCATCGGCGACTTTGAAACTGCCTATCAAAGTGCGGGCGAGCGAAATGTCCTGGCGCCGTTGAAGTGGGAGTATGTTCTGCTGCAAGGCGAGCGCGCCCCACAATTGATCGTCGATGCCATCCACTCGCTGGCTGCGACTGCCGATATCGACGCCATAGCCATCATTCGCGGCGGCGGACGCAGTGACGACTTTGCCGCTTTTGAATCGTTCCTGGTCGCCCAGGCCATCAGCCAATGCCAGACATTTGTCGTAACGGGCATCGGACATCACCGCGACCAAACCTTGTCCGACCAAGTCGCCGATCACGCCGCTGCCACACCGACTGCCGCCGCCCTCTTTCTGGCGAAGCACTGTTTGAGCGCCAGCGACTACCCGCCGGCAGAGCCCGGTTGGCCTGTGCATGCCGCCAGCGACTTCCCGCCCGAAGCGCCCGGCTGGCTTGTGCATGCCGAAGCAGACGACTATGCCGCCGCAGCGCCGGCCCCAAACAACCTCCAGCCGGCGAAAACTCGCAGCGCTTTGAATACGTTGGTGATTATTGCATCGGTGATCGTGATTGTCGCCGCTATTATTGCGCTGGGGGTACTTCTGCTGCGCGCGCCGCTGTAGGTAGAATCACAACAGCAAGTCGGATTTGATTGATTGCACAGGCGCGATTAGCGCGGGATGATCGTTGCGCACAGTATTCACTTGTGTAGATACTTCGTGGTATGTCAGTTGCTCAGCGCGGGGGACCTTCATCAAGGGCTGCCATTCGCCTGATGCCAATTCACGCGGCGCAAGCCACAAGTCATAATCAGCCGGCTCGACCATGACGGCCATGCGCTGATGGATGTGCCGAATGCGCGCATTGGCTGCGGTGGTCAGGATTGCGCAGGTATTCAACCGCTTGCCCTGCGGATCATCCCAACTTTCCCACAAGCCCGCAAAAGCGAAGATGTCGCGCTGGGCATGCTGGATGTACATAGGCGTTTTGCGCCCGCCCTGCCGCGCCCATTCATAATAGCCATCGGCGGGGATTAGGCAGCGGCGGCGTTTGAATGCGCTGCGGAATGAGGGTTTTTCGTGCGCAGTTTCAGAACGCGCGTTGATCATGCGGCTACCGATTTTGGGGTCTTTCGCCCAGACGGGCACGAGGCCCCATCTACATAGGGACAGCGCTTTGGGTTGCCGGTCGGTGATGACAGCCACAGGTTGCATCGGGGCGATGTTATAGCGGGGACCTCCCCAGTTGCCTGCGCTATCCAGGGCAAATGCCTGCTGGATGGCTTCCGAACCGGCGCTGAGGGTATAGCGTCCGCACACCCGCTTATTTCCTGCGCTTTTTGTCTGGCTTGCCCAAAGCGGCGATCTGCCGAACCACACCCAGCACCGCCAGCAGCACCGCCAGCGCCTGCCCGGTCGATATCGATTCGACCGCCCCCGTTTCTGCATTGGCATGTTCTTCGGCAGAGCGTGCATACAAATAGCTGGACAGCAAGCCCACCAGCGCGCCCAATCCCAATCCGGTCATCAATATGCGCGATCTTGCCACTTCCAGCTTGGTTTCGTCTTGTTGCTGCTCAATCATAAATCTGCCTCGTTTTCGCTATTCTGCGCAGGAGCGTCAAACAGGGTTAGCAGGCTGCGCAGCGGCTCCAGGCGCACAACCCAATCCAGCACATGTCCATCCACGCCGCTCAGCCAGCCATCGACGCGCTGATGAGCCGACGCCGTCAGCGCCTCGAGCCGGCGCAAGGGCGAACGAGCGCGCGTCCCCCAACGGCGCAGTAGAACAATCAGCGCCAATGCGCCAATCAGCAGCGCAAACAGCAAGACAACCGCTGGACACAGCACCAGCAATATCAGCATGGCGTCTGCCACCAGCGCAACCTGCTCGGGCGCGGGCAGCATCAGCACCGCAGCCACACCAGCCAGCATCATAAGCAGCGTCAACAGAAAAGGCACGCGGATGCCCAGCCACACAAGTCTGCTCTGCAAGCGCTCACTTGCCTGCTGCTGCGAACTCATTCACCTTCCAACACGGCTTGTATTGCCCTACAATAGTCTAGCGGAATTGCGGTCGAAATTCCAGAGAGGCGCGACAAATGACACACTTGTCGCTGTTGTCTACCCCCCTCGGTCCCCCCATATCAATGGAGGGAGGTTTTTGGCGTGATTTTACGCTTGCGTGGCTAGCACTGAATTCCGCAAATCCGCCATGGCTATTCCCCTTCTCTGATGCTTTGGGGAGGACATCGCCAGGTAGACACAGACGGTCGAGCTGGGGTAGAGCCGAAAGAAACACGAGATTCAAATCAATAAAACGAAAACCTCAGTGCCTCTGTGCCTCTGTGGCAATCGTTCTGAACCCTTTGTTAGAAGCACAAAGGCGCGACAAATGACACACTTGTCGCCGGTCGTGCAGCGGCTGCGCATCACATTTGGCAAAGCCGGTCCACTGCGCTATACCAGCAACCTGGATATGGCGAAGATCTGGGAACGGGTGCTGCGGCGCGCAGACCTGCCGTTGCTGTATACACGCGGTTTTAACACCCGTCCGCGCATCTCGCTAGCCATGCCATTGCCCCTGGGCATCTCCAGCGAATGTGAGATTTTGGATATTTCCCTGCGCGAGCGGCTGAACTTCTGCGAGGCGAGTCTGCGCGAGCAACTGTTGGCGGTGTCGCCACAGGGTTTGTCTATCGCGGCAATCACAGAAGTCGACCCGCGCAGCTCTTCCCTGCAATCGCGGATTAGCAGCGCCGAATACCGCATTCGCTTTCACGATGCGCTCGAGCGCGCCAGCTTGCAGCGCAAAATCGACGAGTTGCTCTGTCAAGAGACCATCGTTGTCGAGCGGAGGCGTCGGCGCAAACGCAGCGTCATGGATGTGCGGCCGCTGATCTTGTCGCTGGCAATAGACGACCAAGCCGACTTGTTGGCGCATCTGTCGGTGGGCGACCGCGGCAACCTGCGTCCCGATCACCTGCTGGAGCTGCTGGACCTGGACGGCCTACACAACAGCATCCACCGCAGACGACTGCATATGCTAGCCGAATGAGGGCACCATGAGCGCAAGGCAAGAGCTACATATCCGCCCCGATGTTCGGGCAGCCCTGGCAGCCGGGCGGCCGGTGGTCGCATTGGAATCGACATTGATCACGCATGGCTTGCCCCACCCGCTAAATATCGAGACGGCGCTGGGCATGGAAGCAGCTGTGCGCGATGCTGGCGCGCTCCCCGCTACCATCGCTGTGCTGGGCGGAGACATCACGATTGGGATGACTCGCGAGCAGATTGAAGTGCTGGCGGGGATGGCGGCGGGCACAGTCCGCAAATGCAGCCGGCGCGACCTGCCGATCGTCACCGCGCTGGGGCAGCATGGCGCGACCACCGTGGCCGGCACCATGATTGTTGCGGCGCTGGCGGGCATCGAAGTCTTCGCGACCGGTGGCATCGGTGGCGTGCATCGCGGCAATCCCCACGATGTCTCGGCGGACCTGACCGAGTTTGGGCGAACGCCGGTGGCTGTCGTTTCTTCGGGCGCAAAGTCAATCCTAGATTTGCCGCTGACTTTGGAAGTGCTGGAAACGCAGGGCGTGCCCGTGCTTGGTTATGCGACAGACTGGCTGCCCGCCTTCTATTCCCAAAGCAGCGACCTGCCGATCGACCAACGCGTTGACTCTGCCCAACAAGCCGCCGCCATCATAGACGCTGGCCGGCGCCTGGGCGCGATGCATGGCGTGTTGATCGTCGCCCCCGTACCAGCCGCAGAGGCATTGGACGCGGAAACCGCCGAAGTGGCCATCGTGCAGGCGACAGACGAAGCGCTGGCGCAGGCAATCGCTGGCAAGGACATCACGCCCTTTGTGCTGCGGCGCGTCAGCGAATTGACCGCAGGCAAGTCCATGTCTGCCAATATCGCGCTGTTGCTGAACAATGCGCGCATCGCCGGGCAGATTGCGCTGGCGCTGAGCCAGGTCTAGCCCCCTCAGCTCGCAGTCGACCAGAGATGCAAGATCAGGTCTTGCTCGAGGGTTGGCGCGCCCAACTCGTGCAGCAGCGCCAGGATTTGCGCGCGGTGGTCGGTGCCATGATTGACCACATGCAGCAGAATCTGCCAGCGCAGGTTGCGATGACGGCCGCCTCGCTGCGGAAAATGCAACTCCACGGCTTCTTCCAGGTCGGCAGCCGTCAGCTCCAGGATATAGGCCAGGACAGCCTTGCGGATTGAATCCCAGGTTGGGCGCAGAGCAGCCTGGTCGGGAAAATCGCTCTCGTGCAGAAAGTCGGGCAGCGGCAGGGATTGCAACCGCGCGAGCCAGCGATTGTCCACCTCGATGACATGCAGCAGTTGGTTGCGCAACGACCGCAAGGAGTAATCTTTTTCCTGCACAAATTGTTGCGGGCTCAATTCCTGCATGATATCCCAGATACGGTCATACATCCCATAGTGATAGTCAAACAAGGTTTTGATTGCCAACGGATTCATGCGCTTTGTCCCTTCCCGATAGCCACCGCTGCTTCTGCACAAAAGTGATTCTCAACCAGAGCCAACGCATATATTCATTTACCAGCGAGTGCGCCGAGCAATAGAAGAGTACACCGAGGGTTTGATAAGAGCTATGTGAATAAAGGCTGTGCTTTGTACAATTGCGGTGTTGAAGACTGACCTTACGGCGGAAAGGGAATTCGAGTCAACCCGAAGTCGGTTTGCAGGCTGCATCATCGCAGTGAATAATCATCGCTTCACTCTCGGTATACTCAACTGAAGCCTCGCCGTACTCGGTGGTTATTTTTCGCGGCTAATACCATGCGCAAGGATCTATTCTGACGCGATTGCCTGGGGATCTCGCCGCGGCAGCCTTGCCACGACTCTGGCGCATACACTATACTGTCAAGGTAATCGCACAATTTCAGCGGCGCAATGGGAAGAATTGAAAGCGCGAAAATATGCAGCCTGGTTCCATCGAGCAAAGTATCGAACGACACTTGCTGACTGTCGAAAAACCGGGGCGCTATGTCGGCGGCGAATACAACAGCGTCGTCAAAGACTGGGCGCGCGCCGATGTCAAAGTGGCCTTGGCATTCCCCGATATCTACGACCTGGGCATGTCCAACCTGGGCATCATGAATTTGTATCACCAGGTCAACCAACGCGATGATATGCTGGCCGAGCGCGTTTTCTCGCCCTGGCTGGATATGGAAGCGGTCATGCGCGAAAACGACATCCCGTTGTATTCCCTGGAAAGCAAGCGCCCCATCCGCGACTTTGACCTGCTGGGCATCAGCTTGCCCTATGAACAGCTGTATACCAACGCCATCAATCTGCTCGACCTGGCTGGACTGCCCATATTGAGCCGCGACCGCGATGAAAGCTATCCGCTGGTGATCGCTGGCGGGCACGCCTGTTTCAATCCCGAGCCGATGGCAGATTTTATCGATGCGTTCGTGATCGGCGAAGGCGAAGAGGTTATCGTCGAGATCGCGGACATGTTGGGCAGGCTGCGCGGGCGGTCCCGAGAGGAACAACTGCGGCAAATTGCGCGCATTCAAGGCCTGTATGTGCCGCGCTTTTATGATGTGGACTATCACACAGACGGCACTGTGCGCAGCGTCACGCCCAACCAGCCGGGCATCCCAGCGCGGGTGCTGAAGCGCATCGTACTCACTTTGCCCAAACCATTTACCCGCTTCATCGTGCCCAATATCGACACCGTGCACAACCGCGCGCCTATCGAAATTATGCGCGGCTGCACGCGCGGCTGCCGATTTTGTCATGCCGGCATGGTTACGCGCCCGGTCCGCGAACGGCCAGTCGCCGAGATCATGGCGGCCATAGACGAAATCGTCCGCTACACCGGCTTTGAAGAAATCAGCCTGCTCAGCTTGTCCTCATCCGACTATGTATGGGTCGAGGAATTGGCCGAAGAAGTCAACCGTGTCTACAAGGACGCTGGCATGAGCCTCAGCCTGCCCAGCCTGCGCATCGAGAGCGCCAGCGCCGACCTGCTGGAAAAGATCGGTGGCACACGCCGCAGCGGCTTTACCTTTGCGCCCGAAGCCGCCGCCGAAAAGATGCGCGACCTGATCAATAAATATGTGTCGGACGACCAGGTCATCCAGACAGCGCGCGATGTCTATTCGCGTGGCTGGCGCACCATCAAGTTCTATTTCATGATTGGCCATCCCGACGAGACCGTGGACGATGTCCAGGCGATCATCGACTTGTGTGGACGCACCCTGCGCGAAGGCACGAAGCTCCTGGGCAAGAAAGCCACACTCAATGTCGGCGTCAGCACCTTCATCCCCAAACCGCATACGCCTTTCCAGTGGGTGCCGCAAGATTCCCGCGCAAGTGTCGAGCGCAAACAAGCCCTGCTAAAGCGGCAGATGCGCCGCGGCGGCATGCACCTGCGCTGGAATACCTATGACGACAGCGAGTTCGAAGGCTGGCTGAGCCGGGGCGACCGCCGCCTTTCCCGCGTTATCCGCCGCGCCTGGCAGTTGGGCTGCAAGTTCGACGCCTGGCAAGACCAGCACAAGCACGCGCGCTGGCTGCAAGCCTTTGACGAATCGGGCATCGACCCGGACTTCTATAACTTCCGCGAGCGCGACCTGGACGAAGTCTTTCCTTGGGATCACATTGATGTCGGCTTGCGCAAGAAATTCCTGCAAGAAGATTATTTGATGAGCATCCGCCACGAGACGCGCGTCGATTGTCGTGACAAGTGCTTCGCCTGTGGCATCTTGCCCAAGTTCGCTAAAGAACGGTCGACAACCGACGACCTCGCCTGGGAATGCCCGCCCGTTACGCCTATCGACCAGCGCGGGCAAAAACGCCCGGTCGAAATCCCACTCAGCGCCATTGGCTGAACATGCGATGCAGACCAGCCGAATCGCCATAGACGGCATTGACATACGCCAAGCGGTCATCGGCGAGGGCGCGCCCCTGTTGATGGTGCACGGCTGGGGCGCAAGCATCGAAACGCTGGTTCCGCTGGCAGCCCGGCTGAGCCGACAAGGCTATCGCTGCCTCATGCTGGACCTGCCCGGCTTCGGAGAAAGCGCAGAACCTGCCCAAGCCTGGCATGTGCGCGATTATGTCGAATGCTGCCTGGCATTCCTGGATGCTTATCATGTGCCATGCGCGCATTATTTTGGGCACTCGCTGGGCGGGCGCATTGGCTTGATGCTGGCGGCAGACCATCCCCAGCGAATAAACAAAATGACGCTTTCCAACAGCGCCGGCATCAAACCCGAGCCCGGCATCGGGCAACGGCTGCGGCTTGGCCTGGTTCGGAGCGCGCGCAGCAGCTTGCAGAAAATTGGCGCAAGGTCCACCGCCGAAAACCTGCGCAAGCGCTACAACCAACAGTATGGTTCCGACGACTTTGTGCAGGCATCGCCCATCATGCGCGGGACCTTGGTGAACATTGTGGAACAAGACTTGCTGGCATATGCCCGGCGCGCGGCACACCCGACCGTGCTGATTTGGGGCGATGCGGATGAAGAAACGCCGCTGTGGATGGGGCGCAAGCTGGAAAATGCCCTGCCAGACGCTGCGCTAATCGTGCATCCTGGCGCGGGACATTATGCCTACCTGGACTTCCCCGAGCGCACAGCCAGCATCATGGATGCGCTCTTTCGCAGCGATTGAGAATTTACACAGAGGACACAGAGAACACAGAGAACACAGAGGTTGTTGAGTAGACCGAGAAATCCGAGTGAATTGCCTCTCTGTGACCTCTGTGCCCTCTGCGCCCTCTGTGTAAAAATTTCGCAGTACAGTGCAGATTTCGCTCGTCAGGCAAACACACGCGCGAGTTGCCCCACAGGCAGTTCGCCGTATAATGCGCTGGTGGTGGCATGCAAGGAATCTCCATGCAAAACGACTGGACGCCCCTGGTCGGCTTGATTTGGCTGGTCGGCACTTGGCTGCGGCTGCGCCAGCAAGCGCGCTTTTATCAGATCGAAGAGTATATGAGCCGCCGTTATCTGCGCTGGATGCTGGCTGCTCGGTCGCGCTGCCTGCCGTTGCGTCCGCTGGCCCTTGGCTTGCTGGGCGTGGGGCTGGCGATTCTCGCCGACCATCTACACGACAGCCTGGCCGGCAGCCTATTTGCGCTGGCCGCTGTCTTCCCGAAGTCGACAGGCACAAGCAAAAAGCCGCTGGTGATGACCGCGCGCGTCAAACGAATCCTGGCTGCCGCGTATAGCTTGTGCGCCCTGCCCATGGCTGTTGTTTGGGCGGTCGGCGCGCCAATCCCGATCATCGGCGGCGTGGGCTTGGCGGTTTGGCTGCTCGCGCCGGTCTGGCTGGTGATGTCCAAGCGGCTGTTGACTCCGCTGGATGCCTTGCTGCGACGGCGATATTTGCGCCAGGCGGCCAAGGTGCTCGCGCAGACCCAGCCCAGGGTCATCGGCATCACCGGCAGTTATGGCAAGACGACCACCAAGTCTTTCTTGCGCGACATCCTCAGCCTGCGCTATCAGGTGTATGCCACGCCCAAAAGTTACAACACCTTGATGGGCATTTCGCTGGCCATCAACCGCGACCTGGCGGACGACTATCGTACAGAAATCTTCATCAGCGAGATGGGTGCCTATGTGCCTGGCGAGATCGCGCGCATCTGCCAGCTGACGCCGCCCGATATCGCCATCATCACCGAGATTGGACCGCAGCATCTGGAACGATTTGGCTCGCTGGAGAATGTGCAGAAGGCAAAATACGAGCTGATCGCCAACCTGCCGCCCGATGGAGTCGCTGTTTTCAACTGGGATAACACCTACATCCGCGCGATGCACAAACGCGGTTATCCAGCCACGCGCCTGGCTGTCAGCCACGAATTGTCGCTGCACGAGGCGCGCGCGCAAGGCGTAACCTGGCTGGCGCAGGACATCTGCGAAAACCTGGCTGGTCTGTCATTCCGCGCGATAGAGGTGGCCAGCGGCGAATCAGCCCAGATTGAGACGCGCTTGCACGGCGAGCACAATGTGACCAACCTGCTGCTGTGCATCGCAATTGCGCGGCGCGAAGGCATCTCCCTGCGCGATATCGCCGGGCGCATCCCCAGCTTGCAGCCAGCCGAAAGCCGCCTCGTCCGCGAGACGACCGCCGCCGGCATCACCATCATCAACGATGCCTACAGCGCCAACCCCAAAGGCGTCATTGGCGCATTGAAACTTTTGGGCATGCACCAGGCGGGCGCAAGGCTGCTGATTACACCGGGCATGGTCGAGCTGGGACCGCTGCAAGAGAGCGAAAACCGCAAGCTGGGTAGGCTGGCGGCCGAATATGCCACGGATATCATCTTGGTGGGAAAGTCGCAAACCGCGCCGATCTTGCATGGAATCGAGACGACTGATTTTGATCGCGCGCGCGTGCATGTCGTCGACACCTTGGAGCAGTCGGTAACCTGGTATCAGCAGCATCTGCGCGCCGGTGATGCCGTGCTGTTTCTGAATGACTTGCCCGATACCTATTGAACGCGAGGAGCAGCCGATGAGCAGCCGCCGCAGCATTGTCGCCGTCTTTTTCGGCGGACGCAGCGTGGAGCACGATGTGTCTATCGTAACCGGGCAGCAGATTATGGCGGCCTTCCCAGCCGATCGTTACGAAGTCGTGCCGATCTACATCACTCGCGATGGACGCTGGTTCACGGGCGCGCCGCTGCTGCAGCTCGAAAACTTTCGTGACGATGCGCTGCTAGAAAAGCCCGGCATCGAAGCCTGTTTGCTTTCGCCCGATACACGCCATCACGGCTTGATCATCAATCCGTTGGCGGGCCGATTCAGCCGCAGCCGCGTCCAGCGTATTGATGTGGTCTTCCCCGCGCTGCATGGCTCGCATGGCGAAGATGGCAACCTGCAGGGTTTGCTGGAGCTGGCGGATATTGCCTATGTTGGCTGCGCGACGCTCGGCTCTGCGCTTAGCAACGACAAAATCATGACCAAGGTGGCGCTGCGGCAAGCGGGCGTGCCGGTGCTGGACGACCTGTGGGTTACGCGGGAAGCCTGGCGCGCTGCTCCTGATGATATTGTGGCGCAGATTCGCGACCGCTTCGACTTTCCTCTTTTCATCAAACCAGCCTGCCTGGGCTCGAGCATCGGCATTGGGCGGGCCGATGACGAGAATTTGCTGCGCGCCAGCCTGGATGTCGCCGCCAGCTTTGATCGGCGCATCTTGGTCGAGCCAGCCCTGACCGACGGCGTGGAGATCAACTGCGCCGTGATGGGCTATGGCGATGACTTTGCAGCCTCGCCCCTGGAACAACCGCTCGGCTGGGATGACTTCCTTTCCTACGAAGACAAGTACCTGCGCGGCGGAGAAGGCATGAAAAGCGCCGACCGCATCATCCCCGCGCCGATAGACGAAGAGCTGGGTGCCCGCATCCAGGCTTTGAGCATCGCTGCTTTCCAGGCTGTCGACGGCCGCGGCATCGCGCGCATCGATTACCTGGTGCGTCCGCAGACAGGCGAGGTCTATCTCAACGAAATCAACACCATGCCGGGCTCGCTGGCATTTTACCTTTGGCACGAAGCCGGTCGCAGCCGCGCCCAGGTCTTGGAACAGCTTGTGCAGTTGGCTCGCGCAGCGCATGTCGAAAAACGCCGCAATACCTACGATTATCAGACCGATCTGGTAGCCATAGCCAGCCAGCGAGGCAGCAAGGGTGCCAAGCGCAAGGGCTAGTTTGTCGGCGATGCTGCCTATGTTATGATAAGCGCGACAGGCGCAACCAGCAGTCAAAGCAAGTGCCATGCCCTATCTGTCCGGCAACCCCCGCCCACCCCGTCCTTCTGAAGTCGGTCGCTCTATCTGGAGTGGCGCGCCACTGCCGCCTATCCCAGAGCGCGTGCTGGATGGCATCCCCGGCTTCATCGCCTGGTTGGCGCTGTTGGTTTCGATTTCCAGCGCAGTCGCCTTTCCTTTGACGCTGATGCTGACAGCCGCGCTGGTGGCTTGTTATACGGCGCTGCGATTCTTGCTGGCGGGCATCGCCAACGCCATGGGTATGCGGCGCATCCACGAATGGGAAGCAGTCGACTGGCATCAACGCTACCTGGACGAGCGCAGGCCGACCTCGCTGGAATGGGAGCGCGTTCATCATCTGGTCATCATTCCCAACTACAACGAGTCGATGAAATTGCTGCATCGTACCCTGGACAGCCTGAGCCAACAGCACAATGCGCGCACGCAGATTTCGGTGCTGCTGGCGATGGAAGCCGCCGAGCCAGGCAGCTATCAAAAGGCGCAGAGTCTGCACGCGCAATATGCCGATCACTTCGCCAAAGTGCATTTCACCTTGCATCCGCGCGGGCTGCTGGGCGAGATGCAATGCAAATCTGCCAATTTGTCCTGGGCGGTCAACCGCTTCTTCGAGAATATCGTCGCCGACTACGGGCTGGACACCGATCATATCGTTGTGACCACCATGGATGCCGATACGCGCTGGCACAAAAATCATTTTGCCGCGCTGACCTATCAATTCGCTATCAGCGAAGACCGCCACCGCAAGTTTTGGCAGGCGCCGATCCGCTATCACGGCAATATCTGGCAGGTCAATCCACTCATGCGCATCATCAATACCTATGCGACAGCCTTCGAGCTGGCCTACCTGGCCGCGCCCTGGTGGATGGCCATGCCCATGTCGTCCTATTCGCTCAGCTTGAACCTGTTGGAACAGAGCGGCAACTGGGATACAGATGTGATCGCCGATGAATGGCATATGTTGATCAAAGCCTACTTCGCCACGGGTGGGCAGGTTACGTTGGAGCACATTTACCTGCCCTTCCTGGCCGATTCCACCACCGGCGCCAATATCATCGACTCCATCCGCAATCGCTATAGCCAGACGCTTCGACACGCCTGGGGCAGCAAAGAAGTCGGCTATATGCTGGCGAAGCTGATCGAAAATCCGCAGGTTGTCTCGGGCAATTCGCTGAAGCTGCTGTTGCGCATCGCTCACGACATTCTGCTGGCTGGCGCGGGCTGGATCATCTTGACAGTAGGGTCGCAGTTGCCCGTCTTTTTTCATCCGGATATCGCGCCAGTGCAAGTGCAAGGCATGATCGAAGCCAGCGATAAACTGAGCTACCTGCTGCATGGCATCGCGACCAGTCATCCGGCCTGGCTGCTGCTTTCTGTCTCGGGCCTGGTCATGCTTTTGCTGGTGGTCGTCTTCCAGGTGCAAGATTATCGCATCCGTCCGCCACGGATCGCGCCGTATACACTGGCCGAGTCGCTGCTGGAATTGTTGAGCATCCCCTTCATGCTGGTGCTGACGCTCTTTGTGGTAGCGCTGCCGACCCTGGTGGCGCAGACAAGGCTGCTGCTGGGCATCCCGCTGCAATTTATCGTCACCGACAAGCAATCCGACTAGGCGTACCGGGGCAATCGTCTCGACTACTCATTTAACACAGAGAACACAGAGAACACAGAGGGCACAGAAGTAAGCCAAAATTAGTCATGCGACAAACGGACAACGCCGCTTTTAATCAGAACATGTAGGAGCAAGACTCGCCTCGCCCAATAAGCCTCCGTTGCCCATGTGGGCGATACAAGTATCGCCCCTACGCTGTTCCTTCATATTGTTGTATTACTATATTGGTTTTACTTCCCCCCTCTGTGTTCTCTGTGCCCTCTGTGCCCTCTGTGTATAAGTTTGACGACTTATGTTGACCGAATTGGCCATCCAGGCTCACCAGGCTTGCCCTAGCGCGCGGCAAACTGCCCGCTTATCATAATGGCATAGAGAAACAGGAAAGCTGCGACCTTGCCAAGTGAACGCGTGCAAAAAATCATGGCGCAAGCCGATATCGGTTCGCGGCGCGCCTGCGAAGAGATCATCCGCCAGGGACGGGTGCAGGTGAATGGCGCGGTCGTCTCGCTGGGCGCAAAAGCCGATGCAGCGCGGGATGTCATCGTTGTGGATGGCTCGCGAATCGGCGCGCCCGCCAAGCCCATCACCATTGCGCTCAACAAACCCAAGGGCATATTGAGCACCAACCGGGCAGAAGCTGGCGACGAACGGCCAACCATCCGCGAGCTTGTTGAGGTGCCGGGGCACCTTTTCACTATCGGCAGGCTGGATGTAGACAGCGAAGGCTTGATGATCTTGACGAATGATGGCGAGCTGGCAAACCGCATCACCCATCCGCGCTACGAGCACACCAAGACCTACAAAGTCACGGTCAAGGGCAAGGTCACGCGGGCGACGCTGGAGAAGTGGGAGAGCGGCATCTGGCTGGACGACAGCCGCACAGCCGCCTGTTCGGTCAAGGTGCTGCCATCGACGAAGCGCTCGACAGTGCTGCGCGTGGTGATGGTCGAGGGCCGCAAGCGGCAGATCCGCCGGGTGGCCGGGGCGCTGGGGCATCCTGTCATTCGCATCGTGCGCACGCATATCGGCCAGTTGGGCTTGGGGACTTTGCGCAAAGGCACCTGGTATCAGCTCGCAGACGATGAAATCGACTTTATGCTGCAGCCAGCGCCGGCGCTAGCCGAAATACGCCGCAAACGCCGCGCCCGCAAGCGAAACGCCCGACAGTGATGTCGGCGGAACTCACGATCGCAGACTATATCGCGCGGCAGCCGCACTATGACAAGCGCCGCCGCATTTTGCATCCGCTGCTGCGGGCTGTGCTGCCAAGTTTCTGCCGGGTCGAGGTGGCAGGCGTGCATCATGTCCCGCGCCAGGGATCAACCTGCCTGATGATCAACCATGTTTCGTATCTCGATGCCATCGTGGTTACGGCATCCATCCCGTTTCGGCACACCATTTCGCTTTCCAAGATCGAGAATTTCAGCATCCCCGTGGTCGGTTGGCTGCTGCGGCAATGGGGACATTATCCGATTTCGCGCGGCGAATATGACCGCAAGGCGCTCTTGCAGACCATCGCGCTGCTGCAGAACGAACAGATGGTGCTGATGGCGCCAGAAGGCACGCGGCATCCGGGCGGCTTGCAGCGGGCGAAAGAAGGCTTGGCCTTCGTAGCGACCAAAGCCGATGCGGTCATCGTGCCAGCAGCCATTTGTGGTGCAGAAGATTGGCGGACACGGCTCAAAAGCGCGCGCAGAGCCTATGCAAAGGTCGTTTTTGGCGCGCCTTTCCGCTTCCGCCGCGGCGACCGCAAGCGCATCCCCCGCCCAGAACTGGCGCAGATGATCACCGAAGCCATGTACCAGCTCGCGACTACGATCCCGCCGGAATACGCCTATCTGCGTGGCTATTACAGCGATCTCGAGCAGGCCAGCAGCGATCTGCTGGAATTCGTTTAGTCGCTGGCGATCTTCAGCGCCCAGTGCGTTAGCGCAGCGACCGCATCGCCCAGGCTGGCAAAGCGCCGATCTTGCGTCTGTCCGCGCACATAGCGGATGTATATCTGCTGCAAGATCACCAAGAGGCGAAAAATGCCCAACACATGATAAAAACGGATATCGTTAATCTCGCTGCCGCTGCTGCTGGCATAGCGCTGGACAAGCTCGTCGCGGTTCAAAAAGCCGTGTTCGCCAGCCGGCATCATGGCGATCGCGCGGACACCTGGTGGATCGTCAGGCTGGGTCCAATAGGTCAGCAGCGCGCCCAAATCTGAAAGGGGGTCGCCCAATGTGCACATATCCCAGTCGAGGATGGCGACCACGCGGCCCGCATCGTCCGCGGCGAACATCGTGTTGTCCAGCTTGGGGTCGTTGTGCACCAGCGAACACGCGCTGCTTTTTGGCAGACGGCTGCTCAGCCACCGATAGATCCAGTCGACTTGCGGGTCGTCATCCAGCCTGGCGCGCTGCCAACGTCGCTGCCAGCCCTCGACTTGCCGCTGGATGAAACCGGCCGGCTTGCCCAGCTGCGATAATCCCAACGCGGCATAATCCACCGTGTGGAAAGCCGCCAGCGCATCCACGAGGGCTCTGCTCATTTTGCGCGGCGCAGACGGGTCGTGGGCATATTGCGCTGGCAGATGCTCACGAACGACAATGCCCTGGCAGCGGGTCATAACCTGGAAAGGAGCGCCGATCACGGCCGGGTCTTCGCAATAGAGCCACGAGCGCGGCGCAAAGGCAAAGGCGCGATGCAAGACCGAAAGCACCCGATATTCGCGAGCCATATCATGCGCCGACGGCGCAATCGGACCCAAGGGCGGCCTGCGCAGCACATAGTCCGCGCCGCTGGAAAAACGTAGCTGATAGGTCAAGTTGGCTTTGCCGCCGCCGAATTGTCTGACGGCCAGCTCGCCTTCTGCGCCAGGCAGCTTGCCACGCAGGTATTCTGCCAGGCGCGCCTCGTCGAAGCGCTCATCCGGGCGCACTTCGATTATGTCGGGCAGATTGGGCAGCTTGGACAAGAGACGGCTCGCAGCTTGGTGGACGAGGCTACTTGAAAACAAGCATACGCGGTATGATTGCGCTGGTCAAATCATGAGGGACCTGCCAATTTGAGCCTAACGAAGACCTTCCCCATCCTGGTCGCCTACCTGGTATTCATCGTCATCGGCATCGCCAGCGGCTTGCTCAATATCGCCTGGACATACATGCAAGCCACATTCGGCGTTTCGCACGATTCGCTAGCGGCTCTGGCGCCGGCGGCCATGCTGGGCGGCTTGGTAGCGGCTTTCTTGAATGGCGCGCTGATCGGCCGTTTCTCGCTGGGAGCCGTGCTGGTTGGCGGCATGGCTTTCGCTGGCTTCGGGCTGTTGGGTTATGCCCTTGCGCCGGTGTGGCTGTTGCTGCTGGCGGTCGCCATTTTCACGAGCGTTGGCAAGGGCACAATCGACGCTGGCTTGAACAATTTTGTTGGCTCGAACTATGGCACAAGCGAGATGAACTGGCTGCATGCCTGCTGGGGCATCGGCTTGACCATTGCGCCGGCGGTCGTCACCTTTTTTGTGCTCGATCAAGGCGGTGCCTGGCAATCCAGTTATATTGTGGCTGGCGTTGCCGTGTTGCTGCTGGGTGGGGTGATTCTGTTGACTTTGCCCCTGTGGAAACTGCAAGGCAGCGAGCATCGGGACAGTCAAAAAATAAAACGTCAGCCGTTGAGCGAGAGCCTGCGCCGCCCCATCGTCATCGTTGGTTTGCTGTTCTTCTTCGTCTACGGCGGCATCGAAATTGGCACCGGGCAGCTGGCGAACACCCTGTTGACCGAAGCGCGCGCTCTGCCACAAGAAGTCGCCAGCAGCTGGGTCAGCGCCTATTGGGGCAGCTTCACGATCGGACGAATTTTGATGGGCTTGCTGGCCATGCGCCTGGGCGACCGACTGCTGCTGACGATCTGCTTTGCCTGTTCGCTGGCAGGCGCGGCGCTGCTATTTTTGAATCCCAACGAGGCGCTCAGCTTTGTGGGCATGCTGGGCATCGGTTTTGGCTTGGCGGCCATATTCCCCATTTTGATTTCGCAGACTTATGCGCGCGTCGGCGTCGAGCATGCGGCAAACGCCATCGGCTTCCAGGTCGGCTTTGCGGCTTTGGGCGGGGCGGCGCTTTCGGGCTTGGGCGGCATCTTCGCCGAGCATGTCGGGGCAGAGTCCATCAGCCTGTTCATTTTGATTGGCGCGGCGCTTTCGGTGATCATCTATGTTTTGATGCTGCGCTTCGAGGCGCGAATGTCCTGCGAAAAACGGGGGGCAAGCTGATGCTGACTCTGGCGCAGAAGGTCGGGCGTATGATGATGGTGGGCTTCGCTGGCTTGCGTCCACCCCCCTATATTTTGGACTGGCTGGCGCGTGGGCGCATTGGCGGCATCTATTTGTTCGCTCGCAATGTGCAATCGCCAGCGCAAGTCCAGCAGCTGGTCGCCGAGTGCCGGGCTGCCGCGCCTTTGCCTATTTTGGTAGGCATCGATCAAGAAGGCGGCATCGTCGCCCGTCTGCGCGACGGCTTCAGCGAAAGCCCGGGCAATATGGCTTTGGGCGCGGCGCAAGATCCGTGGCTTGCCGAAGAAGTCGCAGCCATGTTGGGGCGCGAGCTGGCGGCGCTGGGCATCAACTGGAACTTCGCGCCAGTCGCAGATATTGCCCATCAACGCGACAATCCTTCGGTCAGCACGCGATCGGTCGGGCGCGACAGTGAGTTGGTCAGTGACCTGGTGGCGGCGCAGGTGCGCGGCTTTCAGCGCAGTGGCGTTGCGGCGACGGTCAAGCACTTTCCCGGGCTGGGCAACACGGTCATCGACACGCATGTCGGCCTGGCGCGGGTCTGCGGCTCGTTGGCTTATTTGTACGCAGAAGACCTGCTGCCATTCCGCAGGGCGATCGCTGCCGGTGTCGCCTGCGTGATGCTGACGCATGTGATTTACGACGAGCTGGATGCCGACAGCCCAGCCACCCTGTCGCGGCGCATCGTAAGCGATTTGCTGCGCGGAGAATTGGGCTACACTGGCGCTGTCTGCACCGATTGCATGGAGATGAAAGCCATAACCGACCAGGTGGGCGCAGGCGAATCGGCTGTGCGCAGCGTGCTGGCGGGTGTCGATCTACCGCTGTTTTCGCACACTCGCGCTCGGCAAGCTGCAGCGTATGAGGCTGTGCTGGCGGCTGCGCAGACGAACAGAATCAGCGAAGCGCGCATTGACGAATCGCTGATGCGCATCGAATCCATGCAACAACCTTATCGCCAGGCAGATGCGCCGGCCTTGCATGTCGTGGATTGCCAGGCGCATCGGACATTGGCGAAGCAGGCGGCGCGCGCGGGATTGGCGCTGCTCAAGGCAGGTACGGCGCTTTCGAGCTTGCGCAAGTCGCGAGTTGCTGCGGTAGAATTTGCCGCTGGGCGCGTATCCGATGCGGTGGAGGCCAAGTCGCAGCGCCTATTCTCGGATTATCTGGCACGGCGATTGCCCAATACCGATTGCCATGTGCTCGACCCCAATGACCTCGCATCGCTGCCAGCAAGCTTGTTCGAAAGCGACACAGTCATCTTGCTAACGCGCAATGCCCATCTGCAACCAGCGCAATTGCAACGCGCCCAAGCCATCGTTAGTCGCTCGCAACGGGTTCTGCTGGTTTGCGCGCGCAATCCATACGATGCGGGCTTGCTGCCCAATGCCGACACCATCATCTGTACAAATGGCGATAGCCGCCCGTCGTTGATTGCGGCAGTCGATGCCATCTGCGGAGATTATCAAGCGCGCGGACAGTTGTCGGTCGAAATTGGATGACGATCTCGCTGAAAGCTGCCGCGTTTGACAGCCTGTTGACAGAGCACCTGCCACGAACATTCCCCGCGCTGGGGCTATGTGTGGTTCATCGTGGCGAGGTCGTGCTGGAGGCTGGCTGGGGCTGGCTCGATGCGCCGATGAAACGGCTGCCCGTCACGACCGACACCCTCTTTGACCTGGCATCCGTGAGCAAGCTGCTGGTCGAAGTCAGTTTTTTGGCGCTGGTGGAGGCGGGCGCCGTTGCCCTGGACGATGCGCTGGTCTCGGTGGTCCCGGAGTTTGGTCGGGTCAATCCGCGCGCCATCGCTGGCGGGCAAGATCCACACACGCGCGCCTTCCTCCCCGCCGAAACTCGCTTTGACGGGTTGACGGTCGACCCCAGCACAGTCACCTTCAAACACTTGCTCACGCACAGCTCGGGACTTGCGCCCTGGCGAGCCATCTACCTGCTGGCCGCGGCGGGACCACCTTCGCCACCTGTGCCGGGCGCAGCCTATGACCAGGCGCGCTGGCAGCGGGGCTTGGCGGCCCTGGTCGCGTTTCCCTTTGCCGGCACGGTCGGCGACACAGTCCGCTATACCGATGTGGGCATCATGCTGCTGGGCGAGGCAGTGGCGCGCTTGTTTGGCGGGCGGCTGGACGAAGCGGTGCGCGCCCTGATAACGCAGCCCCTGGGCTTGGCCAGCTTCACTTATAATCCCGTGCAGAACGGCATCCCGCGGGAACGGATTGCGCCGACCGAGCTAGATAGTCACTGGCGGATGCGCCGCGCCTGGGGCGAGGTACACGATGAAAATGCTTGTGGCTTGGGCGGCATCGCCGGACACGCCGGTCTGTTTGCGACCGCCCGCGATGTCGCGCGATTTGGCTGTGCCTGGCTATGTGGCGACCGGCGCCTGCCCATCAGCGAAGAGCTACGCAGACTGGCCACGCAAGAGCAGGTTCGTGGGCAATATCGCCTGGGCTTGGGCTGGATGCTCAAAGCCGCGGACGACTCATCAGCCGGCGACCGCTACAGCAGCGCTGCCTATGGACACACGGGCTTCACCGGCACCTCGCTGTGGATCGACCCCGAGCGGCAACTGGTCTGCGCTTTGCTCAGCAACCGCGTGTACCATGGACGCGACCCCGCTGGCATCCATGCTTTCCGCCGGGCCGCGCATGACCTCATCGTTGCGGCGATCGACCGCGCATGAACGACGCGCTCTACGCAGGCATCGACGGCGGCGGCAGCAACCTGCGCATAGCCGTTGTGGATGCGCGCCTCGCGACCATTGTCACGCTATCCGCGGGACCGGCGAATCCCAGTGTTATCGGGCGCGAAAGAGCACAGGCGCACATTCGCGAGCTGGTGCGGGCGACGTTGCAGCAGGCAGACATCTCGCCAAAACGAATCGCCGCGGCGGGCATCGGCATCGCTGGCGCCAGCAACCTGCACAGCCGGGACTGGCTGTTGGAAACGCTTGCGCCCGTATTGCCAGACTCGCGCATCGTGCCCAGTTCCGACCTGGAGATTGCGCTGGTTGGCGCTTTGGGACGGCGGCATGGCATCCTGCTGTTGGCGGGGACGGGCAGCGCGGTGTTTGGCTGCGCGCCAGACGGGACCCAGCTTCAGGTCGGTGGCTGGGGCTATCTGTTGGGCGATGAGGGCAGCGGCTATTGGATTGGCAGGCAACTGCTGCGTGGCATCATCGCGGCGCATGACCAAGGGAGCGGCTTGACTGAACTGGGCGCGGCTTGCCTTGATGAATTGGCTTTGGCAAATGCGCGCGACCTGGTCGGCTGGCTGTATCGAGGCAACGAAGCGAAGGCAGCGCGCGTCGCGGGCCTGGCTCGGCTCGCGCTGGACATGGCGCGCTCTGGCAATTGCGAGGCGAACAGGCTGGTCGCGACGGCGGCGGAGCATCTGGCGAGGCAAGTCGAGTCGCTGCGCAGCCGGCTGGATTATCCTGGCGCGCCCATTGCCTTTGCTGGCGGCTTGCTGGCTACGGACAATGCCCTTTCCGACGCCATCACTCGGCAACTCAAATTGCCCGGACGGCCGAAAGCGCTGTACAGCCCGGCCAACGGGGCGGCTCTGCTGGCGCAACTGGAATGGAGAGACGCGTGAATTGGACGACCGAACAGACCAATGAAAATACGCGCGACATTGACAAGCTGCCTGTGCTGGAGGCGCTGACGCTGATCAACCGCGAAGATGCCAAAGTGGCGGCGGCTGTGCAGGCTGCCCTGCCCGATATCGCGCGGGCGGTGGAGCTGATTGTGGCGGCGTTGCAAGCAGGCGGAGGGCTTGTTTATGTCGGCGCTGGCACGAGCGGGCGGCTGGGCATGTTGGACGCGGCTGAATGCCTGCCGACCTTCAGCGCAGCGCCCAGGTTGGTGCAGGGGGTGATTGCCGGCGGCGCAGAAGCCATGCTGCGGTCTATCGAAGGCGCGGAAGATGATCATGCCGCAGCGGCAGACGACCTGCGAGCGAGAGGCGTCTCCAGCGCCGATGTCGTTTGTGGCATCGCCGCCAGTGGACGCACGCCCTATGTCATCGGCGCGTTAGAGTTTGCCCGCAGCATCGGCGCGCGCAGCATCGCCATCGCCTGCAACCACAATACGCCTGTCGCCGCCCTCGCCGATATCGCCATCAACGTGGATGTCGGGCCCGAAGTCATCGCCGGCTCGACGCGCCTAAAAGCCGGCAGCGCGCAAAAGATGATCCTCAACATGCTCAGTACCGCCAGCATGATCGGCTTGGGCAAGGTCTATGCCAACCTGATGGTCGATGTCAAAGTTACCAATGCCAAGCTGTTGACGAGGGCGACCGGGCTGGTTATGCGCCTGACCGGGCTGGATGAAGCGGCGGCGCGGCGATTGCTCCGCTCTGCGAACAACGAAGTCAAAACAGCCGTAACGATGCAGCGGCGAGACCTGGACTATAACGAAGCGCTAAAATTGCTGAAAGAAGCGAAAGGCAGCCTGCGCCAGGCGATCGGCGAATGAACCCCCTCGTTCACCCCCCTCCCGACAGGTTCACCCTCCTCGATAGCAGCGCGTAGGGGCGAGGCGGCGACTCGCCCGCTTTGACTCCCCTCCCTGACTCGTCGGGGAGGGGCTGGGGGTGGGGTGCGGCTACCCTCTCCAACCTGTTGGGGAGGGGCTGGGGGTGGGCTTGCCAGATGCGTTACAATCTGGCGGCTGGCTAGTTGGCAGCCTTGGCGACCGTCCGCAACAGGATATACCTTGTCACAGCGTCCACATCTGTCTTCTTTCTTGCGCCGTTATGGCACTTTGATCGGCTTCCTGGCGATCGTATTCTTCTTTTGGACGCAGCGTCCGCAAACCTTCATGACCCTGCCCAACTGGGTCAATATCACTCGCCAGATGAGTATTCTGGGCGTGGTGGCTTTCACCATGACCATCGTGATGGTGACGGGCGACTTCGATCTCAGCGTGGGCGCGATGGCCAGCCTGGTTGGGATTGTGGCGGGCAGCGCTTTTCAAAATGGCGGGGGCGTGGGGCAGGCGGTCGCGCTGGCATTGCTGGTGGGCGTGGCGGGCGGCGCGCTCAACGGGCTGCTGGTGGCGGGCGTGGGCATCTCGGCATTTGTGGCGACCTTGGGCACACTGACGGTCTTCCGTGGCTTGGCTTTGTATACCAGTGGTGGCGCGTCAATCTATGGACGGGTGATCCCCGCCGAGTTTTCCAGTTTCGGGCGCGGCGCGATCGTCATCGGCGAGCTCACCATCCCCAATTTGACTTTGCTGGCGGCGCTGGCGCTGGCGCTGGTCTTCGTCATTCTGCGCTTCACCATTGTTGGGCGGCGCTTGTATGCCATCGGCGGCAACCGCGAAGCAGCGCGTTTTGGCGGGATACGCATCGCCCGGCTGCGTATGTTGAGCTTTGTCATCAGCGGTTTGGGCGCGGCCGTGGCCGGTTTGATGCTCTTCAGCCGCCTCTCGACAGCCCATCCAACCCAAGGCGAAGGTTTGATGTTACAAGCAATCGCGGCGGTCTTCCTGGGCATGACCATGCATGAAGAAGCGCAGCCCAATGTGCTGGGCACCCTGGTTGGCGTGCTGATTTTGGGCGTGCTGGCCAACGGCTTGACACAGATGCAGATCGACACCTACATCCAGCAGATATTGACGGGCGTCATCATCATCTTGGCGGTTACGCTGAGCAGCTTGTCGCAGCAGGGTTTGCGCGTGCCCGAATGGCTGCGGCGCCTGCTGCCAGAGCGAGGCGAGGCGGCATGAACGCACCCTGGTTGGTCTTTGATATCGGCACTGGCAGCGCCAAAGCCGCGCTCATCCACGACAACCGCCTTCTCGATGCTGCCAGCGCCGCCTACCCGACCATGCGTGGAACAGGCGGTGTTGTCGAGCAGGCTGCCGAGCAGTGGTGGCAGGCGGTGCGCAACTGCTGTCGGGATTTGTCGCCGAGGCGGTTGGCTGGCATCGCATTGACCGGGCAGATGCAGGATGTCGTACTGCTGGATGAAAGCGGGCAGGACATCCGCCCGGTCATCTTGTACAGCGATACCCGCGCCCGCGCCGAAATCGAACAGATTCACGCGCTGATTAGCGAAGCCGAGCTGACCAGCCTGACCGGCGCACAACAAAATGCCGGCAGCCTCTTGGCGAAGTTGCGCTGGCTGTGGCGGCATGAACGACAAAGCATCACGCGCGCCGCGCATCTGCTGCTGGGCGGGGCAGACGCTATCGCAGCCCGTCTGTGTGGCAGCCGAGCATCGGACAGCACCACAGCCGCTACCACAGGATTGTGGCAGCTGGCGGCGGGAAAAATGCTGGACACGGCGACATTGCGCAGGCTGGAGCTGGGCTGGGCGCTGCCATTGCTGCCGCAGGTCGTGCCGGGTGGCGCGCAAGTGGGTGTGCTGGGGGCTGTGGCGGCGCAGCAACTGGACTTGCCCGCGGGGACGCCTGTGCATTTAGGCCCGGGCGATGCCGGGGCAGCCACCATCGGCGCGGGCTGTGGCGAGGTTGGTCCTGCCTATGCCTATGTCGGCAGCAGCGGCTGGGTGGGCTTCAGCGCGCGGGAAATCGGCGATGCGGCGGCTGGCGTGATGAACCTGGCGCATCCGCGGCGCGGGCATTTCATCCAGGTCGTGCCCATGATGACCAGCGCCGGCAACCTCAGCTGGCTGCGCGATGTCTTTGACAGCGCAGACTATGCTGAACTCATCGCGCAGGCTGCCGCATGCCAGCCAGGCAAGCTGGTGTTTTTGCCTTATCTGCAAGGCGAACGGGCCCCTTTCAACGATCCACTGGCGCGCGGCGCATTTGTGGGTATCGCCGCCGATACCGGGCGTCCGCAACTGGCTCGGGCTGTGCTGGAAGGGATGATCTTCGCATATCGCCACACCTTGTCGGCGCTTTCGCCTCAATTGCCCGCGCATCTGACCTTGATAGGCGGCGGGGCGCGCGACGACAACTTGAATCAGCTTTTCGCCGATATCCTGGGACTGCCTGTGCATCTGCCGCCAGCCGCGGAAAATGCTGGTTTGCAGGGCGCATTGCGAGCGGCGCAGGTTGCGCAAGGCACAGCCCAGGACTTTGCGATCGCGCCAGCAGCACAATCGCGGATTTTGCAGCCACAAACGCAGCACAATCAACATTATGCGCAGCAATACCAACATTACCTGGCGGCTTATCAGGCTCTGAAGGCTTTGTTCGCGCAGATGGCAAACTGAGTCGA
>JAJDZQ010000178.1 GCA_022824565.1 Anaerolineae bacterium | reverse complement strand
GGGTAGCTGCACAGCGCTTTGCCGACGCCAACTCCGCTTTCTTTGCGGCGCGCGAAAATCGACCTGGTGCGGAAAAAGTAATGGACAGGCCAGATCGCCCCGATATCTACTACATCATCCCCGACGGCTATCCTAGCGATGAATGGCACTTGACAAAAATGAACTTCGACAACAGCGAGTTCACCCAGGCGCTGCAAGAACGCGAATTCACCATCGCGCCCCATGCGCAGAGCAACTATGGCTTCACTTTGAACTCTTTGGCAGCCAACTTGAATATGCGCTATTATGCGAGTAGTCGGTCTGGCATTTCTGACCTTGACTACCTGCAAACCGAAATCGCTGACAACAAGGTCGCCCGTCTGCTGCTCGAGCGCGGCTATACCTACTTGCAGTTGATGTCTGGCTTTCTACTTCCCAGCCCGATCGCAGATGAAAATCTCGAATTCGGAGTCAATGGTGCCATTAGCGTATTGCCCACCGAAGGACAGTTGAGCTCACAGCGAGTTCTTTGGGGGTACGAAAACGAAGCGCAGGTGCAAAATATGCTCAAGGTTGATGAAAATATGCAAATGCCGTTTGCGCCGCTTTATTTTGAGACGACCCAGCTGCGTATCGCACTGCCCCTGCTTGAAGACCTGCGCCTGGCCAGTGGCAATACGCCCTTCGGACTATATGCGCCCCGACGCTTCTTGGCAACGCTAGAGGAACTCGAGCGAATCGCCCAGCGCCCCGAAGCCACCTTCACCATCGCTCACCTGATAAAGCCGCACGGACCGCTGACATTCGACGCAAAAGGCAACACTGTCGAGCCTACATGGTATCCTTCTGCGCAAGCCTACGAAGCCGAACTCTCCTTCATAAATGAGATGTTCCTCAACACGCTGGACTCGATTCTAGCCGCTTCTGACGGACAAGCGCTGATCATCTTCCAGGCCGATCACGCGACTACATGGGGACGCAACAACCCGAAATACGAGCCACCCACACAATTTGACATTTACGCCGCCTATTTCTTGCCAGATGGCTTCGACCTCGAGCTGCCGCAACCCTTCACGATGATCAATTCCTTCACTATGCTTCTTAACGAAGTATTCGACATTGGATTGGAATGGCAACCAGACCGCTTGTATGCAATTCCCGACGGATACGATACACCTTTTGAACAAGTGGATGTCACCGAAGAATTCCTGCAAAGATAAGTTATTCTCTAACAGAAAGCGCAGGCAGACCCCATGAACTATCTGGCACACATACTCCGAGCGAGCGCGACAATCGCCCTCTGCAGAACCCTGTTCGCCTACCTCGACCCAGGCTCCGGCAGCCTCATCGTGCAACTGCTGCTCGCCGCGATCGTCGGCATCCTGGCCACCTTCCGACTCTGGAAAGCGCGACTGCTCGCCCTATTCGGCATCAAACCAGAACAGGAAGAGGATGACGAAACCGAAGCTGCCGACCCGAAAATCTGACTAGCGCCATGTCTGCTATTGAACGTATCGGCGGCTCGTTCCGCGACCCCAGCGGCTCGGTATTCAGCGCCGATGGCACCATTTACCGCCAGGTCAATCGCAGCTATCAAAACCAGTATGACCACCTCATGCAGAGCGGCCTCTACAAAGACCTGACCAGCCGCGAACTGCTGATCCCCCATGCCGAAGTCGAACATGCATTGCTCGACGACCCCGCCGTCTACAAAATCTTGCAACCACGACAACTGCCGCTCGTCACCTACCCCTACGAATGGTCTTTCAGCCAACTGCAAGACGCGGCGCTGCTCACCCTCGCTGTGCTAAAACGCTGCCTCGCGCACGACATGATCCTCAAGGATGCCAGCGCCTATAATGTGCAGTTCCTCGCCGGCAAACCGCTTCTCATCGACAGCTTGTCTTTTGAAGCCTGCCAACCCGGCCAAGCTTGGCAAGCCTACGAACAATTCTGCCAGCACTTCCTCGCGCCGCTCGCCTTGATGAGTTACCGCGATGTTCGCCTCAGCCAACTGCTGCGCGTTCACCTGGATGGCATCCCGCTCGACCTCGCCGTCGCCCTGCTGCCAAAACGATCCTGGCTCAACCTTGGGCTCAGCTTGCATCTGCATCTGCATGCCCGCGCCCAAAAACGCTATCGGGGAACGGCGCCAACAGCCAATACCCCGCGCAAACGACTCGACAAAAAAGACCTGCTGAATATCGCCGACAGCCTGCGCTCGACTGTGGCCGGCCTGCGCTGGGACCATCAACAAACCGACTGGGCGGGCTATTACGCTGGCGACAGCTATCTGGAAACCGGCTTCAACAGCAAACGCCAAATCGTCAGCGACTTCATCGACCTTGCAAAACCACATTGCCTCATTGACCTGGGCGCCAACACAGGCCTGTTCTCCCGCATCGCCAGCCAACGCGGCATCTTTACCATTTCGGTTGACAGCGATCCCGGCGCGGTGGAAGCCAACTATCAAAATGCCAAACAGACCAAAGAAACTTGCATCCAGCCAATGCTGATCGACCTCACCAATCCCTCAGCCGATATTGGCTGGGCAAACAGCGAACGCGACGCGCTGGTAAAACGTTGCCAAGCCGATTGCCTCCTGGCTCTGGCGCTGATCCATCATCTCGCCATCAGCAACAACCTGCCGCTGGGCAAAATCGCCAGCTACTTCGCCGCCATGGCCGAATGGCTCATCATTGAATTCGTGCCCAAGTCCGACAAAAAAGTCCAGCAACTGTTGACCGCGCGAGACGATATATTTGTAGATTATTCGCAGATTGGCTTCGAACGATCATTCACAGACTTCTATGCGATTGTCGAGTCGGCGGACATCAAAGACTCAGCGCGCAGGCTATATCTGCTGCGCCGCCGCTAGCTAGCCCAGGCAGTCCTCGACCAGGCGCAGTCCGGCATCCAGCCTGTCTTTCCAGTCGGCTTTCGGATGCCGGATGGCATTGGTGCAGATGCGGAACATACAGAGCGCCTCCCGTTGCGACAACTCGCGCTCCTGCCAACGGAATCTGTCCAGCGCGGCATCCCGCAGCTCGGCGTGAAAGCGGCTGCAATGCCCTGAACTGCGGCTGCTGAAGCGCGCCGACCAACGCAAGTGCGCCAGGAAGTTGCCCACATCCAGCAGCGGATCGCCCGGACCGATATCTTCCAGATCCACCAGCGCCAGCCGACCATCCGGTCCGACCAGCAACTGGTCATCATAGAAATCATTGTGCGCCATGCCTGTCGGTCGCCACGAGCTGACGAATGGCTTCAGCGTCTTTGCGACTGCGTTTAGTCGAAGCGACGATTCGGCATGGTCGCGCAAATTGTGCTGGAAATTGCTCAACGCGCGCGTATAGGCACGACTCAGGCTGAAGGGCTGAATGCCATGGTCTTGTTGTGGCACGCTCCACAACGACTCCAGCCCATCCAGCAGCCGCATCGGATCGGGCAGCCTGCCCTTGCGAATGCGCCGCCGCAAGTCTCTCCCACGGATTTCCGTCAGCCACACGATGCCGCCGTCTGGCCAACAACCAGCCAAGCCGGGCACGACAAATGCCGTCTTTGTCGCGACTGCGTGCGTCGCCAAGAAGGCGTCTACGGCGCTTGGACGCATGACGCGCGCATAGAGCCGCACACGACCAAGGCGATGTCGCAGTACAGCGCGAAACTCGGGCCGGTAACGAATGAGTTGCACGCGCACCCGGCGGGCGGGCATGGTCAACAAATGCTCGTTGGCAAGCGCTAGAACACCAGCGGGTTCGGCGGCCGTGGCCAGTCCCGGCAGCCGGCTGTCCTGCGGGTAGCGCGCCAATTCAACAGACCCTTTGCCGTTCGTCTTCGCCACAAAGTATTCCGGCGGCAGATACCGATCCGCGCGCCAGGCTACCTGGTAGCTGACGAGAGCGCGTCGTCCGATGTTGTGGATGAAATGATGGATGCTAATGCGCTCTGGCTTGCCATAATCCGCCGGCAGCTGCTCGAGAAATGCAGCGCAGATCCACTCGGCGTCGAACAGCGTCGGCAACTGTGGTAAGGCCGGATCGTCCGGCAACTCAACCTGACCGAAGTATTGTGTCGGCTGAGCCTTCAATGTCATGTTGACACGTCGGTGTCAACGGAGTCGGGGCTGTCGGGCGGCGTGTTTGGTGAAGGCGGCGTGTCGGGCAGATTGCCGGTGGTGTCGATGCCGTCGCTGTCCGTGCCGTCGTTGTCAGTCAGCTGCGAAGTGGCGATGCCGTCGCTGTCCGTGCCATCGTTGTCGGTCAATTGCGAAGTGGCGATGCCATCGCTGTCCGTGCCATCGTTGTCGGTATTCGGATCATGCTGCTGCTGCTGCGCCTGCAACTGCTGCTGTCCCGGCTGGGCGAACACGGCATCCGTGTCAATCCCATCGTTATCGGTCAACTGTGAAGTGGCGATGCCGTCGCTGTCCGTACCGTCGAAGGAAGTCGGCGGCGGGGTGGAAATCCCGTCAAAATCGGTCGTGGGCGGCGGCGTATCGTAGCCATCGCTGTCAGTGCCATCGTCATCCGTCAGCGGAATGGACGAGTCGATGCGGTCCGACGGGCGATAGGTAAATTTCTGACCCGGGTGAATCACGGATGGCGTATCGTCTTGCGCCCTCAACACGGCGTAGGGCACACCCAATCTGCGGGCGATCCTCAGCAATGTATCGCCTGGTCTGATCGTGTAGGTATAGATCGGATCAGCAGCCGTCTCGGCATCTTCCGCAAGCGGCGTGTCTATGCCATCGTTGTCCGTGGGTGGGTCATCGTCATTTTCGTCATCGTCCTCTTCGCTGGCGGCTTGCGCGCTTCGCGGCATCGCAACCGGCGTTTCGTCTTCATCGGAAGTTTCTTGCGCGCTGACCACATCGCTACGGTAGGCGACAAGGCCGAAGATCAATGCAGCGCAAACAAGATAGAACAGACTCATACCGACAATTGAAAATAACCTGGCAAACATAATCCAACTCCTCTATCAACTAGGCTGGAGTTTAACTTGCCTCTCTACACCCGTCAAGAAAATTTTACCGTTCAATAAATCTGTTATTCTCACCTTGCAATATATTATTTCGATTATGCGAATGGTTGATTTAACCATGATTAACTATTGATGGCGCGTGCTCACAGGTCGTCTGGATGATGCTTGTATTCCTTTGTTTGATCGAAATGCAGGTTGTTGCAGATATGACGGTCGCAAACCATTTGTGGAGATAAAGGGACTCGAACCCTTGACCTCGTCAGTGCGATTGACGCGCTCTCCCAATCTGAGCTATATCCCCCTTCTTCGGGCGACCTACCGCAATGGAGACAAGGGGACTCGAACCCCTGACCTCCTCGGTGCAAACGAGGCGC
>JAJDZQ010000054.1 GCA_022824565.1 Anaerolineae bacterium | reverse complement strand
CCGACAGGTGGATTGATGGGGTGTGAAAAGCCCCTCCCTCATTTTGGGGGAGGGGTTTGGGGTGGGGGCAGCTTCCCCCTGACTCGTCGGGGGACCGAGGGGGGTCAGCCTCCCCCTGACTCGTCGGGGGGACCGAGGGGGGTGCCTCCCCCTGACTCGTCGGGAGGATTGGGGGGTACGCGACAAATTCTAATGTACATCTGCGGCGCAAGTGATTACACTGCTGGCGCGAAATTTGTCTGAGGATCCACCATGAGCGAAAAACTTACTTTTCAAGCTGAAACGCAGCAGTTGCTGGATATCTTGATCCACTCGCTGTATACCGAGAAAGAGATTTTCCTGCGCGAGTTGATCTCGAACGCGTCAGACGCGCTCAACCGCCTGCAATTTGAGATGTTGACCAACGCTGCGGTGCTGGACGCCGATGCCGAGCTGGCGATCCGCATAACGCTGGACGAAGACGCCAAGACCCTGACCATCAGCGACACCGGTGTTGGCATGGACCGCGCCGAGATCATCGCCGGGCTGGGCACAATCGCCAAGTCGGGCGCAAAAGCCTTCATCGAAGCCATGCGCGAGCAGCCCGAAAGCGCCAGTGACATCATCGGGCAATTTGGCGTCGGCTTTTATTCGGCTTTCATGGTGGCGCGGCAGGTGGATGTGGTCTCGCGCTCGTTTCGGTCCGCTGACGAAGCGGTGATGTGGACAGCTACCGGCGGCACAGACTACACGCTCGCGCCTGCCGAAAAGACTACGCGCGGCACGGATGTCGTCGTGCATCTGCAAGACGACGCGGTCGAATTCGCGAGCGAGTTCCGCATCAAAGATATCATCCGCCGGCATTCAGATTATGTCGCCTTCCCCATTTTTGTCGGCGCAGATGAAGAAGCGACCAACAAGCAGCAAGCTGTCTGGCGGCGCAGCCCGAGCGAACTTGAAGAGGCAGACTACGACAGCTTCTATAAGATGCAAACCATGGACTTTGGCGGGGCGGCGCATCACCTGCATATTCGCGCCGATGTGCCCATGCAATTCTATGCCTTGCTCTATATCCCCGGCTCCAGCCAGCCCAATATGTTTAGCCCGCGCAAAGACCCTGGCTTGAAGCTGTATGCGCGCAAGATATTAATCGAAGAATACAACCGCGAGCTGCTGCCCGAATACCTCAGCTTTGTGCAAGGCGTCGTGGACAGCGAAGACCTGCCCCTCAGCGTCAGCCGCGAAAGCATCCAGGCCACGCGCATCATGACCAGCCTGAAAAAGACCATCACGCGGCGCATCTTGTCCGAGCTGAAACGTATGGCGAAGAACAATCGCGACAAATACCTGCCCATCTTTCAGGAATTTGGCGCTTGGCTCAAGCAAGGCCTGGTCGTAGAAAGCGACGACCGCGGCGACCTCGAGCCACTGCTCCTCTTCCAGACCACACACGATGACGACCCCAGCCAGTACCACTCGCTGGATGACTATGTCGGGCGCATGGCAGACAAGCAATCCGACATCTTCTACATCATCGCCGATGAATACAGCAGCGGCGCGCGCAGCCCACACCTGGACGCGTTTCGTCAGCGCGATATTGAAGTGCTCTACTTCACGCAGCCGGTCGATGCCATGCTGCCCATGGGCTTGCCAACGTATAAAGAGCACAAGCTGGTCAGCGTCGATTCGGCAGATTTGGACCTCGGCGATATCGGCGCAGTGGCAGAGGCGGACGAGGCTCCGCGCGAATCGCTGGCTGATGAGGCCTTCGCAGACCTGAAGAGCCGCGTGCAGCAGACCCTCGGCGAGAGGATCAGCGATGTGCGCGAGAGCAGCGCGCTGGTCGACAATCCCGCCCGCCTGGTCAGCGATGACGAAGCCAGCAGCCGCCACATGTATCGCATCAATCGCCTGCTGGACAAAGATTATGAGCTGCCAGTCAAAGCGCTGGAGTTGAACGCGCGTCATCCATTGATGCACAACCTCAGCAGCCTGATCGCGTCTGGCGGCGATGCAGCGCTTGTCGAAGCGGTGATCGAGCAGGTCTTTGAAACCGCGCTGTTGCAAGACGGCATCCATCCCGACCCATCCAGCATGGCGCAGCGGCTGACTCTGCTGATGCAAGCGGCAACGGGCTCGGAGCATGACGCGCTGGACTTCTCAGGCGCAGGCACCATAATCCCGGAGCCGACTCGCGAAGCCGATAGCGGAAATATGATCTCGCTCGCTGACGAGTAGATAGGTAGGGGCGAGGCGAGAACTCGCCCGCAAGCCAGATCAATCAACTGGGGCAACAATGCAAAAATCATCAAAAGTGTAGGCAAGCGTAGGGGCGATACTTGTGCCGCCCATGGGAAAGAGTGCTATGGCAGCGAACAAAACCACCCGCAACGATGGCGATGTGCTGGCTTATCTGCAATCGGTAGCCAACCAACGCCGCCGCGAAGACAGCCTGATCGTGCTGGACCTGATGGGCGAGGTAACGGGATTGCCGGCGGAGATGTGGGGAACGAGCATCGTCGGCTTCGGCAGCTATCACTACCAATACGCAAGCGGGCGCGAAGGCGACTTTATGCTGACCGGCTTTGCCCCGCGCAAGCAGGCGTTGACACTCTACATCATGGGCGGGCACGACCGTTACGCAGCGTTGTTTGCCAGGCTGGGCAAGCACCGCACCGGCAAATCCTGCCTCTACATCAACAAGCTGGCTGATGTCGACCTGGATGTCCTGCGCGAGATCATCGCCGCATCGGTCGCGTTCATGCGCAGCGAGCACCCGTCCAGCAATTGACGCGCGCAACAGCCCGCCCAATTTTGCGTATCACACTGCAAGCCACCATAGCCGGGCTTGGGTGTATAATGAAATGTGCGAAAAGATGACCAGCACGAGTTCGGGCGCGATGGACGGATTGAGACTACTTGGTCAAATCGGCAAGGGCGTTGTCAAAGCCATGCAATTGGTGGGCAAAGGCGTCGGTGTGACCGGGCAAGCCATAAACGAAGGCGCAGTTGCAGTGAGGACAGCCATGCCAGTTACAGAAGTGACTTCGGTATTCAACACCACCGACGAGACCATTCGTTTCGTCAACCAGGAACAGCCGCGCGACAGCAAGGAAATCCTGCCCCAAAGCGCAGTCTCGATGAAGACAGCCAAGACCTCGGGCGCCTGGGTGCCCTGGTTTCATCCACCGCGCTTTGCCCCATTCAGCAAAAAGCGCATGGAAGTCGTGGTCGACGACCTGCCCGTCATCTACATCTGGCAGCGCGACGACCACATTTACTGGTGCAACCGCCTGGACAGCCAGGGCAATCCCGCCAAAGCTTATGAAGTGCCTGGCATCTCGCATGTTGGCGGCAAACGCATGTTGGTGGTGCGCAACGACCCCGAAAATGGCTACAGCGCCTTCCTCAGCGAAAGTGTTGAGAACAAGTAGCTGTCCATGCACATGTCCATCGCCACTGTGCCGGTCTTCGCGCACGACCAGATGCGCAGTGGTAAATCTGCTGGAACCCAAGTGATTCGCCCAGTCGACACTTCCAGCCTGGCGACAAGCAAACGCAGCTTCAGGAGCAGACCATGATCAACCGGGTAGGCACAATAAGCATCTTCGTGGAAGATCAAGACCGCGCCAAAGCCTTCTATACCGAAAAACTGGGCATGCAGTTGATCAGCGATGTCGAGATCTATCCTGGCGCTGGTTCACGTTGGCTGGCGGTTGCGCCGGCTGGAGCCGAAACGCATATCGTCTTGTACAAGTTCGACGAAAACTGGGAGCACTATCGCTCGACCTTTCAGCAGACGCAGTCGCTCACCGTCCAATGCGAAGATATCAACGCGACCTACCAACTCTACAAAGAGCGCGGCGTGGAGTTCATTGGCGAGCCCGAAACACAATTTTGGGGCACATTCGTCATGTTGAAAGATTGCGAGGGCAATACGCTCATCCTGGTTCAGGTATGATGCATATTGATTTGCTGGCGCTGTCACAGCAAGTCGGCGCGGCGTTGAAAGCTGGCGGGTCTACGGTTTGCGCGGCCGAATCGTGCACGGGCGGGCTGGTGCTCAGCACATTGACGGACCTGGCGGGTAGTTCCGCCTATGTTTTGGGCGGACTCGTACCCTATTCCAATGAAGCAAAAATGCGCTTATTGGGCGTGCGCGAGACGACGTTGCTTGAGCATGGCGCGGTTAGCCAGCCAACAGCTGCAGAAATGGCGCGCGGCGCACAGACAATCTTCGACAGCGACTTTGCCCTCAGCGTAACCGGCATCGCGGGACCGGGTGGCGCAACTGTCGATAAACCGGTCGGCTTGACTTATATCGGGCTGGCGGGGCCGGGCGGCATCGTGAAAGTGGAGCGCTACATTTGGTCGGGCGGCCGCATAGAAAACAAACAGCGCAGTGTAGCGGCGGCATTGCAATGGCTGCTGAGCGAGTTGCCTGGCTAGTTTCGCGCCAAATCTCCAGAGACATCGGCATACACCTGCGCCATTGGCAGTTCGATGCGCAGCGCGGCAAGTGGAATGCGGTCGTCGAGGCTATCAAAGGTTTGCAGCAGCCAGCCATCATCGGCGCGCGTGTGCAATTCGGCGAAGATGCGCTGCTGGTCGATGATGAGGCAGGCGCGCAGTGACGGCAGAGACTTGTACAGGTCCAATTTCCAGCCGCGGTCGGCGTCCCTGGTTGAAGGTGAAGTTACTTCAATAACCAGGATCGGGTTTAGCAACGCCAATCTGCCGCCGTCTGCAAAGCGCCTTTTGCCACAAACAACGCTTGCATCGGGATAAACGGCATTGTGCTCATCAATGCGCACGAGCATATCGCTGTTAAGCGTGCCACAGTCTTTTCCCCTCAAGCGAAAATGGATTTCGGCCAAGACATTTACAGCGATTTCACTATG
>JAJDZQ010000101.1 GCA_022824565.1 Anaerolineae bacterium | reverse complement strand
CAATTCTGCTTGAACCAGTCGCGATAGGCGCGGGCATAGGCGCTGCGCAAACGTGCCAGCTCGGCCTGGAAGCCGGCCGCGTCCAGCAGTGGGTTGGGCGCTTTGGGCTGTGTGCCAAATACATGCATTTCAATAAAGTCGACCTGCGCTATCGAATCGCAGATGCCCGCCTCGCGCAGCCACAACTCCCAGCATTGGAACACCAGCGGTATCTCTGTTTCCGGGTCCATGCGCGGCACAGTTTCCAGCCCCAGGATGCCCGCCGCCGAGTAGCCGCCTGTCAGCCCGCTGAAGCAGATGCGCAGGTCGCCATCGGGCTGGGTTTCGACGACCAGGTTGGAAAGCAGCGGATCATCGCCCTCATAGTAGTAGGTAAGTTTGCCGCGCTGCTTGCTGTTGAAAGGCATGTCGCTTTCTCCATTTTCTCTGTGCTCTCTGTGTTCTCAGTAAATGCAAGTAAGTGGTGAAACAACATGTTGCCACAGAGGCACAGAGATATACCTATGCTTTTCTCTCGGTGTACTCGGTGGTTAGTTCATTGTATTACTTATTTACTTCTGTGCGCTCTGTGTTGAGTTTTTGTCTTTCAATTTGCCCGCGCCTACACCGAGCTGCGCCGCACCAATGGGCAAGGCAGCGCAACTTGCACGGGCCGCAGCGCAGAACCGCGATTCTGCATCAGATAGCGCGCCGCCCACCGGCCCATTTCATAATGCGGCAGTTGCATGGTCGTCAGCGGCGGCAGCAAGCCTTCGCTGATATGCGCGATGTTGTCGAAGCCGATGACGGCTACATCGTCGGGCACGCGCAAGCCCAGCTCGGCCAGGGCGCTGTAACAATTCATGGCGACCTTGTCGTTGCCGCAAAATATGGCGCTGGGCGGCTCGGGCAAAGCCATCAGCTCGCGGGTGTGGCGAAAATTCTCGCGCGGGGTTTGGTTCGAGAAGCGCAGCAGCGTCTCGTTGAACGGCAGGTTTCGGTCGGCCAGCGCCTGTTTGTAACCGCGCAGCCGTCCATAGATAGCCGGATAGGGCGGGATTTTGGATTCGTCTTCTTCCCACAAATTGATAAAGCCGATGCGCTTGTGCCCGGCTTCGATGGCTGCGCATGCCGCGTGATAGCCGCCGTCGAATTCGTCGGGCACCACAGCCGGGGCGCTGCCATCTTCCAGGAAGCAATTCGCCAGCACGGTGGGCAAGTCGCTCAGCCCGCGCGGCAAGCTGACTGGCCGGTGATACATGGCGGCATAGATGATGCCTTCGACAGCGCGCTCGTGGAATACGGATACAGCTGCTTCGGCAACCCGTTCGTCGCCGCCGCTGTCGGTCACCAGCAGCACCATGTTATGCGCCCAGGCGACATCTTGCGCGCCGCGGATGAGTTCGACAGCGTAGGGCGTGGTGGCCACATCATCGGTCAAGAAGCCCAGCAAGCCAGAGGGGCTGCCACGCAGATGCCGGGCGGTTTGCGAGGGGTGATAATCCAGGGCGGCGATGGCTGCTTCTACGCGCTGCCGTTTGTCGGCGCTGACATAGGGGTGGTCGTTGAGCACGCGGCTGACTGTGGTGGTGCCGACACCCGCCCGCCGGGCGATCTCCTTGATAGTTACTTTGCTGCTCATCGGATGCGGTTGGGCTAGACCTCCACATACACGGCGTCTTCGTGCAGCACAACGGAAAAGCGGCGCAGCTTGCGGCGGTCGGTCAGGCATTCTCCCGTGTGCAGGTCAAATTCCCAGCCGTGCCAGGGACAACGCAGGATCTCATTTTCGCGCCCCCAGATGAATTCGCCGGGCTGGCTGGGCAGGGTCGTGCCACCCAGTTGGCCCTTGCAGACCGGCGCAAGTTCGTGCGGGCACAAATTCAGTACAGCGACGATCTGCGCGCCCGTATTAAATACGCCGATCGACTTGCCCGCCGCTTCAACGATGCGCCGGCCCCCCACCGGCAATTCGCTTTTTTTCGCGACATAGACTTGCGCTTTAGCTGCCATTTGCGCGCGCCTCCAATCCAAAGACTTCCAGCGCATTGCCGTACATCACGGCATCGCGCAGCTCGGGCGCGATCTGGCGCAGGGCAAAGTCGGGCGTATCGCCGTCCCAGTGCGGATAATCGCTAGAAAACATCAACATGCGCTCGGCGGCGAACATGTCCAGAGTCTGGTGAAAGTGACGTCTGTCTTCGGGCTCTTCAATTGGCTGCGTGGTCAACCAGATATGCTCCTGGATGATCTCGCTGGGCTTGCGCGTGAGCCAGGGCGTTGTCGAGCGCAGCGCCTTCCAATTCTTGTCCAGCCGCCACATCAGCGCGGGCAGCCAGGCCACGCCACCTTCGACAAAGACAAAGCGCAATGTGGGAAAAGTCTCAAAGACGCCTTCGACCACCAGGCTGACCAACTGTGTCATGTACGAAGTCGCCAGCAAGGTGTGCCATTCCAGGTAATTGGCGACCAAACCCGCTGTGCCGCCACTGCCGGCGATGCCCACGCCTTCCAAGCCAGGATGAATGGCGAGGGGCAGGTCGTGCTCGGCGGCGGCGGCATAGATGGGATGGAAGTAGCTGTGCCCCAGCGGGAATGGCGAGGCGCTGGCCATCAACACCTGGACGACGCGCGGATGCTCGCCCAGGCGGTGGATCTCTTGCACAGCCAGCTCGATATTGCTGAAGGCGATGGTGATAGAAGCCAGATAGCGCGGGTCGGCGGGCAGCCACTCGTGCACAAAGTGGTCGTTGACGGCGGACAAGGCGGCGGCGGAATAGTGGGCATCGGGCGAAACGCAATGCTCCATGGCTTCGGCGGGATTCAGGATGGCATAGTCGATATCGTATACATCCAGAAAATAGCGCGCCATGGTATCGGGCGCTTTTTCGATGCGCCGGCCATCTTCGGTGAGGGCATCGCCGCGCATGACGCCATTGGGATTAAAAAAGTTGGGATGCCCGGCACCATGGTCGCCCCGCAGGTAGCGCGTCCGCCAAGGCTCTGCCAGGTAATTCGCCACCTGGTCATGCACCGGTACAGGATGAATATCGGTGTCGATGATCATGTTCTCGCTCGCCGCTTCGCCTGCTGGCCTTGCGCGGACTATAACACATTGCGGTCTCGCGTGCGTTTCTGCGTAGTGTTGAAACTGTTGATATGGCGCTATTGACCCCCACCCCAAACCCCTCCCCCAAAATGAGGGAGGGGCTTATATTCCGCGGAATCGTTGGGAAAACTCCCCTTCCCTCGTTCTGGGGGCAAGGGGCCGGGGGATGGGGGGCTTGTTGAGATATCAATGACTCACCTCTACTCGATTCGGGATGATGGCGGTCGGAGAGCTTGAGATATGCTAAACTAGGCGGCGATGAACTTCTTCCGCTATCTTGTGCGCCGCTTGTTGCTGATCATCCCGCTGCTGCTGGGCATCACGATCGTCGCCTTCATCATCGCCAACGCGGTGCCCGCCGACCCCATCAACGCCAACCTGCCGCAAAATGCGCTGGGCAATAAGGAATTGGTCGATGCCTTCCGCAAAAAATGGGGCCTGGACAAACCGCTGCACGAACAATACCTGACCTATCTGGGCAATCTGCTGCAGGGCGATATGGGCACATCCATCAAGACACGCAAGCCCATCCGCGAAGATATCGCCCGTTTCTTGCCGGCCACGATCGAGCTGGCGACGTTGTCGGCGCTGTTGGGCGCCGGGCTGGGCGTTGGCTTGGGACTGGTTTCGGCGGTATGGAAGGACACCCCGGCCGATTATGTCGCGCGCATCGTCGCTTTGATCGGCGTCAGTTTTCCCGTGTTTCTGCTGGGATTGGTGTTGTTGACGATCTTTTATAAGGAGTTGGGCATTGCCGCGGGACCCGGCCGGCTGGACTTTATCCTGCGCGCGCCGCCCACCGTCACTGGCATGTTTACCATTGATGCGCTGCTGGCGGGCGACTGGAAGACGTTCAACAACGCCCTGGCGCACCTCGTCTTGCCATCGACGACTTTGGCGCTCTACATCAGCGGGATCATTTCGCGCATTACCCGTTCGTCGTTGCTGGAAGTGCTGAATAAAGATTATATGCGCACCGCCCGCGCCAAGGGGCTGCGCGAACGCAAGGTCATCGCCAGGCACGGCATGCGCAACGCGCTCATCCCGGTCGTGACGGTGATTGGCCTGGCCTATGGCAACCTGCTGGTCGGCTCAATTTTGATCGAGTCGATCTTCGCCTATCCGGGCATCGGGCGTTATATGTTCCGCGCCAGCACATCGCAAGACTTCCCCGCCATCATGGGCGTCAGCCTGCTCATCGCCGTGATTTATGTCGGAGTCAACTTTGTCGTCGATATCGCCTATTACTTTCTCGACCCCCGTATCCGCATCGCCTAGTTTGTGGCGGCGGCTGCGTTATCACCTGCGGCGCAATCCGCTGGTTTTGGCAGGCGCGATCATCGTGGCGCTGTGGCTGGTCATCGCGCTGCAAGCGCCCAATATCGCCCCCTACCAGCCGCTGGCCCAAGACCTGGTCAACCGCAAGCTGACGCCCAACCCGACCTACCTCTTTGGCACGGACGAGCTGGGTCGCGATATTTTCAGCCGGGTGCTGTGGGGCTCGCGCATTACCATTCCGGCCGGCTTGGCTGTCATCATCATCGGCAGCTCGCTGGGCGTGATTATCGGCGCGGTGGCCGGTTATGTGGGGGGTGTCGGCGATGAATTGCTGATGCGCCTGACCGAGCTCTTCATGGCTTTCCCGACCATCATTTTGGCTATGGCGGTGACGGCGGCGCTGGGACCCGATATTCGCAATGCCGTGCTGGCGCTGGTGGTGGTGTGGTGGCCCCGCTATGCGCGTGTGTTGCGCGGGCTGGTGCTGGAGGTCAAAGCGCAGGAATATGTCGAGGCGGCGCGCAGTGTCGGGGCGGGCGGCGGCTACATCTTGTTTCGCACGATTTTGCCCAACTGCATCGCCCCGGCGGTGATTTTGGCGACTCTGGATATCGGCACAGCCATCATCGTTTTTGCCTCGCTGAGCTTCATCGGTTTGGGACCCGATCCTTCCTCGCCAGAATGGGGGCGGATGGTCAGCATCGGCATCGATTTCTTCGATCAATGGTGGATGTGGCTCTTCCCGGGTTTGGCGATCGCCAGCTTGGTGATGGCCTTCAACTTCATCGGCGATGGTCTGCGCGATATCCTGGACCCGCGGCTGCGTGGGGAATGATTTTTTGCCACGGAGCCAGAGGCACAGAGAAAATGCAAAAGGCTGAACCACCGAGTGCACCGAGTTTGTTGAGTACACCGAGTTTCAGAAAAGACCTTTGAGCCCTTTGTGTCCTTTGTGAACAAGAATCCCGGTCTCTATCCCCAATCAAATACGACGCCGATGTACTCGTCCGGTTTGTTCTTCAGCCCGTCATACGCTGCTTTCGCCTGCGCTGGCGGCAGGGTATGGGTATGCAGCGGCGCGACATGCAGCTTGCCCGCGACTATCGCGTCCATGACGATAGCCGAGTTGCGCATCATGTTGTGCTTGACGAAGTTGTCGGGCTTCACCGGATAGCGCCATTCATGCGCGCCCTTGAATGTTACATTGCCCTGGCCGTCCAGGTGCACATGCCCCAGCACGCCTGTCAGGTCGGTCTGATATTCTCCGCGCGGCGTGCCCAGCAAAATCGCCTCGCCATAGCGCCCGATTAGCGGCAGGGCAGCTTCCAACGCAGCCGGCACGCCAGTCGCCTCGATCAACGTGGTTACGGCTTGTCCGCCGGTGATGGCCGCGACTTGCTCTGCGACCGTGTCGTCCATGACCAGCGCATGCGCCAGGCCACATTGCCGCGCCAGCTCCACCCGCGCCGCGCTCAAGTCCAGCCCGATGACGCGCGCGCCCTGCAAGCCCGCCAACTGCGCCGCCAGGTTGCCCACGCTGCCCAACCCGGTAACCGCCACCCAGTCGCCCAGCTCGATAGTCGATATGCGCAGCGATGTCATGGCCACGGTCGCCAGGCGCGTGAAGGGCACGAGCTGCAGCGGCAGGTCGGCATGTGGAGGCAAGAACATCGCGCGCGGGTTGGCGGTGTCGATGACGGTGTATTGCTGATGCCCGCCCCAGCAATAGACCATGTCGCCGGGCGCGAAGTCGGACAGGGCTGCGCCGGTTGCGACGATTTCGCCGACAGCTGCATAACCGGGCGTGGCGGGAAAGTTGAACCAGGCTTCGCCACCACGCAGGCAAGCAAGCTCTGTCCCGGCGCTGATGAGCGAATAATGCGTCTGCACGAGGGCGTCGTGCGCGCCGAGCGATATGTCCGCGTCGAGCGCTTTCACTTCGACGCTTTCTGGACCCGTGAATACTACGCTGGTGTTTTTCATACGCCGCTATACTCCTCCGCGCGCCCTAGCGCCGGTTTTCTTGGCTGGTCGATTGTAATGTGGTTACTTGCTGCCCGAAGAGAATACCACACCCTGGATATACCAGCGCTGCAAAAGCACAAAGATCAAGATGCTGGGCAGAGTCATGACCATCGATGCCGCCATGAGCAGGTGCTCTGTCGCCCGACCGCCGGCGGTGGCCACTCGCTTGAAGTTCGCCAAGCCCAGGGACAGGGTATATTTCTCCGGCGAATTGAGATAGATCAACGGACCAAAAAAGTCGTTCCAGGTGTCCAGAAAAGCGATTAGGACCATGGTGATAATCACTGGCTTGGATAGTGGCACGATGATGCGCTGGAAGATCCAGACCCACAAAAAAGGCCGTCGCCACTACCGGCGTGATCGACGGCAGGAAGTAGAGCGTCCGCAGAGCGATCCGGCCGCGAATCTTTTGGTTGAGCAGCATCGCCAACCCCAGCGAGCAGACGATACTGATTGGCACGAAGATGACAGTGTAATAAAGCGTATTCTCGACAGATTTCCAGAAGAGCCTGTCTTCGAACATGTATTCGTAGTTGCTAAAGCCAGCAAAACGTGGCTCGGTAACGATATTGTAGTCGGTGAGGCTGAGGTAGCCCGACGCGATCATGGGACCGACCGTAAAGATCAGAAAACCGAAAATCCAAGGAGAAATATAGAGGAATCCTTGCAGGGCTTCCCGTTGACTCAGCGTCAAGGGGGCGCTGAAACCCAAGCGTCTCCTAATGAACTCGATCATGCGACCACTCGTGCGGGCTTATGTGCGAATCGTCATGTCAGCAAGGCAGGTGTGAAGACCAAGGACGATCTCCACACCTGTGAACACAAACTAACCGAGGGCGGGTTTGTCGATCGCCAGCCTGGTCATGGCCTTCAATTTCATCGGCGATGGTCTGCGCGATATTCTGGATCCGCGGCTGCGTGGGGAATGATGTTTTTCGAACTCCCAAAGTACATAGATTGAGCCTCAGGATTTGCGACTAAGAAGCAATGACGTGCTGCAGCTCAGCCATGTCAAGCTGCGCTTCGACAATATCGGCTACTCGATCGATATGCTGGTCCAAAGATCGCTGTGCGCCGCCATGCGCCTGCCAACCCAGCGAGCCTAGCCAGGCCTGACGAAACGCCCGGTTGTGAAAGAGTCCATGGATATAGCAGCCCCAAACGCGCCCGTCAGAGCGCAGCGCTCCATCCAAATGCCCGGCGCGATCCAGCTCGAGCCAAGGCGAGTGGCTTGCACTCTGTCCACAATGAATCTCATACCCGCTGACCATGCTATCTCGCAATGGTGCCAGCCAAGCGCTTCCACTGGTGATCCGTGCCGAAATCTGCGCAGTCACTTTGGCTGGAAAGAATGTGGTTTCCAAAGGCAACAGGTCGAGCGCCGTCAAAACCCCTTCTGTAGATTCGACTGCTTGTGGATCGTGAATGCGCCGACCCAACATCTGATAGCCACCACAAATGCCTACAACCGACCCTCCCCGTTCGGCATATTTGCGAATGCAGACATCAAAGCCCTGGTCTGCCAACCAGCGGTAATCCGCCAGCGTATTCTTCGTCCCCGGAAGCACAATTGCGCTCGGCCTGGCTAGCTGCTGCGGATCCACCACATAACGCAGGCTGACTCCGGGTTCCGCTCTGAGAGGATCAAAGTCATCAAAGTTTGCAATCCTCGGCAAGGCGATTACCGCAATGTCTATCGATTCTCGAGAGCTTTGCAGGTGAGATGGCGCTTCGACCGGTACGCTGTCTTCATCGGGGATAAAATGATTGGAAATGTAGGGAATCGTGCCCAGAACCGGTACCTTGCCATGTCGCTGCAAAATGTCGATGCCTTCGTCAAACAAACTAGGATCTCCGCGAAACTTGTTGACGATTACTCCTTGCACCAATGCCCGCTCTGTCGGCGCGAGCAGCATCAAAGTACCCAACAACTGCGCGAAGATCCCCCCGCGGTCAATGTCTCCGACCAAAATGACAGCAGCCTGGCAATATTCTGCCACCGCCATATTCACCAAATCGCTCTGCCGCAGGTTCAATTCCGCCGGGCTGCCAGCCCCTTCGATAAGGACCAGTTGGTTGTCGCTCAGCAGCTTGTCGATCGCCCCGGTGACTTTTGACCACAAGAAAGGTTTGTGCTCGTAGTAGCTGCGTGCCGACAAGGTCTTCCACACGCGTCCCTGGATGATTATCTGTGAGCGCGCATCTGCCTCTGGCTTGAGCAAAATCGGATTCATGTTCACATTTGCTTCAATGCCACAAGCTTGCGCCTGTGTAAATTGCGCTCGGCCGATTTCCCCGCCATCCGCGCATACGGCGGCGTTGTTGCTCATGTTCTGCGCTTTGAATGGGGCAACCTTGACGCCCATCCTCGCAAATATCCGACACAAAGCAGTCACCAGAAAGCTTTTGCCCACTGAAGACATGGTGCCTTGAATCATGAGCGCTTTTGCCGCCACCACCCCACCGCCTTTGGGAGAATACATGCTTCAGAATGGTATTTTGGACTTGCTTGCAATCGAGATTCCCTGTCAGTATAGTCGATTGACCTGCTGAATATTATCTAACTGACCGCCTCTGAATATCTTCACCAAAAGCAGCGAAAGACTGGCAGTTTGGGTATGGCGCAGCCCCGCAACGCGCCTATAATCCTCGCATTGTCACGCAAACAAGTTTGGCCTTTCGGGAGGAAGCCACATGTCAATTGATGACAAAGTCAAAGCGCTGGGCATTGATCTTAGCGACTTCACGCCTTCGGGCACGCTTGCGCCAGCCACGCGCATCGGCAATACGATTTATGTTTCTGGACATGTTTCCACTGGCTATGTCGGCAAGCTGGGGCGCGACCTGGATGTCGAGGCCGGCAAAGCGGCCGCTCGCGTCTGCGCCATCGATCTGCTCAAAGCCGCCTATACCATCACCGGCACGCTCAATACCCTGCGTCTGCGCAAGCTGCTGGGCGCGGTCAACTCCATGCCCGAATTCAACGACCAGCATCTGGTCATCAATGGTGCCAGCGAGCTCTTCTGGGAGTTGTATGATGGCGAGCTGCACGCCCGCAGCGCCTTGGGTTTTGCCTCGCTGCCCAATGGATTCGCAGTCGAGATCGAAGCTATATTTGAGGCGCTCGACTAGACGCCCTGCAGACGGTATCGGCCGGTGATCAGACGCGCGCTCCACACAATTGGACAGCTTAACCCGCAGGCGCGACTCTACTTCTTGGTCCTTGTTGGCATGTCATCGGTCATCGATGGCGTCTACAATGTCCTGCTCAATCTGTACCTGCTGCGCCTCGATTACGGCACAGAATTCATCGGCTTGGTCAATGCAGTCGGCTTGTTGACCTTTGGCTGCGCCAGTTTGCCGGCTGGCATTCTCGGCGCGCGCTATTCCAACACGTTGTTGATGAAAGTCGGCGGCGCGCTAAGTGTGGCCGGCGGTTTGTTGCTGCCACAAGTTCCACTGTTGCCGCCTGGCCTGCGAGAAGGCAGCCTCGTTTTCCTCTATGCCATGATGTTGATCGGCTTCTCTTTTTTCTTCGTCAATAGCGCGCCCTATTTGATCAATGTGGTCGACCCAGAGCACAAGCATCTCGCCTTCTCGCTGAATACGGCGCATTGGGCGTTGGCGAGTTTTGGCGGCAGCCTGTTGGGCGGTGTGCTGCCTGGCCTATTTGCCGATCTGCAAGCCACCACCCTCGCCGACTCCGCGCCATACCGCCTCACCTTGACACTGGCCGGGTTCATCATGGTATTCGCGCTGCTATTGCTGCTGCGCTTGCGTCCGCTGCCGGTCGCTATCCAGCCGGTCAAGGCAGAGGCAGCCACCGAGCCAGTCGACACGCGGTTATGGACAGCCGCCTTTGTCAGCCTCATCGCCGTCATGACCTTGATTCGTCTTTTTCAAGTTGCCGGCTCGGCGACTGTGCTCGTCTTTTTTAATGTCTATATGGACAGGCAACTGGCGATCTCCACCGCCGTTATCGGAGCCATTGCCGCGGTCGGTCGCTTGACCGGCGTCCCCACCGCGCTGCTCACGCCGGCTCTGGTCAAGCGCATCGGCATTATGAATGTGGTGCTATGGTCCTCGCTGCTCACCACGGTCTTCCTGTTGCCGATGGCGCTTATCGAACATTGGCTGGCGGCCGCCATCGGTTTCATCGGCGCGCTCGCGGTCATGTCAGTCCGCTTCACAGCCATGACCGTCTTCATCCTCGATCTCGTGCCCAAAGCCCAGCAATCCATCATGGCGGGCAGCGGCGAGATGGCGGCCGGCTTGAGCTTCGCCATCATGTCTCTCGGCGGCGGCATTCTGCTTGCCTTGTTTGGCTTTCGCGAACTGTTCCTGCTGGGCGCATTGCTTTCTTTCATCGGCGCCCTGCTCTTCTGGCTCTATGCCCGCGGCACCAAGTCCAAGCGCGAGCTCCAGCCAGCGCTCTAAAGCCATCACGAACAAGGCCACGCATTTTTGAAGTGACCAATGGTCGCCTTCGTCAGGGCGCTCGCACTCGTTTTTCAAAAGGTCCCGGCGCACGGGGTCAGCCGATCGCTGACCCGTCACTCTCGGTTCGCCGCAGTTCTGCCATTTGCAGCAGGGCGATCACATCACTGCGGTCTGTCTCGTCTGCAAAGGCAGATTGCGAAAGCTCCAATGGCGTTCGACCGTGTTCGCTTTCGCGCGCTCCCAAATCTGCGCCTCGCTCTATCAAGAAACGCGGTGTCTCGGTCTGCAAACGGTATACGCCGCTGCCCTGCGCCGCCTCGCTCAAGTCTGGCAGCGGATCCAGGAATTGTTTGGGACCAAAACAAATAGCGAAGTGCAGAGGCGTATAGCCATCGACAGCGCCCGCGTTGACATCCGCGCCCGCTTGCAGCAGCTCCACCATCACCTCGATATGGCCGCCCAGAGCCGCCAGGTGCAAGGGGCTCAAGCCGCTGCCCAAGACATGATCTCCAGCGGTGGCGGCATGCGCCAGCCCGCTATCTTCGGCAAGCAGGGCGCGCATTTGGGGCCGGTCGCCCATGATGCTCGCCCAAAAGATATCGACCTGCCAACCCAAATGCCGCAGAATATGCCGGGTCGCCGCGTAGTTGCCGCGATAGACGATATCGCGCAGTGGCGTCGTCCGTCCGCATTTTCCCGTCCGTTCATAAACACGCAGCGGGTCGGCGCCATAATCAAGGTAGAACTGGATCGTCTCTACATCGCGGCAGAAAGAAAGCAACGTGCTGGGACCGGGACCGATCTCGTTCACCAGCGCCGGATCTGCATCCAACCGCTCTTTGACGCCTGCTTTATCACCCAGCCAGGCGCAAGCCCAAACATCCAGCTCGGCGCCCCGCTCCAAAAGAAAGTCGACCATGCCCAGCGCGGCGTATTCTGGCATGAAGTCGGCCAGGTCGATGGCGTGGATCAAGGCGTTGAAATGGTATTTGTCGTCGCGCGCGTTGATATCTGCGCCATGCGCCAGCAGCAAATCGACGATATCTTTTCGCCCGTGCATCACAGCTACATGCAGCGCCAGCGCATCCGAGCCCCAAAGCGATGTGCGAACATAGCCGCTGGCCTTCGCCAAGCGACTGTCTTCAACGAGCATCCGCTTGACGACTGCGCTGTCGCCCGTCTTGGCGGCATCAAACAGTTGCATGACTTTCTCGACAAACTCGCTGTCTCGCGAGGGGCGTTGTGTTGTTAACTCGTTCAAATCCCTCATCCTTTCTTTCAGCATGTGACGAGCGTGATACAAGCGCGATTTGACTGTGCCGAGCGGGATTTCCAAAAATGCAGCGACCTCGCGCTGCCGAAAGTCGTTCAGGTAATGCAACAGGATGACTGTGCGTTGCGCCTCGGGCAAGGCTTCTAAGGCGGCTGCGATCGCTTCGGTCATGGGCGCGAGCTCTGCACGACCTGCTCCATCGGCAACAGCAATCCCAGCGGCTTGGTCGAGAGAGACCAGCAGCGGCTCCTTCACCCGCAAACGTCGCTGCGACTGCGTATGCACAATCCGTCTGAACCAGCCAGGGAAGGCGGCTGGGTTCCGCAAGTGTTGCAAGCCAACCCAGGCTGCGATGAACGCTTCTTGCGCCGCGTCTTCTGCTTCCTGCCAATCGCCCAATGTCGCATAGGCATAAGCAACCGCCATGTCCTGGAAGCGCCGCACCACTTCTGCAAAGGCATCGCTGTCGCCTTGGCGCGCCGCCACGACCAGCCTATTCAAATCTCCCATATGCGCTCCTGTCTCTGTGCTTACACTAGAAAGAGCCAGATCCGCGCAGGAAGGTTCAATTCATGTTGGCAGCTTGCGACAGATTATCTTTCCACTATCGGCGCGATAAAATCTCTCGCCCAATAATCGATTTATTGTGAGACTGTGGGCGGGAAAGGGAGACTCGTCGAGAAACCAATGCAAATCTTGCTAATCTGCAAGAGTTTGAGCATCAGATTTCATTTTCTCTGAAAGCGCTCCCCCTCCCTGATGCTTCGGGGAGGGGGTTGGGGGGTGGGGTAGACCCTCACATGCGCTCTCTTGTAAACCTGTCCTGTCCTCCTACTTGAGGCCCAGGGGGATCGTTGGGCGACCCGGCCGATCGCCCCTTTCATCATTCCACCTTCAGCACGACCTTTCCGAAGCCCGCGTTGCTCAGCATGGTGTTGAACTCGGCCAGGTTGCCAGTGACGATCTCGTCGAACTGCGCGGCGACCGCATCGATCTCGCCAGCCATTTCCACAAAGGCTGCCTGCTCATAGTCGGTGGGTTTGTAATCACCCAGATTGACATTGAAGACCAGCCCACTGAGCTGCGCCACCAGGCGGGTGCCGTTGTTCATGGTGTCCGACCAGCCCTTGCGCGTATCGGGGATCATCAACTGCTTTTCGCATTCCAGCACCTGCTCTTCCAGCGCCTTCGCCCCAGCGCAGATGCCTTGCGCGCTTTCCAGGCCTGCCAGACGTTCGCGCCAGCCCTTTAGTTGCGAGCGCACATCGCGCATCTGATTAACCAGCTTGTGTGTAGCGCCGATCTTGTCGCGGATGCTCAGCAACAGGTCGAACTGGCTTTGCAGGTCTGCATCGCTGGCGCTTACGCCGGCTTCTTTGACGACAGCAAAGTCCTGGCTCTGCGCTGCTTCGCCGATTGTCAAGGTGGCGCGGTATACCCCCGGCGCGGCATGCGGTCCTTTGATGTAGCCGGCCTGCTGGTCATCGTGCGGGGCGACTCGCGCGGCATCGGCATAGCGGAGATCCCACACGAAGCGGTTCCAGCCTGCGGCGCTGGGGATGCGCAACTCTTTGGGACTGTCGTCTGTGCGCGTGCCGGCGGCTTTTTCTTCGTCATCGGCGTGGATGCTCTTGAATGTGCGGATCTCGTTGCCAGCTTCGTCATCCATGCGCAGGCTGATGATTTCGTCCGCGGCCTCGGGCAGCCAATAGTTGATGACCGCGCCCTGTGGCGGGTTCGTGCCGCTGTCGAGGTAGGTGTGCTTCGTGCCGTGCTCGGGCGTTTCTTCTTTTTCATACGCCGCGACCAAGCCCAATGTGCTCATGTATTGCTTGCCGCCACTGCCTTCGAACATGCCTTCAAAGACTTTGGGCAGGTGCCGCTCGACCGTGCGCGGTTTGAGCAGGCGGGCCCCCACCCCAAACCCCTCCCCCAGAGAGAGGGAGGGACTTTTTTCTCCCCTTCCCGCCTCTGTGGGGGAAGGGGCTGGGGGATGGGCGGTCGCAACCTGATGCAGCGCGGTCGTATCATCCATGACCCAGAAGCTGCGTCCATGTGTGGCCACCACCAGATCGCTGCCTTTCAACTGCAGGTCATAGATGGGGGTGATGGGCAGGTTTTGCTGGAAGCGCGTCCAGCTTGCGCCAGCGTCAAAAGAGACATACAAGCCGAACTCTGTGCCCAGGTAGAGCAGCCCGGCGCAGTTGGGGTCTTCGCGGATGACGCGGCAGAAGTGATCGTCGCCGATGCCCGCAGTGATGGACTGCCAGCTTTCGCCATAATCCTCCGTCTTAAAGACATAGGGTGCGTAGTCGTCGTTTTTGTAACGCGTGGCAGTGACGAAAGCCGTGGCGGGGTCGTGCGGTGATGGCTCTAGACCATTGATCATCGTCCATTCGCCCAGCTCGGGTGTGATGTCCGCCCAGTTTTCGCCGCCGTCGCGCGTGATATGCAGCAAGCCATCATCGCTGCCCGCCCAAATTGTGCCTGGCTCGTGCGGCGATTCGGCCAAGGCATAGACCGTGGCGTAATGCTCCGCGCCCACCGCATCGCGATTGATCGGACCGCCCGAAGGCTTCAATGTCTCAGGATCGGCTTTGGTCAGATCGGGGCTGATTTCCTGCCAGCTTTGCCCTTCGTCAGTCGTTTTCAACACCTGGTTGCCGCCGATGTAAATGATGTTGCTGTCGTGTGGCGAAAAAACGATCGGGTATGTCCAGGCGAAGCGGTATTTGTCGGCTTCTGCGCCCAAGCCCGTCGTGCTGCGGGGCCAAGTGGCGATCAAGCGAATTTGTTGGGTGCGATGGTCATAGCGCTGCAAGCTGTTGCCGCCGCCCGGCGAGCTGCCGATCGCGCCAACATAGACGATATCCGGGTCATCGGGATTGACAGCGATATAACCGCTTTCGCCGCTGCCAGCGATGTCGCAATCTTCCCAGGTGATGGACGAGAAGCGGCTGCGGCTGGGCACGCGGACGCTGCTGTTGTCTTGCTGTGTGCCATAGACATAATAGGGCTGGTTGCTGTCGGTATCGAGATGATAGAACTGCGCGGTCGGCTGGTTGTAGAGCGATGACCAGGACAATCCGCCATTCAGCGATACGCAGCAGCCGCCATCGTTGCCGTGCACCAGGACGCGCGTGTTGTCGGGGTTGATCCAAAGATCGTGGTTGTCACCGTGCGGCGTGCTGATTTCGCTAAAATTGTGCCCGCCATCGGTGGACTTCCAAAAGTCCAGGTTGTTGACATAGACGGTATTGGCGTCCTGCGGGTCGGCAGTGAGGTGCATGTAATACCAGGCGCGTGAAACGAGGCGCATGTCTTTGCAGCTGTGCGTCCAGGTTTCGCCATAATCATCGCTGCGATACACGCCGCCATCGGGCTGGTGCTCGACAATCGCCCAGACGCGTCCGCTCTGTGCTGCCGAGGCTGCCAAGCCGATTTTGCCCAATGTGCCTTTGGGCAGGCCCTTATTGCCGCTGATGCGCTGCCATGTGTCGCCGCCGTCCATGCTGCGCCAGATGCCGCTGTCTTCGCCGCCGCTGCTGATCTGCCAGAAGTTGCGATAGGCTTCCCAGATGCTGGCATAGATGACGCGCGGGTTGTTCTGGTCGATGCTGATATCGACCGCGCCAGCTTTGTCGCTGACGAAGAGCACTTTTTCCCAATTTGCGCCGCCGTCTTTGCTACGATACACGCCGCGTTCGTCATTGCGCCCGAAGGCGTGTCCAAATGCCGCGACATAGACCAGGTTGGCATCCTGCGGGTGCGTGCGGATTTTGCCAATTTGACGGGTATCGCGCAGGCCGATGTGCTGCCAGCTGCGTCCGGCGTCAGTCGATTTATAGACGCCATCGCCCACCGAGACATCGATGCGGATGGTGCTTTCGCCTGTGCCGGCATAGATGACATTGGGGTCGGCTGGGGCGACTTCCAGCGCGCCGATGGATGGCGCAGTCAAAAAGCCATCGCTGATATTCTGCCAGTATTGTCCGGCGTCGGTGGTCTTCCAGATGCCGCCACAGACCGCGCCGAAGTAGAAGGTGTTGGGGTCGCGCCGGTCGCCGGCGACAGCGACGACTCGGCCGCCGCGGAAGGGACCGATGCAGCGGAATTGGGAGAGCTTGTCGAGGGCGTGGTTGGTCATGAGGGATGTCCTTTGCTAGCGCACTCTTGATGATGGCTGCCTATTGTAGATGATTTTGCCACAGAGGCACAGAGGCACAGAGAGTGTACAAGTGTGCTAAGTCGATGGTAAAATGTCAGGCGAATACAAGGGGGTAGCAATTGACAGACTTACAACAGCAACGCCGACTTGATTTACTCGTCAATCCAACAGAAACTCCGAAAATCGAGTGCAAGAATTGGCTTGATTTGACCGACAATCACCACAAGGCGGTTATCGCGAAGGCAGCAATTGCGCTGGCCAATTCAGAAGGCGGCGTTATCGTCTTTGGTGTTGACGAGGACAAAACGCAAGGCGGAAAACTGGTTTGCAAGCCCAAGCCGTCAGATATCCAGCGATATACGACCGATGCTGTAAGCTCGGCAATCAACAAGTACGCTGACCCAAACATTGACTTTGAACTCAAGTTCGCGAATCATCCGGATACAAACGAAGAGCACGCGTTTGTCGAAATACTCGGCGGAATGAAGCAGCCTGTATTCGCAAAGAAGACTTATAACGACGTTATCAAGAAGCAAGTGTGCTATGTACGCAAGCCTGGTCCCAAGAGCGAAGCGCCTACTTCGGCGGAGTGGCGCGACCTGTTGAATAGGTGTGTGCTGGCCAATCGCGAGAGTATGCTTGACGGTATCAGGAGAATCATGGGCGGCACGGACAGCGTATCAACTGTGGACGAAACTAACGAACAGCAACTACTGGACTTCATGTCCAAGTCGAAAGAACGGTGGCAGGAACGACTGCTAAAGTTCCCCCAGGATCATCTCGCCCGCTTTGAACATGGATATCGGGTGGTAGCGTTTTCAATTCTTGGCAGCCGCAGTATCGATTCGCTTACCGACTTGAGAGACTTGTTGGATAAAGTTCGGAATTCCTACTTCACGAGTTACGGGGCGTTTTCCAATCACTACGCGAAGAATCGGGACGAAACACCAGAAAATGATGCCATTGAATCCTGGCTTATTGACCCGGAGGGTACTAAATATTCAACCTTTTTGTGTAATTTTTGGCGCGCTACGCCCAATGCGCAATTCTATGTTCTGGATGGATTCTATGAAGACGAAGGAAGCGAGCGCGCAAAGCCAGGTACTATGTTCAATGCATCTACTTTCATCAGGCGCTTCGGGGAGATTCTGATCTTCGCGAGTCGGGTAGCCAAGGAGTTCGGCGAGAATACTGAGGTTCTTGTAGGCGCAGAGGTGACAGGGTTACGCGGCCGAAGTCTGACATATGATGACACACGGTGGTTCCAACATGTAGGTGGACCCAGATGCAACCAAAATAACTTCTCTTGGCCACCGAAGCGAATTGCGCCGCAGCAACTGGATGACAACCTCATAGAGATCTTGCATGGATTTCTCCACCCGTTATTTGAGCAGTTTAAGTTTCATGATCTCAAGCGCGAGACAGTTTCTAGGGAAATTGAGATTCTAAAGAGACAAGGCTACTAGCCTGAAAAAGGCGGATTCAAGTTACCTACTCTCAACAACCCGCACCTCGCCATCACTCAGCCCATCCACCCGATACGCAAGCCCATCACCCCTCCCCAGCAATCAAGGCCTGGCACGCAGCGCTGCCAAAATGATCCCGCACCCATTCGGCTTTGCGGCGCGCGCTGTCCCAGGCCAGTTTCGCCCTGTCCGCGTCTTTCATCCAGCCGACAGCCTGCTTGCGATTCTGCGCGACCAGCCCCGAAAGCGTCAGAAAATTGCGCTTGCGGCGATTGCAGGGTCCGCACAGCAGCACGCGGTTCAAGATATGGTTTGGACCGCCATCCGTGCGCGGCAAGATGTGATCCAGCTGCATGAACTCGAGCTCGAGCACGCGCCCGCAGCCCGCGCAGATGACGCCATCGCTCGAGCCCTGCGCAGCGGCCAGCACGCGCACCATCTGCCGGTGCTTGAGCCGCTGCCAGGGTTCAACCGCCCGCT
>JAJDZQ010000158.1 GCA_022824565.1 Anaerolineae bacterium | reverse complement strand
TCACGAATAGCGGGCACGAGGTAGTCGTCTGGCAATTCGCTGGCGGTGTGGCCGGCTTGGTCAACCGCTGCGGACCAGAGAAAAATACCATTCAGTTCGCAGCCGACGGCATCAACTTCGAGGTCATGTCGCAGCTGGTTGTGCCGCCGCAAGCCGCTGGACCCTATCGCGTCGCTGAGGCGGAGAATACCGAGCCGCTCTCACGATTCCGCTGGGGCTTGAGCCATGTCATCCCGCGCAGCTCGCACCTTGTCATGCAGGGCTACGATCCCTTGGGCTTGGCAGCTGTCGCAGAGCCTTGGGATTTCCTCGTTCGCTGGGAGCTTGACTTCGAGCGCCGCGAGTATATCTGACTGTCTCGAGAGGCAAAACCGCATGCACAGCGCCGCCATGGCTCGCTACCAGCCCGACCGCCACAATCCCTGGTTCACGCGCTTTCGCTACCAGTTGGTCGCAGGGCTGGGTTATGAGCGCGGCATCGTTCGGCGCGACCCCAGCTGCATCATCCAGGTCGATGGCACATACTTCGTCTGGTACACGCGCGGCGCGCACGCTTGTGTCCCGGTTGGGCACGATCATGCGACCGGGACAGCGCCCGCAGTCGCCTGGGATTTGTGCGATGTCTGGTATGCGACTTCTCGCGATGGACACAGCTGGCAAGAACAGGGTCCTGCCATAAAACGCGGTCCCGCTGGCAGTTATGACGAACGCAGCGTCTTCACGCCCGATGTGCTGGCGCATAACGGACGCTATTATCTCGTTTATCAGGTGACGACTGCGCCTTCTTTTCGCAGCACACCCGAGTCTATCGCCATCGCCCACGCCGATTCGCCGCATGGACCCTGGACCAAGTCTTCCGCGCCGGTTGTCGAGCCCGATGCATCGGGAGAAATCGATGAACGCGCGCACCCCGAACAGGCGACTGTGCCGGGCAGCTTCGACAGCCTGCGCGTGCACGACCCGGCGCTGCTCTTCCGCGATGGGCGCTATTGGCTCTATTTCAAAGGCGAGGGCATCGGGCACAGCAATATGGAAAGCAAGTGGGGCGTGGCCATCGCCGATGCTGCGCTGGGTCCCTATACAAAATCGCCGCTGAACCCCATCACCAACAGCGGGCACGAGGTCATGGTGTGGGAATATGCGGGCGGCGTCGGCGCGCTTTTGACTCGCTGCGGTCCCGAGAAAAATACCATCCAGTTCGCTGCCGACGGCCTCAACTTCCAGCCGATGTCCACCATCATCGCGCCTCCCCAGGCCACGGGCGCATTGCGCGTGCCAGCCAGCGACAACAACGAGCCTTTGTCTGGCTTGAGTTGGGGGCTCGGCCATGTGACGACCTACAGCGCCCATCTGTCTTGGCAGGGGCGCGATCCACTGGGTCTGAGCGAAATCGACGAGCCTTGGGATTTCATCATCCGCTGGGAACGCGAAGGGCTGCCCAAGGGCGCAGACGGGCACGATGCCTAGGCCGCCCAATGTCGTCTTCGTCATCACCGACGACCAGGGCTACGGCGATATCGGCTGCCACGGCAATCCCCATCTAAACACGCCCCACCTCGACCGGCTGGCTGACGAAAGCGCACAGTTGGACGATCATCACCACGATCCACTGTGTTCACCGTCTCGCGCTGCGCTGTTGACGGGTCAATATGCGGCGCGCAACGGCGTGTGGCATGTCATCCAGGGGCGGCATCTGCTGGAGCCAGGCGCAGTCTGCATGGCGGAGATCTTTGCCGAAAACGGGTATCACACGGGCATGTTCGGCAAGTGGCATCTGGGCGACAATTATCCTTTTGCTCCACAATATCGCGGCTTTGACGAAACTTTTTGCCATCGTGGCGGTGGCGTTGGCGAGCTGCCCGATTATTGGGGAAACAGCTATATTGACGATGTCTATTTTCGGGATGGGTCGCCTGTGCAGTGCGCTGGCTATTGCACCGATGTCTTCTTTGCTGCCGCGCTGGAATTTATACAGCGCCACAGCCAACAGCCCTTCTTTGTCTACCTGGCCACCAATGCCATGCACGCGCCATTCATCGTGCCAGAGCGCTATGCCGCACCCTACCGGACGAAGCATCTGCCCGCAGACCGCGCCAATTTCTACGGCATGATTGCCAATTTCGACGAAAACATGGGCAGGCTGCTCGATCATCTGCGCGCGCTGGGGCTGGACGAAAACACAATCGTGCTCTTCACCGCCGATCATGGCACAGCCGCTGGCTGGGACGAAGCAGCGAATTGCGGCTTCAACGCGGGCATGCGCGGGGCGAAAGGCTCGGTCTATGATGGCGGGCATCGCGTCAACTGCTTCTGGCGCTGGCAAGGGACGCTTCCCGCAGGTCGCAAAATTTCCGGGCTGACAGCGCATATCGATGTGCTGCCGACTCTGCTCGACCTGTGCAATTTGGAAAGCGACTCACCATTTGCTGGCATCAGCTTGAAGAAGCAACTGCTCGGCGCGGCTAGCGATTTGCCGCAGCGATCCCTGGTCGTCCAACTGCAGCCGGATACGCCGCGGAAGTGGCAGCATTGCGTTGTTCTGAATGGCAAGTGGCGGCTTGTCGATGGCTGCGAATTGTATCATATCGAAAGCGATCCTGCCCAGCAGCACGATGTGGCGGCGGCGCATCCACAGGTTCTTGCGGCGCTGCGGAATGATTACGAAAGCTGGTGGCAAGACCATCGAGACGCATTTGCTCGCACGGTGGCGATCCCGGTCGGGACCAAGTATGAAAACCCTGTGCTGCTGTCGGCGCGCGATTGGCATCCGACCGTGGGCCAGGTCCCCTGGTTGCAAGCCTGGATCGACGATCCCGCTTATGACTCCAATGGCTGGTGGCTGGTCGAACTTGCGCAGATGGGGCAATATCGCTTTGAACTGCGCACCCATCCGCGCGAGGCGAACCGCGCCATGCATGTATCAAGAGCGCGACTGCAAGTGGGTGAAACAACGGTGGCAAAGCCGGTGTTGGCTGGCGACACCGCAGCGGTCTTCTGGCTGGAATTGCCGTGCGGCGAAGTCAAATTGCAGACCTGGCTGTACGATGCGGCTGGCGATCGTGTGCGCGGCGCTTATTATGTTTATGTGGAGAAACCTGGCAAATAATGGAGCGTGGACGATGGCATTAAAACGGTCGGATGTATTGATCACGCGACCTTGTGGCATGGAAGTCTATCGACGTTATCGCGCGACCGGGCTGGGCTGGGGCTTTTTGCCAGAACCGGACCGGCGGGGGCTGCCACCAGACGAAGAGATGATGCGCGATGTCGACGAAGCGCATCGCTGTGGCGTCAAGTTTCAAGGGCGTGTCGAGCTGGACGCCGATTGGATGGGCATGATCGACTTCGATTCCAACTTCATGGAGTCGACCGTGCGCGACCTGAACGACCAACCCGCCGTTACCTGGTGGACGCACACCTATAAAGGGCATCCTGCCTATCATTATTGCACCAACGCGCCTGGATATCGGCATTATCTCTTTTATCAGTTGCATCGCGTGCTATCGGCTGGCGCGGACTGGCTGATGATCGACTCGGCCATCCCGACCATCGGGGCGCTGAATGCGCGGTATGGCGGCTGCTTTTGCCAGCACTGCAGGGCGGGCTTCCGCGAATTCCTGCGCGAGACAATGCTGCCAGAGCAACTGCAATCCGCAGGGATAGAGGACATCGACCGCTTTGATTATGGCGAGTTTCTGCGCGCGCGTGGCATCACCGACCAGCGGTATCGCGCCGAGATTCTGGCTTTCCCGCCGACATTGCCGCTGGCAAAAGCCTATTTCAATTTTCAGTGGCGCGAGGTCAACGCGCTATTCCGCGCATTCAAACGCGCCGGACAGGCATTCGGCGAGAATGTGCCCATGAGCTCCAATTCACCATTTTACTGGGCTGAGTTCATCTATGCGCTAGATGCGCATGACTTCTACACCAACGAAATGGAATACCAGCCGCCAGCTGTCGAGATCTTGCCGAGCGAGCCGATTTACACATTCAAATTGGCCGACGCCCTGGGCAAGCTGATCGCGATAACCGGTGTGCCGCGCGCTTTTGAACCCTATCGCTTGCAGCCGCGCCCGCGCCACATTGGCTTCTGGATCGCGCAAGCCTATGCGCATGGGCATGTCTTCATGGTCCCCGACAAGATGTGGACATTGCGCAGCCCGGGCACAGCCGACCGCTGGTATTATGCCGACCCCGATGATTACACGGCGCTTTATCATTTTGTGCGCGACTTCCCCCAGCTGTTCGATGGCTACGAGGCTGTGGCTTCGGTTGCGCTGGTATTCAGCAACAAGGCTGTGCGTCAATATCTGGGCGAGCGCTTGGGTCAAGGGCATCTCGGCGGACAAAATCGCAGCGCCCCGCGCACGCCATTGTATGAAGCCTGCCAGTCGCTGAGCCGCGCCAACATCCCTTTCTGCATGTTGGTGGCGGGTGATGACTGGGTCGCCGATCGCTTGCTAGATGCGGATATGTCGGCTTATCGCGCCCTGGTGCGTTTTGAACAGTCGCACCTGGCTGCGGGGCAGGAAGCCAAATTGCGCAGCGCCGGCGAGAAGCTGTTGACCTACGCTGGCGAGACTGACTTGCTCTCGCAGCTTGACGCAGATATCACCATCACTGGCGCAGACAAAATTTCGGTGCTGCCACGTTACAAGCCCGGCGACGAGGACGCGCCCGTTGTCTGCCACTTGCTGAATGCCAATTATGATGCTGGCACGGACAGCTATGAAACAGCCCGCGACTTTGTATTGCGCATTGACCGCCGGTTGCTGGGCAGGGATTTCACGAATGCGCGTCTGTTTGCGCCAGGCGTAGAGCCGCGTGAAATCGCCTGCCAGGCCGACCAGCAGATGACGACCATCCGTGTGCCCGAACTGGACATGTGGGCAATTGTGCAGTTGGTATAAAGCTCAGGCCAGGTAGCGGCGCGCCCAGTCTTCGCGCACTTCCGCCAGTTGCGCCAGCAGTTGTTCTCTGGCAAATTCGTCTTCAAAGAAGCTGCAGTCTTCGAAGAACAGAATCAGCTCGTCCAGATTCGCCAGCGGGCTTTTTCGTTGGTTGCGCCAGTTTTTTGGCGGCTCGCCCGTATCCAGAATATGCTCGCTGGCTTTGAAGTGGCGCGTTATGGCAGAGGCGGCTGCGCGATTGGTCACCCAGACAATGACGCCGGCCACGCCCGCCGCGCCCAGCGCCGATGCCAGCGCGAAAAAAACCAGCAGCTCCATCAGCTGCTTTCGTCCACGCCGCGCAGCGCCAGCTCTTCCGCGAAGTGACAAGCAGCGAAATGTTGAGGCGCGACTTCGCTCCATTGCGGCTCGTCGGTCATGCAGATGTCTTGAGCATAGCGGCAGCGCGGATGGAAGTAGCAGCCACTGGGCGGATCGGCTGGATTGGCGACCTCGCCGGGCAAAATGATGCGGTCCATTTTAATTTCGGGGTCGGTGGTGGGCACTGCCGAAAGCAACGCTTCGGTGTAGGGGTGTTTGGGCTGGGTGAACAACGACTCGGTATCCGCCATTTCCACCAGTTTGCCGACATACATCACGCCGACGCGGTCGGATATATGTTCAACCACAGACAAATCGTGCGCGATGAACAAGAAGGTCAGGTTGAATTCTTCTTGCAAGTCTTCCAACAAGTTGAGGATCTGCGCCTGAATCGATACATCCAGCGCCGAGACGGCCTCATCGCAGACAATCAGCCGCGGGTTGGGCGCAAGCGAGCGCGCGATGCCGATACGTTGACGTTGCCCGCCCGAAAAAGCGTGTGGATAGCGGTTGAGATGTTGGATGTCCAGGCCCACTACTTCCATCAGTTCGCGCACACGATTTTGTATAGCGCGCGCATCGGCGAGCAGCTTGTTGTTGCGGATCGGCTCAGCGATGATATCGAGCACCGACATGCGCGGATCCAGCGAAGAATAGGGATCTTGGAAGATCATGTGAAAATATTTGCGAATATCGCGCAAGTCCTGCTTGTCCAGCGCGGCGACATCGACTGTCTCGCCTTCTGGCAGACGAAAGAAGACCTGCCCATCTGTCGGCTCGATAGCGCGCACAACACAACGCCCCAACGTCGTCTTGCCACTGCCCGATTCGCCGACCAGCCCGAATGTCTCGCCCTCGCGGATGATAAAGCTGACGCCGTCCACTGCCTTGACATGCCCTTTTACAGAGCGAAAGAAGCCTTTTTCGATTGGGAAGTGCTTCTTTAGGTCGCGCACTTCCAGCAATACATTGCCAACTTGTCGGGAGGATGAGGCAGGAATCTCAGGCATGAGCAGGCTCACTTTCCTGGCTGTGCAAATAGCAGCGCACATGGTGATGCCCCCCCATGTCGACAAGCGCTGGCACAGCCGCATCACAAGCGCCCGCCATGAAGTCGTCGCAGCGCGAGCAGAAACCACACTGCGCGGGTGGATTGAGAGGCACCGGCACATTGCCGCGGATGGCTTCCAACCGGCGTCCGCGGCCGCCCAGACGAGGGATAGACTTCAGCAGGCGCTGGGTATACGGATGCAAGGGATTCTTGAATAGTTCGCGGGTCGAAGCGCGCTCTACCACCCGCCCCAGGTACATCACATTGACCTCGTCGGCGATCTCGGCAATGACGCCCAGGTCGTGCGTGATATACATAATCGCCATGCCAAATTCGTCTTGCAGCTCTTTCATCAGCTCCAAAATCTGCGCCTGCACAGTGACATCCAGGGCGGTTGTGGGCTCATCGGCGATCAACAACGAAGGACTGCAAGAAAGCGCCATGGCGATCATCGCCCGCTGCCGCATGCCGCCCGAAAGTTGGTGTGGGTATTCGTCAAAGCGCTGGCGGGGGTTGGAAATGCCGACGCGATTGATCATGTCCAGCGCCAAGTTTTTCGCCTTGTTTTTGTCGCGGGTGATGTGCAGGCGGATCGCCTCGACAATCTGCGCCCCGATCGTGTGTACCGGCGACAGACTGGTCATTGGCTCCTGGAACACCATGGAGATTTCTGCGCCGCGTATCTCGCGGATTTTGCGGCTGCGCGCGTCCAACTGGCACAGGTCGGTTGTGCTGCCGTCCGGGCGAGAAAGCAGTATCTGTCCTGACTGGATATAGCCGGGCGTGGGCACGATCTGCAAGATAGACTGCGCTGTTACGCTCTTGCCAGAGCCCGACTCGCCGATGATGCCAACAGTCTGACGCGGGGCAATCGCAAAATCCACGCCATCGACCGCCTTGAGCGTGCCCTCTGTCAGTTTGAAATAGGTGCGCAGGTCGCGGACTTCCAGGATGGTGTTGGCGTCGGAACTCATCTGGGCAGACACTCTTCCTATTGATATTGTCATATTGTAGACAATTTACAAAATTGCGTCAAGCAAGGCAAACTTTGGGAGTAGCGAATTTTGTAGATTTGCACTGCTACACCCCCACCCCACACCCCTCCCCGAAGCATCAGGGAGGGGGGCATGCAGAGAAAATGAAATCTGATGATCATTTCTTGCAGAGTAGCAAGTATCGCACAGGTTGCTCGACGAGTCTTCCTTCCCTATGGATATGGAGAAGGGCCGGGGATAGGGTAGAAAAACCTGTCCAATCCTCAGTTCGTTCTGGGGGAGGGGTTTGGGGTGGGTGGCATAGCGCGGGCTGTCAGGCAACTTGGGACTGCCCGCGCCCTTGTATTGACAAGTTGTAGATCCACTGCTACACTGCATGAGAATTGTGGTCGGTTACAAAATCAATTTAACCGACATTAAACCCCCCTTGCGAGAGGAGAACTGCCGCGAATGGGTGTAACACTAGAGATACGCGACTTGCATGCCTGCGTGGATGGCGACGAAAGCCCGATTCTGCGTGGCGTGAATCTGCTTGTGCGTCAGGGCGAGATCCACGCGTTGATGGGTCCCAACGGATCAGGCAAGAGCACATTGGCGAATGTGCTGATGGGCAACCCTGCCTACGAAGTTACTGCTGGCGAGGTGCTGTTGAATGGCGAAGATGTGCTGGAGATGGAGCCGGACGAACGCAGTCGGGCTGGCTTGTTTTTGGCATTCCAATATCCTGTGGCCATCCCCGGCGTAACCTTGGGCAATTTCTTGCGCCATGCCATCAACGCTCGCATGAAAGCCGATGACCCCGAAAGCAAAGGCATCCCCATCCCGCGCTTCGCCCGCATGATGCGCCAGAAGATGTCGCAGCTGCAAATCGACCATGCCTTCGCCGGCCGCTATTTGAACGAAGGTTTCAGCGGCGGCGAAAAGAAACGGGCCGAGGTCTTGCAAATGGCTGTGCTAGAGCCGCGCATCGCCGTGCTGGACGAAACCGACTCCGGGCTGGATATCGACGCCCTGCGCATCGTGGCCGATGGCGTCAACTCGCTGACGGGTCCCGACATGGGCGCGCTGGTGATCACCCACTATCAACGCATGCTCAATTACATCAAGCCAGATCGTGTGCATGTGATGTTCGCCGGGCGCATCGTGCAAAGTGGCGGACCCGAGCTGGCGCTGACGCTCGAAGAAAAGGGCTACGAGTGGATCCGCGAGGAGCATGGCGCGCTTGAGCAGACACCTGCCTAAGAGAGGAGTCGATGGAAACCAACATGGATAACCCTGCCATGCTGGCGCTGGACAGACGACTCACAGCGGTCGAGGCCCAGCAGGAAAACTTGACATCCAGAACCGACCTTGCCCAGCTGGAGACGCGCCTAATCAAGTGCTTGGTCGCCACGCAGTTGGCCGTCATCGGGTTTTTGCTCAGTACGCAATTGGCAATGGCGGCGCTTCTAGTCCACCTAATGCAGTGACATCTTGCCTGCAACGGAGAGCGACATGATAGATGTAGTCCAGAGCGAGAAACAGCTAACGCACGAAGAAGAAGCCCTCAAAAATGTCGGCTTGAGCTATGCCGAAAAATACGGCTTCCATGATGACGATGTCGATTACGCTTTCAAGAGCCAAAAAGGCGTGAACGAAACGATCGTCAGGCAAATCAGCGCGATGAAAGACGAGCCGCAATGGATGACCGACCGGCGCGTCGAGGCCTACCATATCTTCTTGGACAAGCCGACGCCGCAATGGGGTGGCGATCTCAACCAGATCGACTATGACGACATCTATTATTATGTCCGCGCCACCGACAAGACCGAGCAGGACTGGGACGAAGTTCCCGCCGAAATCAAGGAAACCTTCGACAAGCTGGGCATCCCCGAGGCGGAACAAAAATTTCTGCATGGGGTCAGCGCGCAGTACGACAGCGAATCGGTCTACCACAAAATCCAGGAAAATCTGGAGGAGCAGGGCGTCATCTTCCTGGATATGGATACGGGCTTGCGCGAATATCCAGACATCGTCCAGGAGTATTTTGGCAAGGTCATCCCCTCCAACGACAACAAGTTTGCCGCGTTGAATACAGCGGTGTGGTCTGGCGGCAGCTTCATTTATGTCCCGCCTGGCGTCCAGGTCGAGATGCCGCTGCAAGCCTACTTCCGCATCAATACGCAGAATATGGGGCAATTTGAGCGCACATTGATCATCGTGGACGAAGGCGCTTATGTGCACTATGTCGAAGGCTGCACCGCGCCCATCTACAGCAGCGACAGCTTGCACAGCGCCGTGGTCGAAATCATCGTCAAGAAGGGCGGACGGTGTCGCTACACCACCATTCAGAATTGGTCGAACAATGTCTACAACCTGGTCACCAAGCGCGCTGTCGCCGAAGAAGACGCCACCATGGAGTGGGTCGATGGCAATTTGGGCAGCCGCCTGACCATGAAATACCCGGCTGTGGTCTTGCGTGGCGAAGGCGCGCATGGCGAAGTGCTCTCGATCGCCTTTGCCGGCCATGGGCAGCACCAAGATGCCGGCGCAAAGATCACGCACCTCGCGCCCAACACAACCAGCCAAATCATCAGCAAATCCATCAGCAAAGATGGTGGACGCGCCAGCTATCGTGGGTTGCTGAAAATTGATGAAGCCGCGAGCAGCAGCAAAAGCAATGTCGTTTGCGATGCCCTGCTGCTGGACGATTTCAGCCGCTCTGATACCTACCCGACCATCGAAATTGATGCCAAAGATGTCACCATGGGGCACGAAGCATCTGTCAGCAAGGTCGGCGAAGACCAGCTATTTTATCTGATGAGCCGCGGTATGGGCGAAGACGAAGCCAATGCCATGATCGTCAATGGCTTCCTGGAGCCGCTCGTCAAAGAGTTGCCCATGGAATACGCGCTGGAGTTAAATCGCTTGATCCAGATCCAGCTGGAAGGCTCGATCGGTTAGTCGGCATCGGCAACGCAAACACAGGAGAACCATAGTGGCAGTTGTACGCAGGCGTTCGTCCACCCCACAAGCGCCAAATTACACGCGCGAGCAGGTCGCAGCGCTCAGCAAAGCCAACGCGGAACCGGCCTGGCTGCGCGATCGGCGCATGCAAGCCTGGCGGATGTATGAATCGACGCCCATGCCCTACCTGGAAGAAGAGTGGCGGCGCACAGATTATCGACACATACGGTGGGATGAAGCCGAGCGCATGATAGACGCCAATGGCGCGACAGCCACTGCCGTGCCCGCCAAAAACCTCGAGCCGCTGACTGGCGCTGAACAAGGCGGTTTGCTGGTCTTTGTCGATGGGCAGGTGGTGCATTATCAGCTGGCGGACGATTTGGCGCGGCAAGGCGTGGTCTTCACAGACTTGCGCAGCGCGATAAGCGACCATGAAGCCTTGGTCAGGCAGCACCTGATGACACAGGCGGTGCAGCCAACCGATGGCAAGTTCGCGGCATTGCACGCGGCGCTATGGGATTATGGCGTCTTTGTGCATGTGCCGCGCAACATCAGCGCCGAGCTGCCGCTGCATGTGGTCTGCTTCAATACCAAAGCGGGCACGGCGCTGGGTCATGTGCTGGTCGTGCTGGAAGAAAATGCCCAGGCCACCATGCAAGTCGAATATGCATCGGCTGACCAAGCGCGTCAATCAGCCTATATCGGCGCGACCGAGCTCATCGTCGGCGCCGCCGGCAATTTGCGTTATGTTTCGCTGCAAGACTGGAATCGGGAAACGTTCGAATTCAGCCATCAGCGCGGCATAGTTGGGCGCGATGCCCAGTTGGATTGGGTGAATGGCGTCATGGGCAGCCGCCTGACCAAAGCCTTCATCGAGGTGGATGCGGTGGGCGCGGGCGCGAATGCCCGGGTCAGCGGTTTCTTCTTCGCCGATCACGATCAATTCTTCGATCTGGACACGCAGCAGAATCACAATGCGCCGCTGACGAATACCGATTTGCTTTTCAAAGGCGCAGCCCGCGACCAGGCTCGCACCCTGTGGCAAGGCATGATCAAGTCGCTGCCGCAGATGCAGCGCATCGATGGTTATCAAGTCTGTCGCAACCTGATGCTCAGCGACAGCGCGCGCATGGACAGCATCCCGGGCCTGGAGATTGAAGCCGATGATGTGGCTTGTTCGCATGCCGCCACCTTTGGCACATTGGAAGCTGAGCCCATCTATTATCTGATGAGCCGCGGCATCACCCGTCCACAAGCCCAACTGATGATCATCGAGGGCTTCTTCGACGAATTGCTGCAGCGCGTGCCCTTCGAGCGCGTTCGCCAACGACTGATGGATGAGATAGAAGCCAAAATCATCGGCTGAGCGCTGTGAACGACCTGGCTCGCGAACTCATCCTCGACCACGCCCGCAACCAGCGCAACTGGGGGCTGCTGCAGCCCAACGACTTCGACCACGAAGAAGCAAACCCGCTATGTGGCGACCGGCTGCGTCTGACATTGACGGTGGACGAGTCGGGTTGCATCACGGCGGTCGGCTGGGATGGCGAAGGCTGCGCGATCTGCCTGGCAGCCGCCTCCATGTTTGGCGAGGAATTGCTGGGTATGCCGCTGGACGAGGCGCGGCGCATAGACAAACAGCTGCTGCTGGACATGATTGGCTTGCCCTTGAGCATCAACCGGGTCAAGTGCGCTTTGCTGCCGCTGAAGGTGCTGGTGGTGGGCGCGCATGGTCCGGCCGCCAGGGAAGATTGGGCGTTGACCGAGGTCGGCTGATGAAGAAATGGATTACACTTTGCGCAGCAAGCGAGATTGCCCCGGGCCAACGCGAGGTATTCGGCGTCGACAATCGTTGGATAGCCGTATTCAATGTCGGCGGCAAGATCTATGCCATCGAAGACTTGTGCACGCACGATGGCAATGCGCTCGCTTTTGACCAAGCCGACCAGCCCAGCAAACTGGCCGGCTACGAAATTGAATGCCCAAGGCATGGCGGTCGCTTTGACATTCGCAGTGGAGCCGCCACGCGCAGCCCCGCCGAGATTGATGTGCCTTGGTACGAAGCGCGCATAAACGACGCCAACATAGAGATTTTGGTCTAAGGGACAGCCATGCCCGTTGACAACCTGCTGGACGCGCTGCAAACGAACGAGACAGCCGTGTTTGCGCATCGCGGCGCGTCTGCTTTTGCGCCACAAAACACCTTGGCGGCATTTGAATTGGCGGCGCAGCAAGGCGCGCACGGCATCGAGCTGGATGTGCATTTGACGCGCGATCATCAGTTGGTGGTGATTCATGACGCGACTGTCGATACCACCACGGATGGACAGGGCGCTGTGGCACAGATGCGCCTGGCACAACTGAAAAAACTGGATGCCGGCGCCTGGTTTTCGCCACAATTCGCCAACGAGCGCATCCCCACACTGGACGAAGTCTTCGCAGCTGTCGGGGACAGGTTGTTTGTGAATGTGGAAGTCAAGTCCGCCGCGCCGGGCATAGAAAACGCGGTCGCCGACTGCATCCGCCAGCACCAGCTGGAATCGCGCGTGCTGGTTTCATCTTTTGACGCGGATGTTCTGCGCCGCCTGCGAGCATGTACGGATGTGCCGCTGGGCTACTTATTTGGCATTGCAAGCCAGTCGCAGCTCGCTGATATGGCGAACTTCTGCGCTGCCCTGCACCCGTGGCACGAACGAGTCGATGCGGATTTACTGCAGCAAGCGCGCGCAGCCGGCTGCCTGGTCAATGTCTGGACAGTCAACGATCCCCTGCGCGCCTGCCAGTTGCGGGCGCTGGGCGTCAACAGCCTCATCACCGATCATCCCGCGGCGGTCTTGACAGCGCTGGAGTCATGCTGAACAGGCTTTGGCGCTGCGGCTTTCACTTGCTCTACAACCAATGCGCTTTCAGCTACGATGCTGTCAGCCGGGCAGTTTCGCTGGGGCGCTGGCGGGCTTGGCAGCGCAGCTCGATGCGATATTTGCCGCCGCCCGCTGCTGGTCTGGTGCTGGAGTTGGCGCATGGCACAGGCGATTTGCAAATCGACTTGCACGCTGCTGGCTATAGCAGCCTGGCGCTGGATTTGTCGCCAACTATGGGCAGGCTGGCGCAGAAAAAACTGCGGCGCGCCGGCTTGAGCGGCAAGTTTGTTCGTGGCCATGCCCACCGCTTGCCTCTGCCAGCCGAAAAAATAGCGGCAGTTGTGTGCACTTTTCCCACCGCCTTCATCTTCCATCGCCAGACGCTGGACGAGTTGCAGCGCGTCTTGCAGCCCGGTGCGCCTGTGTGTATCGTCCTGGCTGGAGAATTGCACGGCCGCGGACCGCTGCGCAGCCTGATTCGTTCCTTGTATCGGTTGACCGGGCAGGCTCGTCAACTCCCCAAGCACAGCGATTTGCGCGGCTACTTCGGCGAAGCAGGGCTGATGGCAGAAGCGCCTGTCGTGCAGTTGGCTGGCAGTTCGGCGCAACTGCTCATTTTGACAAAACCGCACAAGCCCATACTGGAAATTGCGCCGCAAAGCTGATAGGCTAGCAGCGAATGTGGTGGATGTAGCTCAACGGCAGAGCACCTGATTGTGGTTCAGGCGGTTGAGGGTTCAAGTCCCTTCATCCACCCAGCAACGTCCGCCGCGTGTGGGCGTTTTTCTTTGCGGGCGGCGCGGCTTATTGTGGGCGCATACGGATAGCGCGGCGGCGGGCGGCTCGGCGGGCGCCAGTCACAGCGCGCAAGTTGCTCTCAGATTCCTGCTGCGGCGCGGCAAGTGGGGGTTTGGCAGCGATTTCATCAACAGGAAGTTGCGACGCTTCCTCATCTCTGCGCTGACCAGCGTTTTCTGCGGATTTAGCTGTCGGCTCGCTGCCCAGCAGCGCTTTGCTGGGCCTCTGCAAGCCGAAGATTTCGAAGACGCTCATGCTGGCGGCATCGATATCTTTGCGGCGTGTTGGCCGGGCTGCCAGTGGCGGCTCTTGAACGGGCTGGCGAGGCGCGGGCTTTGCCGGGCGTGGCTCTTGCGCAGGTTGGCGTGGCGCTTCTTCGGCGACAATCGGCTTAGGATCGGTGGCTGGCACAGCGATATCCATCGGCTGCGTATCGTCCAGCTTCACCTCGTCGGCCAAACTGCTGAAACCCGACAGCGCGACCGGGTTCGGCTTCGTATCGCCATCTTCACTGGCTGGGATAGGCACCATATCGTAATCAAAAGCAAAGGGATTCGCATCGCCATCGACGCTATAGACTTCGGTAGACGCGTCGTCATGCGCAGACTCGCGATAGGCTGAGGGATGTCGCGGCTCATAACTGGAACGCGCGCTGACATCGGGCGCTTCTTGCATGGTCGCTTTGGCTTCGTGCGTGGAGATGCCGCCCGACTGCTGACTGATCAACTGATGCAGGTTGCGCAGGCTGGTTTGGATCTGGCTGCTCACATTGCCTTTCAATCCGACTGCATTGCGCAATCCGCCCAGCACGCCGCCCGGCTCGTAATGGAAGGTCCAACGAACCAGGGTGCCTTCGGGCACTTCGCGCAGCTTGATCTGGCCCTGGTTCTTGTTATACGCCGCGCCAGCGACCACCTGGTAGGTATAACCGAGGGTTTCGTACCAGGCGCTCACCTCGACAACCTGGTCGGGCCCGCTGCTCATCGACTGGCGCCAACGCGTGCCCCGTCCTTCATGTTGCGTCGACAAGAAGGTGATGGTCTCCGCGCCTTTTTGCCAACGGGGGATCTGCTGCAAATCACCCAGGAAGCGCCAGATAAACTCGGGCGAAGCCGGGATCAAAATCTCCAGATCGATGAGGTTCATGGGCAGAGCCGCTGCAGTATGACGATCACTTGATTCTATGCTACACTATTTACGATTTTACCAATTGACGCGCGAAGTGCAACCAGCATGCCCAACCCCGTATTCGCATTTGCTTGCATCATCGCCACCATGTATGGGCTGGCCTTCTATGTCTTGACGGGCGGCGATGCGCGCCGGCTGGTGCTCTTTGTTGTCACCAGTTGGGTTGGTTTTTTGCTGGGACAATATATCGGCGACAGCTTCTCACTTGACAACCTGCGCATCGGCACCATCCACCTGTTGCCGGCGACTGTGGCCGCCTTCGCGCTGCTAGGCTTCGCGCACATGGTAACCTCGCGGCCCTCAACGCCGGTGACGCGACGCTGAGCCATGCAAAGCAGCGAGGCATCTGCCAGCGAGCCAGCGCCCGAACCAAGCCAGACCGCTCGTGGCGCGGGCAATCTCGCACGCATCATCAAGCTGGGTGCCGCAATCGGCATTCTGCTCATTCTGGGGCTGCTGGCTGCGGCGGTCGTGGCGGCGCTCACAGCAGCCGAAACCTGGGTGCCGATCATCCGCATATTCCGCGATATCATGCTGCTCATCCTGCTGCTGGAGTCGGTGCTGTTGATTGCGGCCCTAGCCATCCTGCTGCTGCAAGTGGCGGGATTCTTTGTCATGCTGCGCGCAGAAATCAAACCTATCCTCGCCAGCGCCCGTGAAACAGCGCGACTCGGCAAAGCGACGGCCACTTTCATGAACGACAACGCCGTCGACCCGCTGATCCAGTTGAAGAGTTTTCTGGCCGGGCTGCTGGCATTCTTGCGCGAGTTGCTGCGCATCCGCGGACTGCTGGTCCCTGACGAAACCAACGACGAGGCTGCCGATGAAGCGGACGCGCCCTAAACTGGATGACGGGGCTGTTTTTGTCGGCATCCTGCTGGGCATCTTGCTGGGCGGCATCTATGCCCAACTGCGCATCAATCGCCGCGGAGTGGTGCGAAGGCGCGACCTGCTGGAATTTGGCGGTGCCAGTGGCGAGCTGGAGATGGAAGCCGAGCTGCAAGCGGCCAAACGCCAGGCGCGCTCCCGGAAATATGCCGACAGCTAGCCGACTTCGGTAGCTGCGAAGGCCGGTCCCAGCGCCCCCAACACATCGCTGGCGATCACACTGCGGCTGCTGCCCACTGTCTGCTCAGCGATGGTGCCCGCCAGCGCATGGATGTAGGCTCCCAGACGCGCGCTATCAAAAGCTGTGAGTCCCTGAGCGCGCAAGCCTGCGATTAAACCCGCCAGCACATCGCCCGTGCCGGCTGTTCCCAGCGCATCAGTTTTATAGGGAATCACGCTAATGCGTCCATCTGGAGCGGCGATGAGCGTGTGCGCGCCTTTTAGCAGCAGCACCACCTGCCAGCTTTCTGCATAGCGCCGGGCGAAAGTCCAGCGATCGGCATCGATCTCCGCTGGCGACTGTTGTGTCAATCGCGCCATTTCGCCGATATGCGGCGTGATTATCGTGTCGGCGGGCAGGCGCTTCCAAAATTCGCGCAGTCGACTCAGGCAGTTCAGCGCGTCCGCATCCAGCAACAGCGGCGGCAGGTCATTATCCAGCAGGCTTCTCACGAAGGCTTGCGTGCTGGCATGCAGACCCAGGCCACAGCCCACCAGCAGCGACTGGTAGGCGGGCGCGCTTGCAAACACGGTTTGCGCAGCCTCTTCGGCAATGCAGCCGTCAACAGACGCCAGTGGCAACCAGGTTGGTTCGCGCAGGCTGCTGGCGACAAGTTCAACCAGTGGGCGAGTAGTCGCCACGGTCACCAAGCCCGCGCCAGAACGGCAGGCCGCCTCGCCAGCCAGAGCAACCGCGCCGATATACTGCGCGCAACCAGCCACCAACATGGCTTTGCCAAACGTGCCTTTGTGCCCATTCAGTGGGCGCGCCGGCAGCAGCGATCTGGCCAGCGGCGCATCCATGAACGTGCTGGAAAGCCGCTGCAATTCGGTCAGCTCAGCGGAGATGCCAATCTGCGACACGAGCAAATCGCCCACAGCCGCGGCAGCCGGAAAAGTGAGCAAGCCTGGTTTGGCGGCGATAAAACTGATGGTGGCCTGGGCCGGCAGCGCAAGGTTGTCGATTGCGCCGCTGTCGCAGTCGCAGCCGCTGGGGCAGTCGATCGCCAGCACGAAAGGCTTTGTTGCGCTCGCTGCTGCGCGCACGCAGGATAGCAGTTCTGCCAGCCTGGCGCGCAGGGGTGGTCGCCCGCCAATGCCCAGCAGCGCATCGACGATCACATCAGCTTTTTCCGCCAGCTCGCGCAGGACCGAGTCGTCCTGGTCGTCCGCAGCCACTGTCCAAGGCAGTCCGGCCGCAGTCGCTGCGCAGAAGATTTCGTCTTCGGCTGCTCGCGCTCCCAGCAGGTACAAGTGAACAGACGCTTGGCTGGTTTGCGCCAACTGCCGCGCCATGACGAGTCCATCGCCGCCATTGTTGCCTTTGCCGATCAAAAAGAGCACGCGGGTCGATGCGTCGACAGCCACGCGCTCCAGCAGCAATTGGCAGGCGGCCACGCCGGCATTTTGCATCAATTGCGCATAGCTGAGGCCCCGCCGGTCCGCCGCCGCTTCAATCTGCCGCACTTGTTCTACGCTGGCTACTTTGGTCGCCATGAGGCTTGCCTGTCGCTTCTATTGCAAGAGCGGGTCCGCGCCGCTGTGCTACTCGGCTTGCTCCTGGCTGCCTGTGACAGGTTCAATTTTCGCGGGAGATGACCTGCTGCGCGAGCTCGACAAGCGCATCTTTGGCGGGCGAATGCGGCAGCACGTCCAGGCTGGCAATGGCGCTGCGCACCAAGAGCTCTGCGCGTGCCCTCGCCTTGTCGATTGTGTCGCCTTCCAGCATTTTTCGCTTGATAAAGTCCAGTGGATCATTCGTTGGCGCATTGCCGTTGCTGTTGCCTTCGCCGAGAGCGACAGCGACACCCCGGCCCTGCACGATGTCGACGCCACTGGTCTTGCCCAATTCTGCTTCGTCGGCAACCAGATCGAGGATGTCGTCAACGATTTGAAAAGCCAGCCCCAGGTTGAAGCCGAAATCGGCCAGCGCGCTGATTTCTTGCTGTGCCGCTCCCGCCAATTTTGCGCCGATGCCACTGGCGGCGCGGAAGAGCGCGGCTGTCTTCAAGGCGATGATGCGCCCATAGACTTCGCGATTGAAGCGATTATTCTTGACGGCGCTGGCTTGCAGGGTTTCGCCTTCGACAAGAGCGGTTGCGGCTTGTGCCAGGTCGATATTCAAATCGCCATAAGGTGCCATCAATTCATACACCGCGGTGAACAGGAAGTCGCCAGTCAACAGCGCGAATGTCCGCCCCCAGATGGCATTGACAGCCGGCTTGCCACGCCTCAGCACGCCATGGTCGTTGATGTCATCGTGCACGACGCTGGCAGTGTGCATCAACTCGACGGCCGCGGCGGGCTTGGCAACATGCAGCATATCCGTGCCGCCCAGCGCCAGATAACTCAGCAACATCAGCCGTGGACGGATCCGTTTGCCGCCAGCGCTGAGGATATGCCGGCTGGCATCGCGCAGGACATCGACCTGGCTGGCGGTAACCTCGCGCATGGCCGCTTCCACAGCTGTGAGTCCCTCGTCGACCGCTTGGCTTAGCGCTAGTTGGGGCGGCGCTGCGCTGGTCATCGCGTGCTCCAATTCATAAGTCGTGATGTTCAGAACTTTCTACACATATTGTACAGTTGGCGCGGGCATAGTCAACTCAAAGCCGCTTCGTCCAGGCACTTGCCAAGCGTCTGGCAAAATTGTGTGATATGCAGTCGGTCGTGCTGCGCCGTAAAATAGGCCATTTCCAACAAGGTGGTCAAGCCAAATATGCTGTGACGCGCTGGTCGCAGCCATTGCGCCTGCGTCAAACCGCCCAGCATCGATAGAGTCGTTTGCCGGTCGCGGTTGAACCGTTGCCAAATCGCATCGGCATTGTCGTGGCAGGGCGGCACATGCGGTCCCGGCGGCGGCAGGGCAGCCAGGAAGGGATTGTCTTCCGCCAGGATGCTCTGCAAGCGCGCCTGATGCACGGCTGTCTCGGTCGTCCACAAGTGGCAAACGATCTGCAATATCGACCACTCTTCGGGGTCAGGATGTTCCTGCCATTGGCTCGGCGCTGTTTCTGCCAGCAGACCCCGCAGCGCGCCCAAATTGCCTCGATACTGCGGCGCGATCATCGCGGGCTGCAAGGCGAGCGGCTGGACGACCTCGCGCCAGGGTTCGCTCTGGATGTGTTGCGCCAGTTCTGCCAGGCTGCCGTCTGTGGGCACATGCCAGGTCGGGCAACCGATGGCGCGGGCAGATTGGATATCGTTGACTGCGCTATCCCCGACCATCAGCGCTTCGTCTGGTTCGATGCCCACGCGCGCCACAACCTCGGCCATATATTCGGGTTGGGGTTTGGCGAAGTGCATATTCTCACTGTGCGTGACAAGCGCAAATTCACCGACCAGCCCGCCCAAGCCCGCCCATGCCAGGCGCTGCAAGATCGCCGATTCGGGATAAAGCGGATTGGTCGCGACCGCTACCAGCAGCCCTTGTTCCAGCAGACTCTCGACCAAGGCGGCCGCGCTGCCGACCGGTGAGACCAGCGGCTGCAATTCGCCATACACCTCGGCATAAAATCGGCGCAGAGCCTGGGCGGCGTCATCATGCGAGAGAGACAGCCAGTGCGCCAGGCAATCAACCATCGCTTCGGCATTGGCAGGGCAATTGGCCAGATCTCTGCCCATGTTGGCGAAGCCGGCTCGCAGCGCGTGAATGCTGTTGTCAATGCCAAATTCGTCCCGAAAGAAATCGTCAAAAAGCTGGCGAAAAGCGTTGGCGAACCGCGCATCCGGGTTGTGCAGCAGGGTATTGTCCATGTCCAGCAGCACGGCTTTAATCATCGCGGCCTTCTTCCAGCGCCTGGCGGAAGATTTCCAAGCCCGGGTGATCGTCTGGGCAGCCGACATAGGGGTCTACCTTCTCGCCTGTTTTTAGGCAGATGGCTTCGACCTGCACCCGGCGCAGCAAACCGAACATGCCGCTCTTGATGGTGAGCAGGAGTTGCGTATCCTGGCTGGCGTTGGCGAGCGCGATATCGGGCACCGGGCACTTGGCGCAGTCGCGGGCATGCCAAGGCAGCGAGTCTGGGTTGGCTTTGGCGAGGCGGCATTCTTCTACATCGCGCGTGTGGCGGTTGAAGTCGGCGTAATAATGCGGGCATTCGCGCCCGGCTGGCGTTCTCATCGGCGTTCGACCCAAGCTTTGGCGAGGCTCGGTAATTTGTCCAGCGCGCCAAATTGTACATTGCAATCGGGCAGCGACTCAAGAAAGCTGGCACCATAATTTTTGCTGATGACACGGCTGTCGAAAATAGCGACGATGCCGCGGTCGCTGCGGCTGCGGATTAGCCGTCCAAAGCCTTGCCGAAAGCGCAGAATCGCGTCGGGCACGGCAAATTGCTGAAAAGAATGGCTATAGGTCTCGGCGCGCGCGGCAAAGATCGGTTCGCTGGGCACGGCGAAAGGCAAACGCGCTATGACCAGGGCGCTCAGGTCGTCGCCGGGGATATCAATGCCCTCCCAAAAGCTGCGCACGCCCATCAGCACAGCTCGATCGGCGCGCTTAAAATTCTCCAGCAAGACCTCGCGCCCCCCGCCAAAGCTCTGGTCGAAGACCTCAATATCACCCAGCTTCAGCCGCGGCGAGATATGCAGCGCTGTTTCGCGCAGTTGGGCATAACTGGTGAACAGCACCATCACACGCCCGTTCAGCGCTGTCGCCAGCTCGATGATGCCGCGCTCGACCAGGCGTTGATAGCCTGTGCGCTTGCCCGGCTCGGGCAGATCATCCGGGACGAAAAGCAAAGTGGACGAACGATAATCAAAGGGCGAGCCCAGCGCCAGCTCGCGATAGTCTTCGACATAGAGTCGCTCTTTTATATGCTCGAAGTGTTCTTGCGTGCGCAGTGTGGCGCTGGTCAGCACGATGCTCTCCAGGCGCTGGCTGAGGTATTCGTCCATCATAGGCCCAACATGCAAGGGCGAGATCGTTATTTGCAGCAGTTCGGCGCGTTCACCCGGCTTCAGGCTGTACACGGCGTTGCTGTCGGGGTCGCTGGTGAAGCGCTCCAGCTGTTCGTGCAGTTCGGCGATGAAGCGCCAGTGCCCGCGGATCTCGCTGCGGTATTCGGCGAAGTCGGGCAGGGCATATTGGGCGTAGCGGGGCAGCGCAGCGACCAGGCGCTCCAGCGCGTCGGTCAGGGCGAGCAAATACGAAGCCAACTGCTGCCAGGCGCTTTGCACACTGACGAAGCTGCCCGAATCACGATGCTTTTGCAGCAGCCGCATGCCGTAGTGGCGGTCGCTCTTTTGGCTCAGAACAAAGTCAAATAGCGCGCGGAAATATAAGCGGATGGTAAGCCGCATCTCGGCGATGGCTTGGCTGATCGTCTGCACAAAGTCGTCCAGTTTGCTGGCGGCGATGGGCGGGAAGCTCCTGCGCGCCTCGTTGAGGAAGAGGTTCAGGCACTTGCCGGTGTCGTTCAAGCGCCCCATCAATTTGCGTTGGTCGATGTGGCGGCTCATCCCGCTGGTGATGGCCTCTTCGAGGTGATGCGCCTCGTCCACGATCAGGTTGTGATAGGCGGGCAAGGCGCGATTTTCTACCGCCGCGTCCGCTACCAGCAGGGCGTGGTTGGTGATGACGATATGGGCGGCTTCTGCCCGTTTGCGCGCGCGATGAAAAGGACAAATGCCAGCCATTTCGGTCGCGCAGCGCGTCGAAGTGCAGCCTTCGTCCTGGGCGCTCAATCGCGACCACAGCTGCCAGTCCCGACCGCGCAGGCTGATCCCGCCTCGATCGCCCGCGCCGCCTTCGTGCAGCCAAACCAGAATCTTCGCCAGGGTGCGCAATCCATCGCTGCTGGTCGGTTTGCGCCGCCGCAGGGTCGCCAAGCGCCGCGGGCACAGATAATTGTTGCGGCCCTTCATCAAGGCTGCGCGCAGCTCTTCGCCGACCACCTGCCGGGTTAGCGGAATATCTTTTTGTAACAGCTGCTCTTGCAGATTGATGGTGTTGGTGGCGATTGTGACTCGATTGCTGTTTTGCAGCGCCCAGCCCGCCGCCGGTATCAAATAAGCCAGCGACTTGCCCGTACCGGTGCCCGCTTCGATCAACAATTGCTGTCCGCGATTTAGCGCGTCTGCGACCTCGCGCGCCATAGTAATCTGCTGTGGTCGCAGCTCGAAGCTGTCATGCTGCGCCGCCAAGGCCCCGGTTTCGCCAAACGCTTGCGAGACTTCTGGCAATGACAGCGGGCTTCGGCTGGCATCGGCAATATCCAGCGGGTGGTGAGAGTTCGCTGCCGGTTCGCCAAAAATTGACTCTGCTGCGAAGGACTGTTGCCCAGCGGGATTTGCTTCGGCAGCGCGCAGCGCTTCTTGCAGCGCCTGCTGGAATACGCCGCGCAAAGCCCAATCAATGCCGCTGCCAAGTTGGATGATTTCGGCTAGCAAGCCGCTGGGCAGGCTGCGCAACTTCAGCCACAACTGCCAATACAGCCGCCCGGTCGCTTCGGCATCGTCATAAGCGCGGTGGGCGTTTTGCAGGTTGATTCCCATCTGCGCGGCCAAGCTGCCGAGGTTATAACGCGAGGCGGCCGGCAACAAAATTGACGCCAAATCAAATGTATCCAGCGCGGCATTATCCGCAAGCAGACCGTGCTTTTGCATGAAGCCGACATCAAAGCCGACATTGTGACAGATGACCGTGCTCTCGCCAAAAAATGCGCGCAGCCTGGGCAGCAGTGTGTGCATGCGCGGCGCATCGACGACATCGTCATCGTCTATGCCAGTCAAATGCGTGATCTCGGACGGGATTGGCTTGCCGGGATTGACCAATGTTTGATAACGCTCGACGATCTCGCCCCGACGAAAACGGGCTGCGCCGATCTCAATGATCTCATCGCGGTCGGCGCTGAGCCCTGTCGTTTCCAAATCAAAGGCGATGTATTCGCCGTGCATGCGCGACTCCGTTCAAGCGCTCGGGCCGGGCAGGCGAGAACGATCCTGGGTTCGGCGCATCCCAGCCAGGCTCATTCGGAGTTGGCTTCGTCAGCAGGTTCGGTCCCGTCTGAATCAGCTGGCGGTGGATAGGCTGCTTCGGCTGTCTGGAAGGCCATTTGCAATTCGCGGCGCAGCACCGGCAATTCCAGCGCAGAGATGCCAATGAATCCCGCGCGCGTCACTTGCGACCAGCTGTCATCGCCATACAAAGTCCACAGAAATGACTGAACATTGATATCCGCCAGCGCCGCCTCGCGCACCAACAGGCTGGTCCCGCGTGAAAGCGCATAGGCACCATCGCTGATGCTGGCGGCTGTGGGCGCGATACAGCCAGCGCCTTCATCGACCGCTAGCGCGCGGACATTCGCCTGTTCATTCGCGAGCACCTCTTCATACGCTGCCCATGTCATATAGGTGAGCGCCCCGGGCACATTGGCAACGGCGGCTGCGCGGTAATTGGGGTCAAAATCTTGTTCGGTATCACGGCGCACCGGCGAGATCACATCACCAGCCGCGCCCAGCAGGATGTCCGTATGCGCATCCAGCAAGCTCAAGCCGAAGAGCAGCAACGGCGCCTGCGGGAAGCCTTCGCCAAGATCTGCCCACTGCTCAACCACCCCAGCCGATTCTGCCCGCCAGATTTGCACGATCTGCTCGCTGGTCAAACAAGTGGAAAAATCGTCGCTGGCATTGCCCACCAGGACTGTAGCCTGCGCGCCCATGGGGAAGGGCAGGGCAAGCACATCAGTGTCTGCGCAGCCGTCACTCGCCTGCGGGGCATCCAGCGCCGCGATATCGGCTGCTTCTGCGCACAATGCTGCGAGGCCAGCGCTGCTGCCAGCCAGATCGAACTCAATTTGCAGCTGCGGATGATTGCGCGTCAGCTGCTCGCCCAGGCTATTGAGCGGTCGGTGGGCATTGGCTGCGCCGACAATTCGCACAGTCCCTTGCAACGCCGGCGGGATTCTGAATGCGCTTTCATCGCCACTGAATAGCGGCATGGCTTCGGCATCCGCCAACAAGTCGGCATTCAGCTCGTAGATGGCCTCGCTGGGCGGTGTGACGCCTGCTGCTTCGATCAGCCCGGACTGGGCAGGCGCAACAACGAATTCCAAAAAGCGCAGCAAAGCCTCGCTCGCTTCCAGACGCGCCCGATTCAAATAAACATAAAGCGATTGCGCCGCTGTATATTGTCCATTTTCCACTGCTTCGACCGCAGGTGACAGGCACTGCCCAGAGTTCGCGTCTTGCAGACTCAGCAGCTTGACTGTGTTGTCTGCCGCTTGCCCTTGCGACCATTGCACAACCGCCAGCGCGCCGGGCGTCTCCCCAACAGCAAAAAGCGAGGCGTCCGCGCCGTCCAGCCGCAAGCCGTCGCCAAGCACCAGGTTGTCCAAAATGGCGTAGGCAATGTGGTCCTGCGCCGGCAAGATCAACGTCAAAGCCAGGTCGGCCTGCTCGTCGCTTGCAAATGACCAATCTGTTAGCTGATGGCTGGCTGTCGGCTTGAACAAATCGTCCAGGCTGCTGGCGGACAAGCAGGCATCGGGCGCTCCGGGATGGGCGGAAAAAGCAACAATTTGATGCCCGACCAGCAACTGGCTGTAAGTCACTTCGTTGGAATCGCAGCTAGCCGCTTCGGCGTCAGTCATCGGCCGCGTGCTGGTCGCCAGATCGTAGTTGCCAGCGCAGAACAGGTCGATGCCGCGCGCGCTGCCAGCATCATGGGCGTCCAGCTCGATAGCGCTGGAATCCGCAAGTTGCCGCAACAGCGAGTTGGTGATGCCCGAGCCGATGACAGTGATTGTCGCGCTTGCCTGCGCCAGGCCGAGGCTGCTGCTCGCGACCAACAACGCCAACAACAATAGAGCTTTTTTTGTGATGATTGCCATGTATTCAGCCGTCCCTGCTGTCTGCCCGATGGGTGAACTGGATTGTAGCGACAGGGCAAGGATTGTAAAGTCATAGTTTGACGCTATGATTGACGCGCGCGGCAACTTTGTTGTAGTCGCGCGAACCAGGCAAAATCTTTCGCCAGGCAGTCTCAACGCAGAGAAGCATGACCTACCGACCCAAAAGCATCTATGACCTCATTGGCGCAGAGGCTATCCAACGGTTGACCGATGCCTTTTATGCCGGGGTCGAAGAAGACCCTGTCCTGCGGAGCATGTATCCCGATGATTTGACCCAGCCGCGCCGACATTTGCAGCTGTTTCTTGTGCAATTCTTCGGCGGTCCGCGCGATTATTCCACCGAGCGCGGGCATCCACGTTTGCGCATGCGCCACTTTCCTTTTGAAATCGACCAGCGGGCGCGCGATCATTGGCTGCAGCACATGTGGGCGGCTATCGACAGTGTCGGCATCGCCGAGCCCGCTCGCAGCCAAATGCGTGACTACTTCGAGCGCAGTTCAGAATTCCTCATCAACAGCCGCGACTAGGCTTCGTCCGCAGGGAACGCGAATTGTTGGAAGGCCTCGGCTGTCCAAGGCAACGCGGGTGCGAAGAAGTGCTGGTAGATGGCATCGGCATAGACGCGAATTTCGTACTGTGCGTCGTCCGCCATGCGCAGGCGCAAGAATTGCATCAGGTTGTGGGCGTCGACCTTGGCCACCCAGGTGTAATATACGCTGAAGCCAGGCAAGAAGAGGCGCGCCATTTCTTTTGATACGCCGCGCTCCAGGGCTTGGGAATACAAGCGATAGCCTTCTTCATAATGCGCCAGCAGCATTTGCGTCAGTTCGCCACTGGGCTGCTCTGCCAGGCGGCCTTCGCTGGCTTGCTTGTTGTCCGCGCTCTGTCTGCGCCAGATAGCGGGCACATAAAAGTCGTTTTCTTGGAAAGGCGTGTAGCGGCCCGACTGCGCATTCATATTCCAGGTGCGGTGGCGCACCCATTGCCACCAGGTCACCAGCGGCGCGCGCACCCGAAATTTGAATTCGACCATCTCAAATGGCGAGGTATGTCGGTGGCGCAGCAGATAAAATAGCAGCCGTTTGTCTCGCTGGGCGCCTTTGCTTTCGCCAAGGAAGCTGACGCGCGCCGCATTGACAATCGCGAGATCGCCACTGACCGCCGAGGCCGGGTGCGGCATCAGATCAATCAGCTCGATCCAACCCTTGTCCAGCACTTTGACGCGCTTGCCGATCAGCTCGTCTGTCATGGGCACTCTCCCAAATTGCGCAAGATTATCCTCTCACCCGCCCAGCGATTGCAGCGCCAGCCGCAGTCGTTCTTCCAGATCGGACGGCGCATCCAGCGGGATCTGCTGAATGGCTGTTTGCGCCTCGACAACGCTGTAGCCCAGCGCGGTCAACGCATCAATCAATTCGCCACTGGTGTCATCTTCGGGGTCGGCTGGCAGGGCGTCCAGGTGGCGGGCGAACTTGTCTTGAAGCTCCAGCACGACTTTCTGCGCGGTCTTTTTGCCGATGCCCGGCACGCGGCTGATGATTTCCGGGCGATCGTTGAGCACAGCGCTGCGAATATGGTCGACGGATAGTGTGCTCAGCATGGCGATGGCGATTTTTGGCCCGATGCCGCTAATCTTGAGCACGGCGTCGAACAAGTCGCGCTCGGCCACCGTGCCAAACCCATAGAGAGTCAGCGAATCTTCGCGCACGACCAGCCGCGTATACAAATATACACGACCAGCGCCCAGTTTCTCGGTGGTGCTGTAGGGCGCGATCACCTCAATTCCGACCCCGCCAACAACAACGATCAGGCTATCGGCTGTTGCCTGTGCAAGCTGCCCTTCCAGCGTAGCGATCATCGTCGCTGCCTAGGCCAGTTCCAGGCTGCGCAGGCGATAGCTGTGCAGATCGGCGATAGCGACAGCCAGGGCGTCGGCGGCATCATCGGGGCGCGGCGGTTCTGCCAGCCCCAGCAACAGCCGCACCATCTCTTGCATCTGCGCTTTGTCTGCCCCGCCATAACCGCAGACAGCCAACTTGACGGCATTGGGTTTGTGCTCGGCGATAGGCAAGCCAGCGCTCTGCAGCGCCAGCAACACCACGCCGCGCGCCTGTGCCACGCTGATCGCTGTGCTGACATTGCGCGCGAAGAACAACTCCTCGACTCCAGCGCGGTCGGGGCGATGCGCCGCGATGATATCGCACAATTCTGTGTAGATTTTCTGCAAACGCGCCGCCATGGGCTTGCTGGCTGTTGTACGAATCACGCCATAATCTACCAGTTGCAATGCGCCATCGGGCAATTCTCGCACCAAGCCATAGCCCAGCGCTGCAGTGCCCGGATCAATGCCCAGCGAGATCATATGTTAGGACTCGTAGGCGGCCAGCACTTCGTCGCTGATGCTGAGGTTCGAGGCGACCGTCTGCACATCGTCCGACTCTTCCAGCTGCTCCATCAAGCGCATGTTTTGCAGCGCCTTGCTCTTGGAAATATCCAGTTCGTTTTGCGGGAACCAGCGCAACTCGCTGTCTTCTAGCTGATAGCCGGCCTGGGTCAAAGCCTGTTCAACAGCCGAGAATTCGTCTCGTGGCGTATAGACGATGACCAGCTCGTCTTCTTCCACGACATCTTCCGCGCCAGCCTCAGCCGCTTCCATGAACACCTCGTCAAAGTCGACATCGCCAGCCAGCGTGATATAGCCTTTTTGGTCAAATTGCCAAACAACAGCGCCATTGGTCGCCAGGCTGCCCTCGTGCTTGCTGAATGTGTGTTTGATCTCGGCCAGCGCGCGATTTTTGTTGTCGGTCAAGATCTCCACAATATAGGCCACGCCTTCTGGTCCATAGCCTTCATAGACGATCTCGACCACTTCTCCGCCGGCGATTTCGCCCGTGCCTTTTTTTATGGCGCGTTCGATATTGTCTTTGGGCATGTTGGCGGCGCGGGCTTTGGAAATGGCCAGTTTGAGCCGCGGGTTGGCGCTTTCGTCGCCACCGCCTTCGCGTGCCGCGACCATGATATCGCGCCCCAGCCGTGTAAATATCTTGGCGCGCTTGGCGTCTTCTGCCCCTTTCTTGCGCTTGATGGTCGACCACTTGCTATGACCAGACATGGACCGCGCCCTTTCTGCATCGGACTTGCAAAGCGCTTCAATTATAGCGCATTGTCGCGGGGTCATTACAGCCTGCAATGCTATAATAACCGTGCTTGTATGCAAGTGGTTCTCAACGAGGCCAGCACTTGACAGACCACAGCCCGGCCACAGCTGCCGAAACTGCGCCAGCGACAGAAATCGGCGCGGCGCACCCAGAACGCATCGCCTGGATGGTGTTGCTGGTCGCATTTGCCTGTTTCTGCGTGCTGACGATCGGCATCGTCTTCGGCGTTTATCAATTCCTGTTCCAGTCGACAGTCGCCTTGCCCGTATCGCTGGAAGTCGCCATAGGCACTGTCGGCATCACCGGCGCAGATATGATTGAAGCGGTCGAACGCGACCAGCGCAACCTCACCGATACGGGAACCAGCATCAGTACCGATGCGCTCTCGCAGGCGACCTTGCAAATTCATAGCTTGGCCGCTGACAATAACGACGTTGCGCAATCAGCCTTGTTGGTTGCGGTCACGCTGCAGGGCAACACCGTCCTCACTTTCGATTATGCCAACACGCCGCGCTTTGACTGGAGCCAGCTGCCACAGCGCATCCAGTTCACTTCATTGCAAGGCGCGCTGGATATTCTGGTTACCGGCGCTGGCGAACGCAGCCTGCAGATGGATATCTACATCGACGAGCCGGGTGGCGGCGTGCAAGTGCAGTTGCTTTCCAAGGGAAGATACCGCTTGAGCGCCAGCGCAGACGAAGTCCGCTTGTTGAGCCTGTCTGGGCGGGGGACAGCCCGCTTCGTAGATGAGACGGGCTCGCCCAATAGCGTCCGAGCCGGGCAAGAACTGGTCATGCGCTTGGGCAGCCGCAGCGTCACCCAACAAGAGCGCATGCAAAACGTCTTGAACAACCCAACCTTCAGCTTGATCGAGCCGATTGGGGGAGGCGCTGCTTCGGCAGAAGTGCCAGCCGGTTGGGAGTGCGACGTGCCGCCCGACCAGACTCCGCAAGGCAGCTACAGCCTGGTTGAATTCGAAGGGCGGCCGAGCATGCGCTTGCGGCGGGTCAACCATGCGCGCACCAACGGAGAAGTGCGTTGTACCCAGGTCTTCCCGGACGGCCTGGATGTCAGCGGCTTTGATACCCTGCGCATCCTCACCACTTTCAGCCCCGAAAACCAGTCGCTCAGCGTTTGCGGTTCTTTGGCCAGCGAGTGTATTTTGATGCTGCGCATCGATTATCGTGATATCTATAACAATCATGGCTCGTGGCTGCGCGGCTTTTATTATGCCGAAGATGTGACCGGCGCGGCCAGAAAGACTTGCGCCAGCTGCATCCAGGATCATATTCACACCCGGCAAGCGGTCTGGTACACATTCGACTCGGACAATCTGCTGAATTTGATCGCCGAAGAAAATCACCCGTTTCTCATCGATTCGGTCACCTTTTATGCATCGGGGCATCAATTCGATGTCGTCGTTGGCGAGGTCATCTTGCTGGTCGGCAATGCAACGAACAATGGCGGGAATGGCAGCTGATGCAAATGACACGGCATGACGCCGGCAGGAGAGTAGTGCATGGCTGAAAGCCTCAATGACATTTTCCTGGTCGCTTTTGTGTTTATGGCAGTGGTGATAGCGGCATTCTGGCTGGCTATTGTCATCTGGGCATCCCGCGATATGCGCATGCGTTCGCGCGATCCGTTGGTGCCTATCCTGGTTGGCATCCTGGTTTTCCTCTTGAACCTGCCGGGCTTGCTCATCTATGTGCTGCTGCGCCCCCGCGAAACTTTGTCAGAAATCTACGAACGCTCGCTGGAAGAAGAAGCGCTGCTGCAAGAGATCGAAGAGCGCCCGAGCTGCCCGGGCTGCAGCCAACGGGTTCAGCGCGATTGGCAAGCCTGCCCGCATTGCCATCATCGGCTGAAGAAAGCTTGCGCCCATTGCGGCTACTTGCTGGAGCTGCCTTGGAATATCTGCCCGCACTGTGCCAGCAGCCAGATCAATCCGACATCCGATGGCAGCATCCCCACGAGTTCGCGGCATGTCCAGCCAGCCGAGCCCGCGCCGATAGACGCCCGCTGGGTTGCCTCGCAAGAGCTGGACTAGCTAGATTTCGCCAGCTTCGCCGACTGTATGAATCTTGATGAGATTGGTCTGGCCATCGACGCCAAAAGGCACGCCAGCAATAATCACCAGCCGGTCGCCTTCTGCCACCAGATGCTGGTTGTGCGCCGCGCGGATGATATTGCGGATCATCTCGTCAATGGTGGTGAACTCGGGGATTTGCAGCGCAGTCACGCCCCAGACCAGCGCCATCAGCCGTTGTGTGGTTGTGTTGGGCGTCATGCACAATATCGGCGTGCGCGGCCGTTCTTTGGCGACTCGCCGCGTTGTATAACCCGACATGGTCGTTGTGACGATAGCGGTGGGTTTGATTACTTCCGATATATCCGAGGTGGCTTTGCTGATGGCATCGGACATTTCTTCACGAGGTTCGCTGCCGGGCTGCCGCCAGGCCTGCGTCTGTGGTGATCCGTCGCCTTGATAGGGCAGGTTCTTCTCGGCAATGGTGGCGATCTCGCTCATGACTTCCACAGCGCGCACGGGATACTTGCCGCTGGCGCTTTCGGCGCTGAGCATGATGGCGTCTGTGCCGTCCAAAATCGCATTGTAGACATCACTGGCTTCGGCGCGGGTCGGGCGGGGATTCTCTGTCATGGACTCGAGCATTTGCGTCGCCGTGATGACAGGTTTGGCGGCTGCATTGCACAGGTTGATGATGCGCTTCTGATGGAAGGGCACTTCTTCTGCGGGCGTCTCGATGCCCAGATCGCCACGCGCCACCATGATGCCATCGCAGACGGCGATGATGCCTTCAATATTCTCCAGCGCCTCGCCCATTTCGATCTTGGCGATGACAGAAACCTGCGCGCCCAGCCGCTTCGCCAAGCTGTTTAGCTCGTGAATGTCGTTGGCGCTGCGCACAAAAGACATCGCGATGTAGTCGCAGTCTTTCGACAAGGCAAATTCAATGTCTTTGCGGTCTTTTTCGGTGATGGCGGAAAGCGTCAAACGGGCATTGGGCGCAGACACACCTTTGCGCGATTTCAACGGACCGCCCACCACAACTTCGCAGAAGAGATTCTTGCCATCGGTTTCTTTGACAGCAAATTGCAGGTTGCCATCGTCCAGCAGCAACGTGGTGCCAGCCTCGATATCGCGCACGAATTCTGGATGGGGCAACGAGATTAGCCCGTTCGCGCCGATGACATCGTCGACTGTCAAGGTCACGCTATCGCCAATCTCCAGCAGCATGGGTTCTTTCTGCAGCGCGCCTATGCGGATCTTCGGTCCTTGGATATCGCAGAGCACAGCGACGACAGTGCCTTCTTCGGCTGCGATGCGGCGAACATGGTCGATTGTTCGTCCGTGAGTCTGGTGGTCGCCATGCGAGAAGTTGATGCGCGCAACATTCATGCCGGCGCGGATCATGGCGCGCAAGGTGCCTGGCTCGCAAGAAGCAGGTCCGATCGTGGCGACGATCTTGGTATGTTTGCTATACAGACTTAGTCGCACGCTCGTCCCGTCTCCCTTGTGATGCAAGTAACGATTTTAGCGCACATCGGCATTCAGGTTGGCAAATGCCGCCAAGCCAGCATATCGCGCGGCGCTGCCCAGCCGCTCTTCGATGCGCAGCAGTTGATTATACTTGGCGACACGGTCTGTGCGAGCTGGCGCGCCGGTTTTGATCTGCCCACTGTTCATGGCCACCGCGATATCGGCGATCGTGCTGTCTTCGGTCTCGCCACTGCGATGGCTGGTCACCACGGTCATATTGTGACGTTGCGCAAGCTGGCCAGCTGCGAAGGCTTCGGTCAATGTGCCGATCTGGTTGACTTTCAACAGCAGCGCATTGGCGGCCGCTTCTTTGATGGCGCGCGCAACCTTGTCGCTGTTGGTGACGAGCAGGTCATCGCCGACCACCTGCACGCGATCGCCAATGGCCGCTGTCAGCCGCGTCCAGTTCGCCCAGTCATTCTCGTCCAGCCCATCTTCGATGGATAGGATGGGATACCGCTCGCACCAATCTGCCCAAAACCCGACCATTTCTTCGCCAGTCAGCCGCCGGCCTTCGATCTCCAGATGGTACAGGCCGTCCTGATAGAGTTCCGATGCGGCCGGGTCCAGCGCGATATAGATGTCTTCGCCAGCCCGATACCCCGCCTTGTCAATCGCCTCCATAATCACATCCAGCGCAGCTTGATTGCTGCCCAGGCTGGGGGCGAAACCGCCTTCGTCGCCGACCGTCGTTCGGTAGCCCTTGTTGTGCAGCAGCTTGCCCAATTGATGATAAATCTCGACCCCCCAGCGCAGCGCCTCTTTGAAAGATGTCGCTCCCACGGGCATGACCATGAATTCCTGGAAGTCGGTGCTGCCCAGCGCGTGCTTGCCGCCATTCATGATATTCATCATGGGCGTGGGCAAAACATGCGCGTGCACGCCGCCCAAATAGCCGTATAGAGGCAAACCCAGACTCGTGGCAGCCACCTTCGCCAGCGCCAGCGAAACGCCCAAAATGGCATTCGCGCCCAGCCGAGCCTTGCTGGGAGTGCCATCCAGCTCCTGCATCAGCTCGTCCAGCGCCTTCTGTTCGCTTGGCGACCGCCCGATGATCTGCGGCGCGATGACTTCGTTTACGGCCGCGACCGCTTGCAAAACGCCTTTGCCCAGATAGCGTGACTTATCGCCATCGCGCATTTCCAGCGCTTCATGTTCGCCTGTGGATGCGCCGCTGGGCACAATTGCCCGTGCACGCGACCCGTCGTCCAGCGCGATCTCGACTTCGACTGTCGGGTTGCCACGCGAATCGAGCACCTCGCGCGCCAATACTTCGCAGATTTTGGGCATGATTCACATCTCCCTGCTCGCTGTACAAGCTGCCGAGCATCCATGTCGTCAAGATCGCCTAAGCTCACTATAATAATGCAAAAGCGCATGGATTAAACCCTGAAGCGCTCTTCGCTTAATCAGACAGCGGCAGGCTTCCCGGTTGAATTGCCGCGCAGCTATCTAGTAGAATAACAGCGCAAAGCCAAGGCACGATTAACTTTCAGCGAAAATATGTCATGCGCGAACGGCGACAGGTCTACCTGGATTACTCTGCCAGCACGCCGGTTGACGCCCGGGTGTTGCAGGCGATGCTGCCCTATTTCGGCGATGTATATGGCAATTCGTCATCGGCGCATCAAGTTGGCGGCGCTGCCGAGCGCGCTGTCGAAGGAGCCCGCGAACGGGTAGCTGCCATCCTGCATTGCCGGGCGGCGGAGGTCGTCTTCACGGGTGGTGGCAGCGAAAGCGACAACCTGGCCATTCGTGGCGCGGGTTGGCGCTCTCGTCAGCTTGGCGGGTCGAACCGCTTGATCACTTCACCGGTCGAGCACAGCGCCGTAACGCAAACAATCCGCCAGATGGATTCGCTGATGGGCTTCGAGGCGGAGTTTGTGCCTGTCGGTCGCTCGGGCTTGGTGGACGCAGCGGCTTTCGAGCAGGCTTGCCAGCGGGGCGGGGCGGTCGCCAGCCTGATTTATGCCAACAACGAGCTGGGCAGCATCAACGATCTGGCGCGTTTGTCTCGTATCGCGCGGCGACAGGGGATTCCTTTTCATAGTGATGCTGTCCAGGCGGGCGGCCAATTGACCCTGGATGTGGATGCGCTGGGTGTGGACATGCTCAGCTTGTCGGCGCACAAATTCTATGGTCCCAAAGGCGTGGGCATTTTGTATATCCGCGACGGCATCGACCTGGCCAGCGCCATAACCGGCGGCGGGCACGAGCAGGGGCAGCGCGCTGGCACGCACAATACGGCGGGCATCGTTGGCTTGGCGAAAGCGCTGGAATTGGCGCATGACGAAAATGCCGAACGGTCAAGGCATTTTTCCAGCCTGCGCGACCGGCTGGTGGCTGGCGTTTTGCAGGGCATCTCCGGGGCAGAACTCAGCGGACACCCAGAGCGGCGGCTGCCGTCTCATGCCAGTTTTGTGCTGCCTGGCATCGACGCCAACGGCTTGCTGATGCACCTGGATATGTGGGGCATCGCTGCCAGCAGCGGCTCTGCCTGCAAAGTTGGCGACCCCGCGCCATCCGAGATTTTGCTGGCGGTGGGTTACTCGCCAGCAGCGGCCAAGTGCGGTTTGCGGCTGTCTGTCGGCACAGGCACGACAACCAGCGATATCGACTATGTGGTAGACGTCTTGGCGGATGCAGCCAAGAAGCTGCGCAACCTGTATAGCCAAGAGCCTGTCCGAGAAATGGAATGAAACAGCGAGCCAAGCGCGTTGTCGTCGCCATGAGTGGCGGTGTGGATAGTTCTGTGGCAGCGGCGCTATTGCTGCGCGCTGGCTTTGATGTGGTTGGCATGATGATGCGTCTGTGGTCAGACCCGGCCATGGGCGGCGCGGCGCACAATCGCTGTTGTACGCCGACGCAGATGAGCGATGCCCGCCGAATCGCCGACCAGCTCGGCATCCCCTTTTATGTGCTGGATACGCAAGAGGTCTTTCGTGGCGAGGTTGTGCAGTTTTTCATCGACGGCCATCGCAATGGCCATACGCCAAACCCCTGCCTGGAATGCAATCGGCGCATTCGCTTTGAGTGGCTGCTGAATCATGCGCTGGCGCTGGATGCCGACTACCTGGCGACCGGTCATTACGCCCGCCTGACGGCTGATGCGGCTGGCGGCTGGCGGCTGCGTCGCGGTGTTGACCAAAACAAAGACCAAAGCTATGTGCTCAGTGTGCTCGGGCAAGCGCAACTTTCGCGCGCCATGTTCCCGGTGGGCGATTATCCCAAAGCGCGGGTGCGGCAGTTGGCAGCGGAATTGGGCTTGGATGTGGCGGGCCGGCAGGACAGCCAAGATTTGTGTTTCTTGGGCAAAGGCGATTACCGTGATTTTTTGCGGCTGCATGCGCCGGATGTCATGCAGGCGGGACCCATTGTTGCCACCAGCGGCGAGGTACTGGGCGAGCACAACGGGCTGGCAAATTACACAATCGGACAACGCAAGGGCTTGGGCCTGTCGTATCGCGAGCCACTGTATGTGCTGGCGACCAACCCGCTTCGCAACGCCTTGATCGTGGGCACACGCGACCAACTGGGACGCGATTGGCTAAGAGCCGAGTCCGTCAACTGGATCGGCGGCGCGCCACCCGACCCGCAGTTCCGCGCCCAGGTCAAGATTCGTTACCGCGCACAGCCCCAGCCGGCCGAAGTGGTCGTACCCAGCGCCGACAGCTTCGAGGTGCGCTTTGATGAACCTCAGCGCGATATCACGCCCGGCCAGGCAGCTGTCGTCTATGTTGGCGATACTTGTCTCGGTGGCGGCATCATCGCCAAGTTTTCCTAGCCGCTAGCCGGCGAATACCTGCGCGACTTCTGCGGGAAAAAGCAGCGCGAAGCCAGTGGCAGCCGCGATATTCTGTCCATAAGGCAGCGCGGTCATGGGTCGATAGTCTCCGCCCCGCCAACTGGCAACCGCCACAAAGATGCCAGCGCAAAAGCCGCCGAACAGCATAGCCAGCAACACCACGGCCAGCGCGCCAGGAAATCCGCAAGCCAGCCCACACACCGCCCCCAGCCAGACATCTCCCAGCCCAAAGACGACTGTTGTTGGCGGCAGGTCAAATTGTCTGCAGAATGCCCGCCCGCCCAGGTAAGCCAGGCCAAATGCGCCCCCGGCGAAGAGCGCGCCGACCAAAGCCGATTGCAGCAAGGGGGACTGGCTGGCGAAAGTACGCAATAGAGAAGCGGCTGCCAAAGCCAGCAGGGCGCCGGGATGGATGCTGCGATGCTGCAAATCAAAGATTGAAATGCCCGCCAACAGCGCCACTTGCACGACTGTGATGCCCAACATGACGCCGGACATGCTCATGACGCCGGTGGCAGCAGCGCCATGGCGATGACCAATAGCGCCAGCACAGATAGTACGCCGGCCGCCAGCATGCCCAATCGCTGCTTGCGCGTCAGCTCGCCGATGTCATGCTGGGAGCTGGGCGCGTCTGCAAAGTCCAGTTCCAGCGGCAGCGCAATCGCCCCGTCAATCCGCCACAATTTCAAACGCGGCTTGGGGTCTGCAAGCGAAACGATCAATTGCAGCAGGGCATGGTCTACTGCGCCAGCTATGTCGGATGGTGAGGGAATGGGCGGCGAGCCCGGATGCGAGTGATACATGCCCAGCCAATCCAGACCAGCCGCGTCAATCTGTTTTAATCGGCGCAGTTGCTCATCTGGTGCCAGCTCGAAGGCCTGCTCGGGCACGGCTGCGGCATTGGCGACCGGCAGAGCCAGCGAAATGAGCGCGCCTTTGCCCGCCAGCAAGCCACAGGCTTCTCGTGGCGACTGGGCGCTGGCATGCTCGACGATATCTCGCGCGGTCGGGTAGGTGATGCGCACAAGAGCGCCTAGTTCTCTTCGGGCAGGATGCGGAAGTTGATTTCCAGCGCGTCCTGCGGCGGATTGCGCGTCTCGTAGTACAATTCTGCCCGCAATGTATATTCGCCGGTCGGGTCGTCCAGCCCGCGGATGTGCATGGTGAATTCGTTGTGGAAGTGCATGGTGGCGATGATATCCAGGTCGCTGACCAGCAAGCCATCGCTGCGGCGCGCCGTGATGACCAGGTTGGGACGTTCCTGAAAAGGCGTCAGCGAAAGATTGACCTTGACACGAAAGCGGTCGGCATAGGGGCTGGCGCGAAAGCTCTCGATCTTGAGTTTGTGGCGCGGCTGTGGCACCTGGCTGGGATCGTTGAACAGGTTGATTTCCATGCCTCAGGTTCCTTGCGCTGTTTGCTGCAGTTGCTTGAGCGTGCGCAGGGCTTTGTCAAAATCGTCGGCGCGCACCACAACATGATCGCGCGAGAAAGCGGCATAGGTCAAGATGGGGATGCCAGCCGCCGCCAAGGCTCCGCTAACCAGCGCCATAAATCCAACCAGCGTCGAATCCAACTCAATATCGAATGTAATCAGGCGATAGGCCGCGTCGCTACTGGTCGCATGTCGCAAGCGGCGCGCAAATTCCTGGCAAACATCATCGGGCAGCAGCAAAGTAAGCTCGTCTTTGTCGGCAAGCAGCGCGCTGAACGGCGTGGCGGCTTCGGCCACAACGCCAGCAGCCAGCACAAGCGCGTTGGGCGGCAGCTGCAACAGGCGATAGACGCAACCGTCGCTATACAGTTCCGCCTCGCGCAGCGCCAGTTTGGCAGCCTGCGTCATATCGCCTCACTCATCAAACTGGTAAGTCGCTTCGGCATAATAACGCACCATGCGCCGGGCAAATTGCGCTTGCAGCCAGTCGGTGAGCTGCTGGTTTTTCTTTTTCAGTGGCAGGTCGGCGCGCAGTTGCCGCATAGGATAACGCAGGTTCAATGCCCGCCCGTGGATGATGTGGCGGCTGATGCCCGGCGGCAGGTAGGCGCGTTGCAGGGCCGCGGCAATGATATCCTGCGGCTGATAAATCGGGAAGGTGACCAGCGCCACCCCGGTTGGAAAATGCGTCCAGACCTGTGTTGCATCGGTCAATGCAGTTCGATATAGCGTGGCGCTGCTGTGATAGGCAGCCACCACCGCGCGCAAGGCGGCATTTCGCTCGTGCAAGCTGTCGACTTGGACGCAGATGCCGAACGAAGAGCCATCGCGCAGGCAGAGCGAGGCGATCGCGCGTGTGTCTTCGCCAGCGGTTATGGCGATGTCGGGCAAGTTCGCAAGCCCACGCCGCAGGCTGGCCGCATCCCAGTCCGCCACGATATGCTGCCACACGCCCAGCCCGACTGTGCCGCTCTCGTAGGCGACCACTTGCACCAGAATATGTGGGAAGCCCAGCGCTTTCAAAGAAACATGGCGGTTGGAGCCATCCATCAGCACGAACTTGCCAGCCTCTGCCGGCGCGACCAGGGGCGGGTTGGTGAAGTGCTCTGCCTCTTGCAGGCGCGCTATCAAAGGACCGGAACGTTGGATATCGCTGGTTTCGTGGGGCAGCACGGCGTCGATATCAACAATGCGTAAATCGGGCGGCGGGGCGCTGTGTGGATTCGCAAACACGGCATGAACCAGTAGAATGACATAGAAGCGCCTAGCCTAGCACGAAGCGGGCGAAGCGGCAATCTCAACTGTCGGCGAGGAGACGTCAATGGGGGCGCAAGAGCAAGGCGCAGATGCGGTTGGCGATCGTTGGTTGGTCATTCCGCGCACGTTGGTCTTTGTGCAGCATGACGATGCTGTGCTGATGATGAAGCGGGCGCCACACAGACGGGTTTTCCCCAACCGATACAATGGGCTGGGCGGGCATATTGAACCTGGCGAAGACCCGGCGGCCGGGGCGCTGCGAGAAGTAACCGAAGAAAGCGGCTTGCGTGTGCATTCCCTGCGTCTGCGCAGCATTCACAATATCGACGCTGGCGGACAAACGGGCATTATACTCTTTGTGTATACTGCCATCAGCGAGGGGCGCGCTGTGCAGAACGATGGGGCAGAAGGCGAACTGGAATGGATCCCCCGCGAGCGATTGGGAGAGCTTGACCTCGTGGAAGACTTGCCACAGCTGTTGCCACGCATCCTGGCGATGCGCGCTGACGACCCACCGCTGAGCGCCCATGTCAGCTATGATGAGGCCGACAGCCTGGTGCTGCGATTCCATGGCGAAGGCTAGCGCGCCAGTGCGCCGCAACCCGCTAAAGCGGCTGGGCTGTCTGCTGCTGTTGATGCTGTGGTTCGCGCTGCTGTTGCTGCCTTGCGGTTTGTTTTATCTGGCTGCCAATGGAGAAATCCGCCTGCAACATGGCGAGATCCCCCAGCCGCACGCCCATCCGCTCTTGCTGATATCGCTGGTCAGCGAACAGAACGAACGCGGACTGCGCATCGAATCGTCAGCCACCGTTGCGAAAACCCCGCTGCTGTGCGTGGAGACGACGGTGCGCTTTGTATTGTGGCATTCCAGCGGCGGCGACCAAGATGCAAGCTATTGCGATTGTTATTCTCGTGGCGCAGATGACAACTGGATATTGAACGATACCAGCGCCGGCGCTTGCCAGCCGCGTGGAGAACAATGATGGACTTGCTGCAGATGATCGACCCGGCGCATCTGCCCTTTATCGCCGTGGGTTGTGCTTTGTTGTGTGTGGCGCTGCTGGTTATCGGCTTTGTGCTGCAAGCGCTCAGCGGTGTCATTGACCTGCTGCTGGGGATTCTCGGCGCGTTGGTGGACTTGCTACAGGGCGGTCCGGGCACCTGGCTGGGCTGCGCTCTGGCCATCATCACACTGGCAGCCTGCGCTGGAATCGCCTTCTTGTTGATTGACGCGCCCAATAGCTGCGCCGCGCACCCGACCAACTTCTGTCGCTGGCTCGGTTTTATTCCCTAGCCGCAGCAGCCACCCCAGTTGGCGGCGCAGGCAGTAGACTACTTTGCAATGCTAAGTATTTTTGCTACAATGCAATCAGCATCCCTAGCTGGAGGCAAGGCATGGCATCGACCGCAATTTCGCTGGATCGCTCACAAGCCTATTATGCCGAGATCGACAAAGGCAGTTTGTGGCTGCGCAACCGCCGCTGGGACCTGTTCTTCATCACGCTCAGTGTGGTTGTCGTGCCGATGCCTTATGTGATGTACCTGCTGGGCGTGCAATTCGGGCTGGATGACGATATCAGCCGCAACCTGGTCAATGCCTTTGTCGCGGTGGCTATCGGCGGTCCGCACATGATGTCGACTTTCCTGCGCACGGGCTTGGACGAACGTTTCAAAGAACGGTATCCGACACTGATCCGCTCTTCCATCATCATTCCCATCATCGTGATTTCGCTGGCATTTCTCAACCTCAGCTTGATGTTGACCTTTTTCTTTTTCTGGGCGTCCCTGCATGTATTGCATCAAGTTACCTATATCGTCGAGCTTTATAATCACAAAGAAGCCAAGTTCGTCCGCCGCAGCGCCTTGAACCCGCTGGCGCGCTTGATTGACTATGCCATCGTGCTGACCAGCCTCTTCCCGATCGCCATGTGGAAGATTAGCCAGGGCCTGTTCGAAATCGGGCAAAACGACCTGGGCGAAGCCATCCCCGATCTTTTCCAACAGCCCGATAACCCCTGGTTTTTCATCCTGGTTACGTTGGTCTTTTGCGCGGCTTTGGTCGCTTATATCGGCAAGTCGATCTATGAAGCGCGGCAGGGCATTCTCAATAAGCCCAAATTCATCTTCATCACGTTGACGGTGCTGGTCGCTTTCTTCACGCCGCTGTTGCCCAATCTCGATACGGCTTTTCAAGGGTTGAATACCTGGCATTCGTTCCAGTATTTGGCGATCACTTTCTATATCATCAAGATTCGGCAACTGATGGGCGACCTGGATGACAACGCGCCGCTGGTGGCTCGCTTCAGCCGCAAGACAGTCGATTCGCGCGCGCTGTATGGCTTCAGCGCCTTGCTGCTGGTTGGCTCTGCGGTGATATTCGCGCTGGTCTATGCGCTGGCGGGCATCGTCAAGCCGGGCATCGATGGGAACAGCCACTTCGATATCGCCTATTACACGGCGATATTGTCATTCTTGTGGATTCATTATTATCACGACCACTTCTTGTTCACCGACTTCGAGGCGCTGGACGGCGCATTTAGCTAGGGGAAAATCTCGTTGACCCATTGCAGTGGGTCGACATTGACGCCGTTCACCCAGACTTCCCAATGCAGGTGTGGACCCGTGCTGCGCCCGGTCGAGCCGATCGCGCCGATGACTTCGCCAGCCGCCACCTGCGCGCCAACTTGCACATGCGCCTCGTTCAAATGCGCATACAGGCTATAGACGCCCCAGCCATGATCGAGCATGACAGTGTTGCCGCGGATCTGCAGCCGCTCGACCATTTTGACTTCGCCAGCCGCAGTCGCCCGCACCGATGTGCCGATCGCCCCAGCGAAGTCGACGCCGCTGTGATAGCGATTAAAGGGACTGCCGTTGTACGAGCGCAACGTGCCAAAATAGGCATTCATGTTGGCGGATGCCGGCAAGCGCAATGCGCCTTCCCAAGCGCGTTGAGGCTTGAATGTCGCTGCGATTTCCGCCAACTGCGCGATCTCCGCTTCTTCCACTTCCCGCGCCAGCAGTTCGCTGTCATTTATGGTCAGACTCTGCCGAAAATAGCCGCCGCTGATGACCTGAATATTGGCGGAGACCAGCTGCGTTTGTCCGCTCGCGTCCGCAAGCTGCAATTCCAGTGGATAAAGCGCGGTCGGCGTGAACATGGGCACACCCACCAGCATATTGTGTCGCTTGCCCGCCTCGCGCGTGATAACCTGCAAATCTTGCTCGATGAAGGTTCCCGCAACGGTCATGGCCGAATCCGTCCAGAGTTCAATACGGGCAGTTTGGCCTTCTTTGAACACCAGCGGATCAATGGTGAATGCCAGCACAGCATCGGGCAGGGCGCGCGTCAAACTCGGCAGCTCTATGCCAGGCACCGCCAGCTGCTGGCCGATGCGCAGCAGGTTGGGGTTTGCCATGTTGTTGGCTTGAGCGATGGTGTCGACAGTCAGGTTGTATTGCAAGCCGATGACAAATAATGTTTCGCCAGCGGCCACGGTATGCAGATAGGCTTCGGGCATTGCGCCGTCCTGCGAGAAAGAATGCGGCGCATCCAGCGCGCTTGTCTGTGTCGGCTGGTCTGTCGACCATGTCGGCGCGGCAAGGGCTGCGGCGGTCGCGGTGGGCAGGGGCGTTGCTGTTGCAGCGGCTGTGCCCAGGGGGATGAGCAGTCGCTGGCCAGGCAGCAAACTATCGGTGACAAGCAGGCCATTGGCTTCAGCAACCTGCTCGGCGAAGAGGTCATACTGCAAGGCGATGCGGAACAGGTTTTCACCCCGTTGCACCACATGCAAGGTCAACGAGGCAGTGTTCTGCGCCTGCGCCAAAGCCTGCGCAGCCACGAGCCAAGCCAACAGACAGCACATCACCCAGCGGATTTGGTGTTTCAAGCAGCGCCTCTTCAATGGCTAGCGATCAGCGGTCTTTGCGCGGCACGGCAAACAGCTGCCGCCTCGCTCCCGTTACAGCGCAGGAGAAAGCGCAGCGCAGCGGGTGTTGGGGGGAGGGCGCCTATGCACACAGAAATCGACACTCCCCTTTTTTGTTGCGCAGGCCCGGTTTAGCCAGGGATGATGAGCACTTGTCCGATAGCCAGATCATGCACATTGACCAAATTGTTCAGCTCGGCGATGGCATACACATTGACGCCATAGCTCAGCGCAATGGCATAGAGCGTATCGCCGAAGCGGACCGTGTGCAGGACGGGCGTTGGGGTTGGGGTAGGCGTCGGCTGGCTCGCCTCGCCTCTGCGCAGCACCTGCAGCACTTGGCCGACATAGATGCGGCCAGGATTATCCAGTTCGTTCAAGTCCGCCAGGATTGCCACAGTTGTATCGAACCTGACCGCGATATCGCTCAAAGTTTCGCCCGCTTGCACAATATAGCTGGTGGTGCCGTTTTGGTCGGCTGTTGGCGTGTTGGTGGGCAGGGGCGTTGCCGTGGGAGTCGGCGTGCGCGTGGCGAGAACCAGAATCTGCCCGACATCAATGTTGTGCTGGTTGATTATGCCATTCAGCTGGACGATTTCGGCGACTGTCATGCCATACCGTTGCCCAATTGACGACAAGGTATCGCGCGGCAGAATTTGATAGGTAAATGGTGTTGGCGTAGGTGTTGGCGTATCGGTGGGCGTGGGCGTCAATGTCGGAGTCGGCGTATTGGTGGGCGTGGGCGTAGCGGTTGCTGTTGCCGTGGGCGTGGGCGTGGGTGTGGCCGATGCCGACGCCACTTCGGCAAACTGCGCTTCTAGGTCGTCGTCAATGGGCATGATCAGCCGTTGTCCGATATAGATGACATTTCTCGGGCTCAACTGATTGGCTTCGCGTATGGCCGCGATCGTCGTGTCATATTGAAAAGCCAGCGAACTCACTGTATCGCCTTCTTGCACAACATGCGTCACACGGACGGGTGTGGGGGAAGGCTCTGGTGTGGGCGAACTTGTGGCAGAAGGCTCGGGGTCGCTTTCATCTGTCGCTGTTGTATCCAGAGTGGGCGCGGGCGTTGGCGAATTCAAGGTCTCTGGTGTTGGCGTCGCGTCGACCAAGAAGATGGTCTCGCTGGCGACATCCAGGACGGCATCATCGACATAGATATAATTGTTGGCGCGTGGGCCACCGACTGTCGCTTCGATGAAGACGGTGATCGCGTCATTTTCGGCGGTGGCGATGACCGCATACTGGCGGTAGGCGTCATAATAAAATGTGGCGGAAGTCGACCAGATGATATCTGGGCTGGTGCCGTCTGTGCCGCCAGTTGGGTCGATACCCACGCGCAGCACAACATCGCCCGGGTCTTCGCTGGCGTCGGCATCTTCAAAGCTGGACGACCACACATAGCCATATAGGCTGAAGCGATAGGTGGTGCCGCTTTTGACTTCTTCGACATGTTGATATAACCCGCCCTGATGCGTCGCGAAGAGCGTGAAATATTTCTGCGCCGTGCCGCCACTCGTGCGCACACGGTCGCTTTCTCGGTCATAATTGGGGTCGTGGTTGGCGAAGGAAGGACTGGCTTCGCTGGGCGGGATATACCACGGCATCCAGCCTGCCGCCACCTGGCGCGGGGCTGCGCCTTCGCGGGATGTGAACTCCCCGTCAAAATTGCCATTGATGAGCAGCTCAACAGCTTCTTCTGTCTCTTGCCCCAGGGCGATGCTCAGCAGAACCGCCCAAGATATCAATAGTATGAAAGATAGTCGCTTGTTCATCCCAACTCCCCCTCCATAGCGACCCACGCTACAATAGTCTACAAGCATTGAGCGATCTGTACAAAAGCATATAGTCGCATTTCGCGCCCGCGAAGTGTGGCTTGAGAAAGCGCCGGCTTTGGCGTAACCTTGCGTTTTGCGCGCCGCACGGCCAAGCAGCGGAGGACAGCCGCCTTGAAACTGCATGAATATCAGTCGAAATTCTTGTTTCGCGAATTTGGCATCCCCATCCCGAACGGGCAGGTGGCCCAGACACCAGAAGCAGCGGCGGCCATTGCCAGTCAGCTGGGCGTGCCTGTGGTTGTCAAGGCGCAGGTGCATGTCGGTGGTCGCGGCAAGGCTGGCGGTGTCAAGCTGGCGCGCGATGCCGATGAAGCCCGCCGGTATGCCGCCGACATTTTGGGAATGGATATCAAAGGCTTGGTCGTGCAGCAAGTGCTTGTAGACCCCGGCGCGGATATTCAGCAAGAAATCTATTTGGCCATCACCAACGACCGCGGCGCTGGCTGCCCACTGATAATGAGCTCGCTGGAAGGCGGCATGGATATTGAAGAGCTCAACCGCTCGCGACCCGCTGCGATTATCCGCGAGCACATCGACCCCACCCTCGGCTTGAACGGCTTCCAGACGACACACATCGCCAGCGCCATGGGCTTGCCACGCGCGCACTGGCGCAGCTTTGGCCAGATCTTGTGGAGCCTTTACCGCTGCTATATCGAAAGCGATGCCGAATTGGCCGAGATCAATCCCCTGGTCATCACCGGCGAAGGCGAGCTGCTGGCGGTCGATGGCAAAGTCATCATCGACGACAATGCGCTCTTCCGGCAGCCAAAACTCGCTGCCCAGCGCGATGACAGCGGCGAACCCGAGTCGGAAAGTCTCGCGCGCGCAGCCGGCATCAGCTACATCAAGCTGGATGGGCAGATTGGCTGCATGGTCAATGGCGCCGGCTTGGCCATGACCACGATGGACATGACCAAGCTCTATGGCGATGCCGATCACATTGGTCCAGCCAACTTTCTTGATATCGGCGGCGGCGCATCGCCCCAGCAGGTTGCGGCGGCATTGCGCATCATCTTGTCGGACGCCAAAGTGCAGTGCGTGCTCATCAATATCTTTGGCGGTATCACCCGTTGTGACGAGGTCGCGGACGGCATATTGACCGCCTACAACGAAGTCCAACCCAATGTGCCCATGGTCATTCGCCTGCAGGGCACCAACGCCAGCGAAGGCAATGCCATCATCAGTCAGGCGCAAATCCCCAATATCATTAGCGCCCAGACCTTGACACAAGCTGCGAAACTGGCGGTTGCGGCAGTAAAGGAGCGAGCCTGAACATGTCTATTCTCATCGACCGCAATTCCCTGGTCTTGGTTCAGGGCATCACCGGCCGACAAGGCGCTTTCCATGCTCGGCTGATGATGGCTTATGGCACACAAGTAGTGGGCGGAGTCACGCCGGGCAAGGGCGGAGAATGGTTCGAGGGCGTGCCGGTCTTTGATACCATGCGCGCGGCTGTGCGCACAACCAATGCCGATACCAGCCTGGTGACAGTGCCAGCGCGCTTTGCCCCAGATGCCATCATGGAAGCGGCCGACGCCGGAATTCAGTTGATTATCTGCCTGACCGAGCACATCCCCGTCGCCGATATGATGAAAGTAGTCACATTCTGCAAGCGCCTTGGCAGCCGCCTCATCGGGCCGAACTGCCCAGGAGTTATGACGCCCGGCCAAGCCAAGGTGGGCATTATCCCGGCCATGGTTGCCGAGCCAGGCAATGTCGGCGTCGTGTCCAAGAGCGGCACACTGACTTACGAGGTCGGCTTCGCAATGAAGAACGCGGGCATCGGCATCTCGACTATCGTGGGAATCGGTGGCGATCCAGTCATCGGCACGACATTTGTGGATGTGTTGGCCATGTTTGAGAACGACCCCGAAACAGAAAAAGTCGCGCTGTTGGGCGAGATTGGTGGCAGCGCCGAGATCGTGGCGGCGGACTATATCAAGAATGCCATGACGAAGCCTGTCGCGGCGTTCATCGCGGGCAAGAGCGCCCCGCCCGGCAAACGGATGGGGCATGCTGGCGCAATCGTCGATGGTGGAGAAGGCAGCGCAGACGAGAAAATCCAAGCGCTAGAAGCGGCTGGCGCGCGCGTCGCCAACAACCCCGAAGCGATCCCCAACCTGCTTGCCTAGTTCTGCGGGCTCCCGACCTGATGGCAGAACCGGCAGCGGGCTTCGTAAGACTCCTGCGCGCCGACCAGGATGATAGGATCATCATAAGCGGCTGGCGCCCCATCGACCAAGCGCTGGGTGCGGCTGGCATCGCCACCACAAACCACACAGATCGCGTGTAGCTTGTTCACCTTCTCGGCGATGCACAGCAAGTCTGGCATGGCGCCAAAGGGCTCGCCGCGAAAATCGGTATCCAGCCCCGCGATGATTACGCGGATGTCGTGCTCGTCCACCAGCCGCTGCACCACCGGCACAATCGCGCTGTCAAAGAATTGCGCTTCGTCTATCGCAACCACGGTGCTCGAGCCATTGGCGCGCTCGAAGATTTCTGTCGCAGAAGCCACGGCGATGGCCGCCACAGTCTGGCCGTCGTGGCTGGTGATATGCTGGATGCCGTAGCGGTCGTCAATCTGGGGTTTGAATACGGCGACTTTTTGGCGGGCGATGATGGCGCGCCGCACCCGGCGAATCAACTCCTCCGATTTGCCGCTGAACATGCTGCCGCAGATGACTTCTATGCTGCCAGCTTCGGGCTTCATGCGCGTGTTGGCGGGAGTCAGTTGCTAAGCTCGTAACCGCGCGCGCGCAGCGACTTCTTCATATCGCTGACGACCTTGCGCCCAATGCCCTGGATTGCCAGGATGCTGTTGTCATCGTCTTCTTCGCCCAGCCGATCCAACACATCCGAGACGACAGCGATTCCGTGCTCTTGCAAGATCGTTGTGTAACGTTCGCCGAGTTTCAAATCGGTCAGCGGCAAGTCGAGCGGCGTACGTTCTTCTTCGCGCTCGACCTGCTGCGAGCGAATTTGGTCGCGCTGCTGCAAACGTTTCATGAACTTGTCGACGCGGCCTTCGGTATCGACAATGCGCTGTTCGCCTGTGTAGAAAGGATGACAATTGGAGCAGATCTCGACAGTGAGCGATTCGACTGTCGAGCCGGTCGTCCAGGTTGTGCCGCAGGTCATGCAACGCACAGGCGTGGCATGCCAGGCCGGGTGAATGCCTTGTTTCATATTATCCTCCGCGCTTGCGGCTGCTGCGAGTGGCGCAAACGACTGATGTTGGGAAAATTAGTTCAAAGATTGCCCGGTCTTTGCGTGCTGGGCATGCACAGAAATCCGCTTTTGACCGTTGCGTCCGCGCATTTTCTCGAAGTGCACAAAACCTTCGCGCGTGGCAAAGATCGTATAATCCTTGCCCATGCCGACGCCTTCGCCTGGGTGAAATTTGCTGCCGCGCTGGCGCACGATAATGTTGCCGGGGATCACATACTGCCCGCCATAATTCTTGACGCCAAGCCGTTTGGCATTGCTGTCGCGCCCATTGCTGGAAGAACCGCCACCTTTTTTGTGTGCCATTGCACTTGCTCCTTCGCGCCTGTCTATACGCGGATCTCGTCTATGCGCAACCGCGTGTAGTATTGCCGATGTCCTTGCTTGCGCCGATAATTCGTGCGCTGACGATATTTGTATACGATGATCTTTTTGCCGCGGAATTGCTCGACCACCGTGGCTGCCACGGCTGCGCCCTCCAGCCTGGGCGCGCCGATCTTCGCTGCGTCGCCATCGGCAACCAATAGCACATCGTCGATCTCAAGCTGATCGCCGACTTCATTGGGCAGCCGGTCGACATCGATAGTCGCGCCGACTTCCGCTCGATATTGTTTTCCGCCGCTGCGGATGATTGCGTACATGGGCTGTCTCCAACTTTCGCTTGCTTTCTCCGCAGCCGAAGCCGCCAGGGCTCAACTCACGGGGAAAATCGGATTCGTGCTGCCACGCCGGTTTCTGCGGGACAGCCGTGCATGGTAGCCGAAAACTGCTGGCAGTCAAGCCTGAATTTGCCGCGCTCACCCAATAAACATGGCATCGCCAAATGAATAGAAGCGATAGCCCAGGCTTTTGGCTACTTCATAGGCTTCCAAGAGCCGCTCGCGTCCGACAAAAGCGCTGAGCATCATCAGCAAGCTGGAGCGGGGCAAGTGAAAATTAGTGATAAGCGCATCGACCACCCGCCAGCGATAACCCGGATAGATGAATAGCGATGTATCGGCCGTGAATGGCTGCACACAGCGCTGGTCTGCCGCGCGGGCCGCCGCCGTTTCCAGCGTGCGCGCAGATGTCGTGCCCACCGCGATGACCCGCCCACCAGCACGCTTGGCGCTGTTGATAACCTGCGCCTGTTCTGGCTGCAGCCGCGCGAATTCACTGTGAATTTTATGCTCTGCCACGCGCTCGGCTGTGACTGGCTGAAATGTGTCCAGCCCGATATGCAAGGTACAGCGCGCGAGTTGCACGCCCTGCGCAGCGATCTGCTCGAGCAGCGCCGGCGTAAAATGCAAGCCTGCTGTTGGCGCGGCTGCAGAGCCTTCGCTGTGGCTGTAGACCGTTTGGTAGCGCTCGCTGTCTGGCAGTTCGGCATGAATATAGGGTGGCAGCGGCATTTTACCCAGCTCGGGCAAGCGCTCGGCGATGTTCCGGTCGAATTCAAGGACTCGCTGGCTTTTTTCGAGGCAGGCGACGACAGTGCAGCCAACGCCATCCGCCAACAGCAGCCGCAGGCCAGCGCGAATATTGCGCCCGCCGACCAGCGCCAGCCAGCGGCGATCGGCCCATTGCCGCAGCAGCAGGATCTCGACCTGGCCACCGCTTTCTGCTTTGGTCGCAGCCAGCCGCGCCGGGATAACGCGCGTGTCATTGAGCACCAGCACATCGCCAGGCCGCAGCATATCGGCGATATCGGCAAAACAATGATGCGTAATCGCGCCGCTGCTGCGTCCCATGCGCAGCAATCTGGCGGCATCGCGTGGTTCTGCGGGTGTCTGCGCGATAAAGCTCGCCGGCAAGTCGTAATCGAAATCTGCGACATTCATAGCAGCGCCGGCTGTGAATCGTCATCGGCTGCTTCGGGGAAGGGCAGGCCCAGATGTTGGTAGGCGTGACGGGTGCAGGTGCGTCCGCGCGGCGTGCGATCGATAAAACCAAGCTGGATTAAATAGGGCTCATACACATCCATGATGGTGGCGCTGTCTTCGCTGATGGCGGCGGCGATGGTATCCAGCCCGACCGGTCCGCCGCTGTACTTCTCGATGATGATGCGCAGAATGCGGCGGTCGATATCGTCCAAACCCAGCGCGTCAATCTCCATAAGCGCCAGCGCATCTTGGGTGACAGCCAACGTAATGACGCCATCCGCTCGCGCCTCGGCATAATCGCGCACGCGCCGCAGCAGACGCAAGCCGACGCGAGGTGTGCCGCGCGCCCGCCTGGCGATCTCCCGCGCGCCCTCATCGCTAATCTCGACATCCAGCAGATGCGCCGCCCGCAGCACGATTTGTTGCATGGCCTGCATTTTATAAAAGTCCAGGCGAAAACGGGCTCCGAAGCGATCACGCAATGGTGCCGCCAGCAGCGCCAGCCGCGTCGTCGCGCCGATGACAGTGAAACGCGGCAGATTCAGACGCAAGGTCTTCGCGGCGGGACCCTTGCCGATGACGATATCCAGCACAAAGTCTTCCATCGCCGGATACAAGATCTCTTCCACCGCTTTGCCAAGCCTGTGCACTTCGTCGATGAACAGGATGTCGCCCTTCTTTAGATGCGTCAAAACCGCTGCCAGGTCGCCGGCGCGCTCGATGGCTGGTCCCGCTGTGACGCGGATATTGCCTGCCACCTCGTTGGCGATAACATACGCCAGCGAAGTCTTGCCCAGGCCGGGCGGACCATAAAAGAGCACATGGTCGATAGGCTCGCTGCGAGCCGTCGCTGCTTCAATCAAGATGCTCAGGTTTTCGCGCACGCGGTCTTGCCCCAGCATGTCGGCCAGACGTCGCGGGCGCAGGGCGATATTGTCGCGGTCGCTCTTCCGCTGGCTGCCACTGACGACGCGCTTTTCGGCTGACATAATCGCGCTTCCCTAGGCTGTATGACTGGCGGGATGTGCGCACAAGCAAAGCTGGCAAAATGCCTGCGCCCAGCCTCGCCGCGAACCCAAAGTATAGACTACAGGCATTGGCTTGCAATGCTAGCTTTATTGGCTGGCGCGGCGGCGCTGTAAATCTGGGCGGTCTGCAGCTAGAATTGGGTAGACGAAAGCCGCTGTACCCGAAGGAGGCTGGCATGTCCAGCAACTTGCACATTTCGCCACATCCGCTGGTCAAGCACAAATTGACATTGCTGCGCGATGTGGCCACCGACCATCGCCTGTTTCGCGAGCTGGTGCGCGAGTTGGCGCTGCTGCTGTGTTACGAGGCGACGGTCGATCTGGCGCTACAACCCAGCATCGTCAACACGCCCATGGGGCAGGCGAGTGGCTGGCAAAGCAGCGAAATCATCGGGCTGGTGCCGGTGCTGCGCGCGGGCTTGGGGCTGGTCGATGGCATCCAGGAACTGCTGCCGGCTGTGCAAGTCTGGCATATCGGCCTGTATCGCGACGAAGCGACCTTGCGCCCAGTCGAGTATTATAACAAGCTGCCCGAAGCGCCGACGGTGCAAGTCTGCCTGGTGCTCGATCCCATGCTGGCGACTGGCGGCTCGGCTATCGCGACGATTGATATTTTGAAACGGTGGGGCGCGCCACGCATCAAATACCTGGGCATCCTGGCCGCTCCCGAAGGCGTCGACGCGCTTTCCAAAGCCCATCCCGATGTGCCCATGCATATCGCCGAGCTGGACGAGCGGCTGAACGATATCGGTTTCATCGTGCCGGGCTTGGGCGATGCCGGCGACCGCATGTTTGGCACATGACCCGCGACCTGCTGGCGTTTGTCCTGGTCTTCAATGTGTCGCTGGCGTCGGCGCTGGCGTTGATTCCCCTGGCGCGCCTGCTCAGCTTTCGCTTCCGCATCATTTCGCTGCCGGGCGGGCGGCGGCAAGAACCTGTCGCCATGCCCAAGCTGGGCGGCTTGGCGCTCTTCGCCGCTTTCATCATCGGCGTGCTGTTGGCGCAGTTGCTGCCTGTAGAGCGCACCGACCCCAACGAGATCGTGCGCGTGGCGGGCTTGTTGCTGGGCAGCTCGCTGATCGCCATGTTTGGCGTGGTTGATGATATCTGGGATATGAGTTGGCTGCAGAGCTTTCTGGCGCAGATTGCCACCGCCGCCATCGCGATCTCTTTTCAGATCTTCATCGAATTCTTCAACAATCCCTTGACTGGCGCACAGACCGACCCCTGGCCGCCGCTCGTCACTGTCGCGCTGACGATGTTTTGGCTGGTGCTGATGATGAATACGGTCAACCTGCTGGATGGCTCGGATGGCTTGGCGGCTGGCGTCGCGGTCATCGCCAGCGCAATCTTGTTTCTCAACAGCGCTGTCCGCCAGCTGCCGCCGCAAACCAGCGTGTCGCTGCTGCCGCTGGCTTTGTGCGGGGCATCGCTGGGCTTCTTGCTGCACAACTTCTATCCAGCCCGCGTCTACCTGGGTGGCAGCGCCTGGTTTCTGGGTTTTGCCCTGGGCGCGCTGAGCATCATTGGCGGCGCGAAAATGGCGACTATTCTGCTGGTGATGGGCTTGCCGCTGATGGATCTGGGCTGGCAGATGGTCAATCGCCTGGTCAACGGGCACAACCCTTTTCGTGGCGACCGCGGGCATCTGCATTTTCGCCTGCAAGATAGTGGCTTGTTCACGCCCCGCCAGATTGCTTTGGGATATTATGCCATCTGCGCCGTATTCGGCTTTCTCACGTTGGTTACATCCAGCCAGATGTTCAAGTTTATCGCGTTCGCCATCATGCTTGTGTGCATCGCCATTGGCTTCATCATCGTCGGCCGCTTCTCCGTGCTGCGCGATGATTACGACTCGTCTTCATAATAACGACCATCATCATCGAATTCGCTGTCGATATCGTCCAGAGGCTCATAGATGAGTTCATCGTTGTCCGGTTCTGGCTTGTGCGCTGGGGCTGGGCGTGGCGTTTTTTTCTGAGCAGCCAGCTTACTTGGCTCGCGTGGCGGTTCTGTTGACGCATCCGGCGCGTCTGCGCTCGTAAAAGGACGCGCGAATCCAGCGGCATCGTTTGGGGCGTCCGGCTCAGCCTGCCAGTTTTCGCCTTCAATTGGCAACTCGCCGGGTACGAAAGGACGGCTGAACGGCACTGCTTGGCTGGCGCGGATGGCTTCTAGCGAAGGCGGCTGCGTGGGTGGCTGCGGCGGCGCTGCTGGCGGCGAGGGTTCTTCGGGAGCGGCCGGCATCACCACTGTGACGGCTCTGCGACTGACCGGCTCTCTGCCCGGCGGTCCTGGAATCGGCAGGGGAAAGTCATAAATCGTTCGGAAGGTCTTGGCTTTGGGGCGCGTCTGGCTGGCAGATGCGGCTCTACGCTGCTCGGCACGCCAGGCACGCGCTTCTTCTCGTGACATGGCGATCATCTTGCCATCGACGAAGCTGGCGCTCTTGCCTGTCACGCGCTCAATAAGCGACTCGGCTGTGCCCAAGCCGGCCACGACCAGCAAATTAAATGCCAGCACTTGCAGCAGCGCCATGCCCAGGCTGGCCAACAGCGCGAGGCTGGATTCGCTGTCGAAAGCCCAGGCCAGGCGCGCCAGCAAGAGCAGCGCGAGCGCCGCGAAAGCCTTGTGCCGCCGCCTTTGCAGAAGGGGCAGCGCCGGGAACATCGTGTTGGCGATGACAAACGCCAAATAAAACCACAGCCAAAAGTCGGCCGTTCTCATAACGGTTTGCAGCGCTCTGGCCAACGCATCAACGCCGCCCGCATCCAGTGGCGCCAGCGCCGTCCCCCAGCGAAAAACGCCCTCCGCGAGCAGCCACAGCGCGACGATGCCAGCTGCCAGGGGCGCCAAAGAGATGATGAATGTGCGGATGCGACCAGCTTGTGGCGACAAGCGAATGAAGTTCAGGCGCAACTCGCCGATTTCTTGCGCAGCCGGGAAAGCGATTGCGCGCTCGGCCCGCACGCGCAGCAATCCCGCCAGCAGCCAAACGCACAACTCGTGCAGCACGATGCCGGGCAGGAAGAAGCTGTAATAGAGGATGGTTGTGATCTGAAAATTGTTGGTCAACAGCCAGCCGACTTTGAAGATATGCTGATGCAGCCAGCGCTCTGCTCGCCGGAATGCGACAAACAGCAATCCCAGCGCGACCAATTGCGCCAGAAAGTCAAGCTCGCGCAGCTCAAGACCCTTTCACACGCGCAGCGATTGCTACCAATGTGGCGAAGTCGTCGACATGCAGCGATGCGCCGCCGACCAATGCGCCATCGATATTTGGCTGGGCCATGAACTCGGCCATATTACCCGGTTTGACGCTGCCGCCATATTGAATCCGTGTATTGTCCGCGACACGGTCATTGTACAGCTCGCGCAGCGGTTCTCGGATAGCCGCGCCAATGATGCTGTCGGCTTGTGGGCTGGTGGCGCTCTTGCCGGTGCCGATCGCCCAAAGCGGCTCGTAGGCGATGACCACGCGCGCCATGTCCTCCGCCGGGATCCCAGCCAGCGCCGAGCTCACTTGCCCGCGCACAAAGTCGATCGTCTCGCCGGCTTCATTCTGCGCCAGGCTTTCGCCCACCGCGATGATCGGCTGCAAACCCGCCGCCAGGGCAGCTTTGGCTTTGCGGTTGACATGGGCGTCGGTCTCTGCCAGGTAGGCGCGCACTTCTGAATGCCCGAGGATGACGAATTGCGCCAACCCGCGCAGCATGTCTGCCGATACTTGCCCGGTGAAGGCGCCGCCGGCTTCCCAGTGGGCATTTTGCGCCGCGACCAAGAGCTGCGTGCCTTGCAAGGCAGCGGAAACGCCGGGCAGCGCCAGGTTGGTCGGCGCAACCGCTTTGTCAACCGAGTCGAAGTCGCTGACGCGCGCTTCTAGCTGTTTGACAAAGTCGATAGCTTCGCGCGGATGCTTGTTCATCTTCCAGTTGCCCACCACGATCGGCTTTCTGTGCATGTCGCGCTCCTCCATACATATCGCCTAGCTTTGGCTTGCTGCGCGTTCGGAAAGCGCCGCGATGCCGGGCAGGGTCTTGCCTTCCAGCAGCTCGAGGCTTGCGCCGCCGCCCGTGGATATATGCGACATGGCAGCCGTCAAGCCAGCTTGGGCCACGGCCGCCGCCGAATCGCCACCGCCGATGATGCTGGTTGCGCCGGTCGCGGTCACCGCTGCCAGCGCGCGCGCCACGCCAGTTGTGCCCAGCGCAAAAGCCGGCATCTCAAAAACGCCCATGGGCCCATTCCATACGATGCTGCCCGCCCCAGCCACTTCCGCGCCAAATGCGGCAACAGTCGCCGGCCCGATATCCAGGGACTGCCAGCCGGCCGGCACATCTTCATCCGCGCTCAGGACTCGCTGGGTTGCGCTATTGGCAAAGTCATCGGCGATGCGCTGATCAATCGGCAGCATCAATTTGTCGCCAGCTTTCAACAGCAAATCGCGTGCCAGTGCCAGCGCATCCCGCTCGACCAGCGAATCGGCCATGTCGCGGCCTTGCGCGGCGAAAAATGTATTCGCCATGCCGCCGCCGACCAGCAACTTGTCCACTTTGCCCAGCAGCGCCTCGATGACATCGATCTTGCCCGAAACCTTTGCGCCGCCGATGATGGCGACAAAGGGACGTCGTGGCTCTTCCAACGCGGTGGCCAGATAGTCGATTTCTTTTTCCAGCAGGGTGCCCGCGGCCGCGCCCAGATGTCCCGCCACGCCGACATTGGAGGCATGCGCGCGATGGGCTGTGCCAAAGGCATCGTTGACGAAGACATCGCCCAGCAGCGCCAATTCTTCTGCGAAGCGCGGGTCGTTGGCTGTCTCGCCCGCATGAAAACGGGTATTTTCCAGCAGCAGCACACCCGCCGCGGGCAGCGCATTCACAGCCTGCTGCGCCACGGGACCGATGCAGTCGTCTGCGAAAGCGACATCACATCCCAGAGCCGCAGCCAGCGCCGGCGCAACAGGCGCGAGCGACATGTCCTCGCGGCGTTGGCCTTTGGGGCGGCCCAAGTGCGAAAGCAAAATGACCGCGCGAGGCTCTTCGCTTATTATCTTTTGCAAAGTGGGGATCGCGGCGCGGATCCGCGTATCGTCCGTGATGCGCGCGCCAGCCAGCGGCACATTGAAATCGACGCGGACGAGAACGCGCTTCCCACCCAGCTCGAGATCGCCAATCGTCAGCTTGTTCATGCTCTTGCCTGGCGCTAGAGGCGGTCGCCAACGAACTTGGTCAAGTCCGCCGTGCGGCACGAATAGCCCCATTCGTTATCATACCAGGTGATCACTTTGACAAGATTGCCCGCGACATCGGTGGAAAGCGCATCAATGATGCTGGAATAGGGATTGCCCACATAATCGCTGCTGACCAGCGGCTCGTGCGAGACAGCCAGATAGCCATTCATGGCGCCGGCGGCGGCTTCTTCAAACGCGGCGATCAATTCAGCTTTGCCGGGCGCTTTGTCCACAGTCGCCACAAAGTCCACCAGCGAGCCGGTGGGTGTGGGCACGCGCACAGCCATGCCATCAAACTTGCCTTTCAGCTCGGGCACGACCAGCGCGACAGCTTGCGCAGCCCCGGTGCTGGTGGGGATCATGTTGACAGCGGCGGCGCGGGCGCGGCGCAAGTCACTGTGCGGCAGATCGAGAATCTGCTGGTCGTTGGTGTAGCTGTGGATGGTGGTCATGAAGCCCTGCTGGATGCCAAAGGCGTCATTGACCACTTTGGCGGCTGGTGCCAGGCAATTGGTCGTACAAGAGGCGTTGGAAACGACATGGTGCGCGGCCGGGTCATATTTGTCCTGGTTGACGCCCAGCACGATCGTGATATCTTCGCCTTTGGCTGGCGCGGATATGATGACCTTTTGCGCGCCGGCGCTTATGTGTTTGGAAGCGCTGGCTTTGTCGCGGAAGATGCCAGTGCTTTCGATAACCACATCCACGCCCAGATCGCCCCAGGGCAGCTGGGCCGGGTCGCGCTGGGACAAGGCGGCGACACGATCGCCATCTACAATCAATGCGCCGTCCGCGACCTCTACTGTGCCAGGATAGACGCCATAATTTGAATCGTAGCGAAACAGGTGCGCCATGGTGTCGAGGTCGCCCAGGTCGTTGAAAGCCACAATGTCTATATCGTCCGCGTAACGCTCGCGCATCGCCTTCAGCACCTGCCGGCCGATGCGTCCAAATCCGTTAATGCCAACGCGAATCGCCATTTTCTTCGTCTCCTTTGCTACTTGGTGAGCGTCAGGCTCGGTTGTCTGCCTAGCATAGTACAAAGCGGCGCGAGTGAGTATGCTCAAATGCCACTGCGAGCCGGCAGCGCCCGCCGACACAGCGCCAGGACGAGGCACGCGCCGACAACGCAGAACCCCGCGATAAACAGCGTCGCATCCAGGAAAATCTGCTCGGGAAACAGGCGAATCAAGCTGTCGGAATGTGGGAAGCGCCAACTGCCAGCCGCGAAGAACAAGGCATGAAAGCGGTCGAATGCGCTGTCCCAGGCCGCCAAAGCCAGCACGCCCAGCCCGCCAATCAGCAGCATAGTCAGCCACGCGCCCAAGTGCATCCCCGCCAGCCCAGCCCGCCAATCCAGCAACAGCGCAACCAGCACGATCGATGCGCAGACAACAGCCAGCGCAAAAGCGAATTGCAAGACCTGTTTGACATCCCGCATGTGCCGCAGCTCGGATTGCTTGAACAGCGGACAATCTTGCGCAGCGGCTGGTGGCAAGAAGCACAAGCTCAACGGCAGGCGCAGCTTTTCCAAGAAGGCGACCGGCTCGTCATTGAACAAGTAGTCGATTGTATTGCGCCCGTAGCGCAGGCGATCGTCGGCGTTGAATCCGTAGCTATCGGCTGGAAAGCCAGTGCGGAAGTATTCAATGCGCAGAAATTCGTGGCTCAGCAGCAAGCGCACAGCCGTCATCATCAGCAGGCAGACCAACGCCAGCGCCAGCAGCAGCTTCTGCGCGAGGGAGCTACTCACGCTGCCGAAACTCGTCTGCGCGGCCAGCCAGCAAAAAGTCCAGCACGATGGAATCGACCAGACTCTCGACAGGCGCTCGGTCATCGGTGAAGACGATGTCGCTATTGCCCAATGGCACAAGCGCGTCCGCAGCCTGCCCCAGGACCGTATAAAGCCGCGAATCAATTGTGGCCACGCGGTGGGCGATATTGTCGCGCAGGGCCTGGGCTTGCGTAGGCTGAACAGTCGCCACCAGGATGGTATTGAATGATTGCGGCACATCCAGGGCATGCACGTTGGGGAAGACCTGTTGCAAGGTGTTGGCAAGCGCATCGACCAGCCGCCGGTCGGTATCGGTTCGCCCGACATTGATGGCCAGCGCGCCATCGTCAGCCAGCCGCATTTTGACCTCGCCGAAGAATTCGACCGTCGTCAGGTGCCAGGGGATATACGGCGGGCGATAGGCATCGATGCCAATTACAGTGAACTTGCGCTCCAGTTTTCGCAGCTCGTAGCGCCCATCGCCGACGATGACCTGGAGTGAGGGCATTTGCGCCCTGTTCATGTCGAAGAACTCCGCGCCAACCTGGATGATCTCGGCATCCAGCTCGATGCCTACGATGTCGATATCTCCATAAACCGCTTGATATTGACGAGCCGATGTTCCAGCTGCCAGGCCGATCAGCAACAAGGACTCCACCCGGTCGGCGCGAAAGGGCGGATTATTGAAATAGGGCGCGGCCAAGAAGTATTGCCAGGTGCCGCCATAGAGCAGCTCGCTCGGGTGCCACAGACTGTGCACGCCTTGCCCCTCGTTCAGATAAAGGTAGCGAAAACCAGCGCTGTCTTCTTGCACTTGGATGTAGTTGTATTCGCTTTCGCCATCATAAAGCAACCTGGTGCCCGCGGCTGGCGGACGAAGCGGCGCTGCCAAAGTCGTCTGTGCCAGCAGCGCGATGACAAGCGGCAGCAGCAAATAGCGCAGGCCCCGCCGTGGCTCGATGCGCAGCAAGGGCAGGCACGCGGCGAGGAACAAAATGCCCGAAAAGAGCAGGAAGGTGCGCGTCGTGCCCAGTTGGGGGATCGTCACCAGCACAGGCAGGAATGTGCCCAGCAGGCTGCCCAGTGTGCTGATGGCATAAACTTGCCCGGCGACCTTGCCCGCCTGCGCTATATCTGCCACGGCGAGGCGGATGACAAATGGCGAAACCATGCCCAGCAGCGTGACCGGCAGCGCAAACAGCACCAGAATGACGAGAAAGGAACCCAGCGCCAGCGCCGCCTCTGCGCCAAAGACAGCCTGCGCCGCGCGTGATATGATGGGACGGGCGAGCAGCGGGATCAAAGCAGCCAGGAAAGCCGCCCAAAGGATCAGCTGCAGCAATACTGTCGCGGATGGCTTGCGGTCGGCCAGCCGTCCACCAAGAAAGTAGCCTATTGTCAGGTACAGCAGCATCAAGCCGATGACATTCGCCCACACCAGATTGCTGTTGCCGAATACGCTGCCCAGCAGGCGCGAAGCCGAAAGCTCGATGGCCAAGGTCGTCATGCCGCTGACGAAAGCGATCAGATACAAAACCGGCTTGCTGATGATGTTGGCGGGCGCGTTTAACAAGGCGGGTCCAGGCGATGCAGGCGGCTGGCATTTGTCTGCGCACCAGTATGCGCTCCCAATGGCAAAAAATCAATGATGCTCGCGATCCGCCAGGCTGCGCAAGCCGACCTCGCTGCCATCGCGCGCATCATCGCCTCCGCATTCGGCGAGCGCAAAGAGCCGCAAGTCAAGCACCTGCAATGCAATCTTGTCCTGGTTGCAGAGCTGGATGGCGCGGTAATCGGCTTTGCGGCCAACTTTCCGACGCGCTCGGCCAGTGGAGAGGCGCGCTTTGAGCTGGACTTGCTGGCTGTGGACTCGGTTGCGCGGGGCAGGGGAGTCGGCTTTGCCCTGGTGGCCAGCTGCATCCAGTCAGCATCGGCAAGCGGCGCTGATTCGCTGCGAGCTTTGGTGCGGGCAGACAATCTCGCTATGGGTCGCATCTGCTCGCGCGCGCGGCTGCTGCGTTCGGCTGGCCCGTATGCCTTGTTTATTGCCGCGGCCAAGCCAGTGTCTGCTTGGGCATCGGCTGCTCACGCGGCGCATCTGGTGCCGGTCGACACATTGACATATCGAGGCATCTGGCTGGAAGGCGACATAAGCCAGGCGGCGATCGACCAGGCGCAGCTTCGCGCACAGACTGAGCAGCGGTCGCGCATCGGAGCGCTGATTGCAGCAGAGGACGAGCAGGTTGCCGCGCTATTGACCAGGAACGGCTTTGTTTCGGTCGGCGCGTTCTTTTGGTGGTCGCTCAAGCTATAAAGCGCGCCAGCTTGAACAGGCTGTCATTGTGCTGCGTGCTGCCATCCAGCGCGATATCGCTGAGCATTTTGCCGATGGTTGTGCTGAACTTGAAGCCGTGCCCGCTGAAGCCCGCGCCGACCACAACATGGGCATGTTCGGGATGTTTGTCGATGATGAAGTGTTCATCTGGCGTCTGCGTATACAGGCAGATGCGGCTGCTTTGGACGGGCGCAGCGGCGACACCCGGGATGTGCGCGCGCAAGAAGGTCCGCAGTTTCTCGACATCCGCAGCTGTAGGCGTATAGTCGACTTCGCCATGATGCGCCACAGCCGGTCCCGCATGGAAGGCCACTTTGAATCCCGAACCAGCCTGCGCCGGGATGCCATAGATTGAATGGCCGTCTCGTTCTCGCAAATGCGCGATATACACCGGGCAATTCTCGGCGCTGTGCATGGGCAGATCGGCCGGCGCGAGAAAATTGAGCTGGCAGCGCAAGATTCGCAGCGGCAGGTCGATGCCGGTTTGCGCCAGCAGCGATTTTGCCCAGGAGCCAGCCGTAACGACCAACCTGGCCGCAGAGAAATCGCCACGGCTAGTAGCAAGCTCGACGCTGTCCTTTTCGATGCGAATGCCGGTTACTGCGGTATTTTCCAGCGCTTCTGCCCCATTGGCGCGCGCCAACCGAACATGCCCGCGGACAGCCCGCGAAGCCGCCACAAATCCGCTGTCTGGCTGGTAGAGCACCGCGAAGTTGTCTGCGAAGCGAAATTGCGGGAAGTGTGCCTGCGCCTCAAGGGGCGAAAGCAGTTGATGGGCGAGGCGGCTACCGCGCACCGATGCGATTGTCGCTTGCAGCGTCGGGTCGCTTGCCGGTCCAAAGTCGATGCCGCCCGTCTTCGTCACCAGTTGCTCGCCAAGTTCGTCTTCCAGCGCAAACCAGAGCGGGTAGGTATCTTTCGCCAGGTCGACATATTCAGGATTGTCGTAGGAATAACGAATGATGCGCGAGAAACCATAGGAGCTGCCACGTTGGTGATCAATCGCAAATTGTTCCAGCAGCAAGACGCGCTGCCCGCGCCGGCTGAGATAATAGGCGGCTGCGCTGCCCATGGCGCCCGCGCCGATCACAATGGCATCGTATGTTTTTGTCAGGTGCTTCTCCCCCCCTTTGCCCATAGCTCAAATCGGCCGTTGCTCGAGCGCCAGGCCGATGTCGTCATCTTTACCCACAATCAGCGAGGCGATCTTCGCCAATTGCAACAGGCCGCGCACTTCGCTGGAATCCAATTGTGGGTTGAATGTCGCTGGGTCGATGAAAACACAAAATGGGCGGATTCCGCGCCGCTGCAAGACTTGCGCTTCGGCGATCCAGCTTGCATCCAGCGAACTTGTGATGATCATCAATGTTGTGCCGCGCGTGAATTGCATCGCCTCCAGCGACAGCATCTCGCGCAGGCTCATTTCCGATGTGCAATGGGCAACCGCCAGCGCCGACCAGATCATCGCCAACTGCCGGTCGCCGCGGTCGGGCAACACAAAATGCCGGTTTGGCGTGTATGCGCCGAAGCCAACCACGCGCTCGTCATCGATAAAGTGCTTGGCGAGCGACGCCGCGATAACCACGCCATATTCTTCTGTGGCGGGTGGAATTTGTGATGAAGTCGGCAGGATGACGCCGCCCGGACTGACGCGACGAATGCTGCCATCATCGTAGGCAGATTTCGCGGAAAAGTCACTGAAAAGCCAGATATCCACCAGCGGGTCCAGCTCGAATTCCTTGACCATCAATTCCCCGCTGCGCGCGGTGGAACGCCAGTGAATGCGATTCATGCTGTCGCCGGGCACATATTCGCGGATGCTGCTCGCATTGGTGGTGACATGATGCGTGAGCCGCCGCTGGGCTTCGCCGCCGGAAAGATAGCCGACTGGCAGCAGCACGCGCCGGATATCGACAACTCGCGGATAGACGATGAGCCGTTCGGTCGCGCCCAAACGCCTGGGCGACTGGAACAAGCCAAATGGGTCGCTGCTGATGACAGTCAGCGGACCCAGCAGAAATTCGCCACGCAGCGAACAAACCGTCTCGGCTGTCCAGCGGTATTCGCGCTGGCCCAGCAGGCTCGGCACGATATGGCTGGCGCGGTGCCCGGGCAGCGTGGAATGGTCGTGAATCTCCATCCAGAGCTTGGGCAGCCAGTTGGTGGCGCGCAGGCTGAAGCTTTCCCGAAAAACCCGCCCAACTTGCGAGCGGCGGCTGCGCGTGCGGCGGCGCAGGGCGATCCCGTGCAGTGACTGCCAGGTCCACAGGCGCGAAAGCAGCAGCAAAGCCCCCACCAGCCAGGCGATGATAAAAATGTGGGCGCGCCCAGTGAAGAGCGCAATGAAAAGGCTGAACGCGGCCAGCAAATAGAGCGCGCGGCGGCGATCGACCGGCATGGGGATCAGCGAACCGATGCGCCCGGCACCGGCGTAGCTTGCAGGATGTCCTGGACGATCGTGCGCGTGGTGATATTTTTGATGCGCGCCGCCGGACCCACGATAATGCGGTGCGCCAGCGTGACCTCGGCCAGCGCCTTGACATCATCGGGGATGACGAAGTCGCGCCCGCTCATGGCTGCCCGCGCCTGCGCCGTCCGGAATAGCGCCAGCGATCCACGCGGACTGCTGCCCAGATAGACATCGCTGTGCCGCCGCGAAGCCGTTATCAAGTTGATAATGTACTGCTGGACCTCTTTCGCCACATATACATCCTTGATGGCTTGCTGCACAGAGAGCAGTTCTTGCAAGCTGACAACCTGCTGCAGATTTTGCAGGGGATGCTGATATTGCTGCGAGGCGAGGATGCGCAACTCGTCCTGCGGCTGGGGATAGCCCATCTTGATTCGGATCAAAAAGCGGTCCAGTTGCGCCTCGGGCAAGGGGAAGGTGCCTTCGTATTCGATCGGGTTTTGTGTAGCCAAGATCAGGAACGGGTTGCTGAGGCGGTAGGTGACGCCATCGACTGTCATCTGCCCCTCTTCCATGGCTTCCAGCAGCGCCGATTGCGTCTTGGGGGTGGCGCGGTTGATCTCGTCGGCCAGCACAATCTGCGCCATGATTGGCCCCGCGCGGAACTCAAATTCGCGCGACTTCGGATTAAATATCGAAACGCCCGTGATATCCGAAGGCAGCATGTCCGGCGTGAACTGAATGCGGCTGAAGCTGCAGCCTACCGCCTTCGCCAGCGACTTCGCCATCATGGTCTTGCCAACGCCGGGGATATCTTCGAGCAACAGATGCCCGCGGCACAGCAAGCCCAGTGTCGTAAGGCGGATCTCGTTGCGCTTGCCCAAGATCACCTGGCTGACCGCGCTCACAATGCGCTCGGCGAGCTCTTGAACTGAGCTGGCGGTGGGCTGCGCGCGCGGCGTACGCGTCGCTGTTCTGGGATTTTCGCTCATGCAAAACAGTCCGATTTTCGCGTGACTGCGTCCAGTATAGCGAAATCTGGATTGTTTGTATCGGCTGCAGCTGCCGAATAACATTGCCCGCCCTGCGTCTTGTTTTGCGTGGCCGAGAAACTATACTATGCATGATGCGCGGCGCAGATTTGTCCAGCCACCATGCAGCGCAATTGCCAGCAAAACGACAGGTGAAATGCCGTGCCAGCCGCCAATGCCGAGCTACTTACAGAGCGCTTGAACAGCCTGCGCGCAACGACTCCCGGCGCAGAAGCGGCGGCGCTGGTCGGCGTGGAAGGGTTGATGATCGCTGCCTCGCTGCCCGAAGAAATAGGCGCGGAACGTATCTCTGCGATGAGCGCGGCCATGCTGGCTCTGGGCGAACGCATCGCGGATGAGCTGGGGCGTGGCGAGCTGGAGCAGGTTTTCATCGAAGGGCGAGCGGGTTATGTGTTGCTGCAGGGGCTGGACGAGAATTGCCTGCTCACCGTGCTGGCAAGCGCCGATGCCAATCTTGGCCTGCTCTTCTTGGATATGCGCGCTGCCCAAGAAGACTTGCGCAAGCTGTTGACTTGATGAGCGAGGGGATGGGCTTGTGAAACCGAAATACATCTTCTGCACGGGGGGCGTCGTCAGCTCGGTTGGCAAAGGCCTGACTGTCGCGTCTATCGGGCGCATCTTGAAGGCTCGCGGATTGAAAGTCGCCATCCAAAAGCTGGACCCCTATCTCAATGTCGACCCCGGCACGATGAATCCCTATCAGCATGGCGAAGTCTTCGTCACCTCAGATGGCGCAGAGACCGACCTCGACCTGGGGCATTATGAACGTTTCGTGGACGAGCCAGTCAGTCGCTTGTCCAATGTAACGGCCGGGCAGGTTTATCTGACTGTCATAGAAAAAGAGCGCAAGGGCGATTACCTGGGTGGCACGATCCAGGTCGTGCCGCATATCACCAACGAAATCAAGCGCTGCATCAAGCTGCTGGGACAGCGCACCCATGCGGATGTCGTCATTGTCGAGGTGGGTGGCACAGCTGGCGATATCGAAAGCCTGCCCTTCTTGGAGGCGCTTCGTCAGTTGCGCACCGAGTTTGGCCGCCGCGATACGCTCAATGTGCATGTGACCTTCTTGCCGCACATCGGCGCGACAGGCGAGCTCAAGACCAAGCCAACCCAGCACAGCGCCCGCGAGCTGCGCGGAATCGGCATCCAGCCCAATGTGATTATCGCTCGCACCGACCACCCGGTGAATCAAGAGATCATCAACAAAATCGCGCTATTCTGCGATGTAGACGAAAATGCCGTCATCCCACTCGAGACCACCGACAGCATTTATGCCGTGCCACTGATGATCGAAGCCAGCGGCTTGGGCGATTTCATCTGCGAACGATTCCGCTTGCAGTGCCAGCCGCCCGATCTGAACGGCTGGCGCGCCATCTTGAGGCGCGGCCGCCAAGCCTCGGGGTGTCTGCGCATCGGCATTGTTGGCAAATATGTCGAATTGCATGATGCCTATATGTCGGTCAAGGAATCGCTCGCACATGCCGCGATACAGCGCGGACAAGCTGTCGAAATCTGCTGGATTCACTCGGGCGAGCTGGAAAAAGGCAAGCGTCTGGACGAACTGGCAGCGCTGGATGGCATCGTCGTGCCGGGCGGGTTCGGCTATCGTGGCATCGAAGGCAAGATCAGCGCAGCCGCCCACGCGCGCGAGAACAATGTGCCCTATCTGGGCTTGTGCCTGGGCATGCAGGTGATGTGCATCGAATACGCGCGCAATGTGCTCGGCCTGGATGACGCCAACAGCTCCGAGTTTGATGTCAGCACGCCACACCCGGTCATCGACCTGATGCTAGAGCAGCGCGCCATCACCGATATGGGCGGTACGATGCGGCTGGGCGAATATCCATGCGTCTTGCAAAGCAATTCATTGGCGTCTGCTGCGTATGGCAGACCGCAAGTCATGGAACGGCACCGCCATCGCTTTGAATTCAACAACGCCTACCGCGAAGCATTTCTGCAGGCTGGCGTGGCTTTTAGCGGTCTAAGCCCCGATGGCATTTTGGTCGAGATCGCCGAGTTGCAAGACCACCCCTTTATGCTGGGCTGCCAATTCCATCCCGAGTTTCTTAGTCGCCCCAATCGCCCGCACCCGCTTTTTGATGCCTTCATCGGCGCAGCGGCAGAATACCGCGCCGAGATGGGTCATCTTCATCAACGGCTGGCCTAAGCGCAAAAGCTAGTCCACCGGCGTCACGGCGATATTGCCATAAACGCCTTCGTCAATCGGCAGACTGATGAGCAGACGTCCGCCGCCTTCGACCTTTGCGCGCGCTTCTTGGGCTTTGACCGGGACAGACAGCTCAATCTCGCGCGAGATGGGACCAAAGCGCCGCTCTTGCAGCAGGAATCGCGCCGAGGTGGGAGTCGGCTCTGGCTCGGTTTGCACGCTGATCGTCAAGATGTTGGACTCCAGGCTGATATCGATGCTCTCTTTTACCAGCCCGTCTATGCTTTGCGTGCTGATATAAAGATGCCCTTCCGCCTCGTACATATCCACTTGCAACTGCTCGGGATTGCTGGTTACGGCGCGGATGCCTTTTTCTACCTGGCGCGTGATTTGCTCGCCGATATGCTGAATATCGCGCAGCGGATCAAAGCGCGGTTCGTTTGTCATGATCGCTCCTTATAGGCTGGCTCCTTCACTCCAGTATACGCGCGCGCCAAAAATGTGTTGCAAGCAGGAGTGGTGAGAATCTTGGATGGACCAGCATTTGCTACCCCACCCCCGGCCCTTCCCCAACTCAATGGAGAAGGGAGACTCGTCGAGAAACCAGTGCAAACCTTGCCAAGCTGCAAGAAATGGAGCAGCAGATCTCATTTTCTCTGCAGGCGCTGCCCCTCCCTGATGCTTCGGGGAAGGGGATTGGGGGTGGGCTAACACTTTTCTGCGTGCCAGCTTTCGGTTATGATGCGTGGCCTGCACGAAGAACGAAACAAGGTGGACATGTCGAAAGTTGCCTATCAGGGGATTCCTGGCGCAAATTCCGAAATCGCTGTACGCCAGCACTTTGGCGATGAGGTACAGCCCATTCCCTGCCAGGATCTCAACCAGCTCTTTGACGCGCTGCAAACAGGCATGGCCGACTACAGTCTGCTGCCGGTGGAAAATGCGCTGGCTGGTTCGGTGGCCGGCGCATACGAGATGCTGCTCGACCGCGATGTGCGCATCCAGGCGGAAGTGATCTTGCATGTGCATCACAACCTGCTGGCCAGCCCGGGCACGTCCATGGCCGCGATCCAGCAGGTGCGCAGTCATCCGCAGGCGCTGATGCAATGCGAGCGATTCTTGAAGCGCAATGGCTATGAGCCTTTTGGCTGGTACGACACAGCTGGCGCGGCGCAAGACCTGGCGAAGTCGCCCGAGCCGGGCGTCGCGGTAATCGCATCGCTGCTGGCGGCTGACATGTACGAGCTGGATGTGCTGGCCAGCGAAATCGAAGACGAACCCTTCAATTACACGCGCTTCTTGCTGCTGGGGCATGGCGACCCGCCGCCCGGTGAATACAACAAGACGTCTATCGTATTTGCCACGCGCAATCGTCCCGCCGCGCTCTATGAATGCCTGGGCGAATTCGCCAAGCGCGATCTGAACCTGACCAAGCTCGAATCTAGACCGCGCCGCAACCGCCCTTGGGAGCCGCTGTTTTATCTGGACTTTGAAGGACATTGGCAAGAACAGCGCTGCCAAGAGCTGCTGATGCAGTTGCTACAATTGACCTCGTTTGTGAAGATGTTGGGATCGTATCCGGCTGTACGCTCGGGCACGGTCGGCATGTAAGGCAGGTGCCAAGAAGATGCATAAACTTGATGTAGCGATATTGGGCGCGACTGGTGCCGTGGGGCAGCGCTTCATCCAACTGCTAGAAGGCCACCCCTGGTTCCAGGTGCGCGAAGTCGTCGGCTCTTCCCGCAGCGCTGGTCGACGCTATGCCGATGCGGCGCACTGGGTGCTGAATGGCAATCCGCCAGCCGATGTCGCCACGCTGGTGGTCAAAGCGCTGGATGAGCCGCTGGGTTCGCCACTGGTTTTTTCGGCTCTGCCCAAAGAAGCGGCGCAAATGCGAGAACTGGCGCTGGCAGCTGCGGGGCATGTCGTTTGCAGCAACGCTTCTGCCAATCGGATGCTGCCCGATGTGCCGCTGCTGCTGCCCGAGGTCAATGCCGGGCACACAGGCTTGATCGGCTGGCAACGTCGGCAGCGCGGCTGGACGACTGGCGCATTGATTGCCAATTCCAATTGCACGGTGATGCCCGTCGTCATGGCGCTGAAGCCACTTGTAAAATATGGCATTCGCCGCTTGCACCTGGTCAGCGAGCAAGCCATCAGCGGCGCGGGCTACCCCGGCGTGTCGTCCATGGATATCATCGACAATGTCATCCCCTGGGTGCCCGGCGACGAACAAAAGATGGAAACCGAGTCGCGCAAGATGCTGGGCGCATTCACCGGCGCTGGCATAGCTGAGCTGGACATGCTTGTCAGCGCGACTTGCACGCGTGTGCCCGTGGTTGACGCCCACCTGGTCAATATCTCGGTCGAGCTGGAGCAGCAACCCGCATTTGCCGACATCATCGACGATTGGGAAACCTGCCAAGCCCTGCCGCCCGTGCCCGATCTGCCCAGTGCGCCGCGCTTCCCGCTGCAATATCTAACGCAGATCGACCGTCCGCAACCCCGCCGCGACCGCGAGGCAGGCGCAGGCATGACCACCAGCATCGGCCGGCTGCGCGAATGCCCCATACTGGGTTACAAGTTCGCTTCGCTTTCGCACAATACCATCCGCGGGGCGGCCGGCTGCAGCATCCTCAATGCCGAATTGCTGGCGGCGCAGGGCTATATCGAGCCATTTCGTCTGGCGGACGAAGCGCTGGCTGTCTAGCGAGCCTCAGTCATAATCGCCGCTGGAATAGACATATACGGCCGGACCCGTGTAGTCGGCGGCCCGATAGTCATATTCGCTTTCCGACCACTGGAAGAGCCAATGCGCATCGGTGATGGCCAAGTTGACACAGCCGTGACTGCGCCGAAAGCCAAAGCCATCGTGCCAATATGCGCCATGCAGCGCGATCTGGTCATCGTAATACATCGTCCAGGGCACTTCTTGCAGATAATAGAAATCGGGCTGGTTGTGCGCGCCGCTCATTAGCGCCCGTTTGAAGCGCACATAGACATGGAAGACGCCTTCGTTGGTCGGCCAGTCGGCCATGCCCGAAGACACCAAGGTGGCAAATACGGGTGTTTCGCCTTCATAGGCGACCGCCACCTGTTCATAGAGGTCGACGCTGATCCACTTGTGCGTATCAACTGTCGCCGGGCGCGCAACTGGCAAGATCTTCGCTACTTTGAACTGATGCACCCACTGGTCATGCCCAATCTGATACCAGTCATACCCATCAACCTGCACGGTGGCATAGATATAGACGCGGCTGTAACGATATAGAAAGCGATTGTCCGCGGCTTCGGGAGCGCCGGGCGACTTCGAGCCGCGCAGATGCGTCAATGTCCAGGCGACAGTGAAGGGCAGATTGCCATCCAACGGAAGCAACGCGCCTGCAAATCGAGACGGCGTGAATCCTTCGCCCAGGTTGTCTGTGCGCACCCATTGATCTTCGCCGACCTTCGCCCATTCGCCATGATCTTCCTGCACAGTCACAAAAGTATAGCCTTCGCCATAGCTTTCGGGCTCTGGGCTGTCGGGCGCGCTATAAATGGCGAGCGAGCCATTGACCTGCCGATAATCACGATCGCCCAGCAACTCGTCGTCAACGGGCAGCGGACGCACATTGGGAGTGCGGTGCGCTTCGATCGTGCTG